>CANJXY010000078.1 GCA_947478925.1 Hyphomonadaceae bacterium | reverse complement strand
TTCTATATGAGCCAGCTCAAGCCCGGCGAGGCTTTCCTCGTCCATGGCGGCGCAAGTGGCATCGGTACGACCGCGATCCAGCTTGCCAGCAATTGGGGCGCAACCGTCTACGCCACCGCCGGCACAGACGAGAAATGCCGCCTCTGCGAGAGCCTGGGGGCCAAGCGTGCGATCAACTACCGAACGGAAGATTTCGAGGCCATCGTGCGCGATGAAGGCGGCGTCGATGTCGTGCTCGACATGGTCGGCAAGCCGTATTTCGAGAAGAACCTCACCATCCTCAAGGATCTGGGTCGCCTGTCCTACATCGCCTTCCTCCAGGGCTCGCGGATCGAGGGCGACCTCACCCGCCTGATGCTGAAGCGCATATCGGTGTCAGGCTCGACCCTCCGGATCCGCACCGACGCCCACAAGGCCATGCTGGCCGAAGGGGTGGTCAAAAACGTCTGGCCGTGGATCGCGGGGGGCACGTTTCGGCCCCAGGTCAGCGGCGTTTTCTCCCTTGCCGAGGCGGACGCCGCGCATGCCAAAATGGAGGCTGCGGACCACGCCGGCAAAATAATTCTGCAGGTTGTGGCCTAACGCCTTGATTCCGGGGGGTAGCTCCCCCCGGTTTGAGGTTCACAACGGGGAAAACCTGAATTATATCAGCGACGCTCAGGACTACTTCCCATTCTCGACAATTCCGAGAAACCCGGCCTAAGCGCCGGGTTTTTCCTTTTCAGGACTACGAGGCGCACATGGCCAAAATCCTCATGCCAAAAGCGACAGCCGTCTGGCTGATCGACAACACAACGCTGACCTTCGAACAGATCGCTGAATTCTGCGAACTGCACCCGCTCGAGGTGAAGGGCATCGCTGATGGCGAAGTCGCCGAGAACATGCGCGGCGCCGACCCCGTGGCTTCGGGCGAACTGACCCGCGAAGAGATCAGCAAGGGCGAGACTGACAAGACCTACACGCTCCAGATGCCGCCGCTGAAACACGCCAACGTTCCGGAAGCCAAGAAGAAAGGCGCCCGGTTCACGCCGGTCTCACGCCGCAAGGATCGCCCGGACGCCATCGCCTGGTTCCTGCGTCACCACCCGGAAGTGACCGACGCGCAGATCTCGAAGCTGATCGGCACCACCAAATCGACCATCGACAGCGTGCGTTCGCGCCAGCACTGGAACTCCCCGAACCTCAAACCGGTCGACCCGGTGACGCTCGGCCTGTGCTCGCAGATCGAACTCGACGCCATCGTCTCGCGCGCCGCAAGCAAGAAATCGCAGGCGCGCGACGAGCACGACGTCCGCATGGCTGGCCCGACGCTGCGCAAGGTTGTGACGCCTGCTCCGGCCGCAGCCGACGAAGTCTCGGCCGATGGCGAGGAACGTCCGCGCGGCAACATCACTGCCGAGCAGCTGTTCGCCAACTTCGGCAAGAACAAGGACGGCGGCGCGGAGTAATCTTCGCGCTTGCCTACTCGTCCGCAGGATAGGCCGGGCCATCATCGCCTGCCCGGCCGGTCCGTGCGCCATTCGCCGTGAACACGGGTTCGGGCTCGGGCGCTGCCTGTCCGCCCGCCAGCTGGACGATCCTTTCGAGCCGTTCCTGCGACCGGTGCAGCACAACCAGCATGTCAGCGAGCATACGCAGTCCCAGCCATATGCCGAAGGGCAGCGCGATCCCGGCAGCCAGCTGCATTGCGGCAGCCGCATAGTAACCCGCAGCCACGCTGACGACCGCAATCACGAGCATCACTGCGGAACTCAACGCCAGGAAGACGCCGACCATACCGAGCGCCGAGCGCAACAGCGCCGGCGGCAGCGTCTTCTCATTCTCCCAGAGGCCTCGCATCAGGTCACCCTCGTCCGTCACTCACCTGCCGCCCCGGCTTGGCAACCATTCGCGGGGTCGCGGCCAAGGTCAACGGCAAGTTGAGCGGCGCAGACGATATGCGACGCATAGATCCCTTAAACTGGGGATCCCGAGACTGGGGGAGGCCCGAAGAGACGCCCTTCGGGCTGGCGCTGGCTAGGTCAGTCGCAATTCGGCAATCTCGTCCTTTATTCGAAGCTTCTTCCGTTTGAGCTCGTGAATTCGCACTTCGTCGCCGGCAGGATGTTTCAGCTCTGCGTCAATTGCGGCCTCCAGCCGCTTATGACGCTCACTCAACTCCTTGATGCGTGATTCCAGGCTCATCGAGAGGACTCTCCTTGTCTGGGCGCACCGCCAACGTCCATGGGACGTGAGGTGGGGCGCCAACCCCGACCGCGAGCGGAAGGGCTGCGTCCGCCACGGCCTCGACAGGAGTTTCGAGGAAACCGTTGCGGCTCGCTTTCCAGCCGCACACCGAGTGAAACATGAAGAATTTCGCGCGTCACGACTTAAACCGTGCAAATTTGCGCTACCGCGAAAATTTTTCCGTTGCCATCGTAAATGCCTGCCCAGCGCCCATAGGTGAGGCATCCGGTCGCCCGGCGGAGCTTCCCGGAACAATCCGGATTTGATATGTCCGACGCCAGCGGGAGGGGAGCTGGACGGTTCGCTCCGGCAAACCGCTCCTGTATTCCAGTCCCTTGAATCGTGCGCGGAATTCCGCGCCGATTCCGGAAGTGTGCAGCGGAGGCCGATGGGTTGAGCGATATCGTTTTCGACCCGACCAATATCGAGGCGATGGTCCAGCAGCTCGAAGAGCTGCGGCAGCGCCACCGCGACCTCGACGTCTCGATCGAAGAGATGAAACGCGCCGGCGGCAACGACATCGGCTTGATGGGTCTCAAGCGCGAAAAGCTGCGCCTGAAGGACCGCATCATGTGGCTCTCTTCGAAGATGACGCCCGACATCATCGCCTGAGGCTGGCGCCCGACGCCCGCGCTTCAGTTCGCGCTCCAGCGGTCGCCCCCCGCAATAATTCGCGCGACACGCGAAACAGCGGCGCACCACCGGCGTGCGTCGCGTGACAGTTTTGCATCGAGACCACACAAAGCGCCGTATACGCACAATTCCGGCGTGCATGCGCAAGACTCTCAAGCTCTGTTCGGATGATGTGCGCCCCAGAATTTCACCTGGGAGCGCTTTTCCATGTTGCACCGTAAATTTAACGGCCGGCAATTGCTGGTCACCCTGATGTCCGCCGCTTCGGCGACTGCCCTGCTGGCCGCCCCCGCGATCGCACAGACGTCGCCGGCTGACAGCAAGCTCGACGTCATCATCATCACCGCCAACCAGCGCGAAGAAAACCTGCAGAACGTTCCGGTCTCGGCCGCGACACTGCCAGCTGAGCAGATCGCCTCGATCTTCGCCTCGGGCGACGATGTTGTCTCGCTCGCCGCGCGCGTTCCTGCGCTCTACGCCGAAAGCTCCAACGGCCGCGTCGCACCGCGCTTCTACATCCGCGGCCTCGGCAACACTGATTTCGATCTCGCCGCTTCTCAACCCGTCTCGGTCATCATGGACGACGTGGTGATGGAAAACGTCGTCCTCAAGTCCACGCCGATTTTCGACGTCGATCGCGTCGAAGTCTATCGTGGCCCGCAAGGCACGCTGTTTGGCCGCAACACGACAGCCGGCATCATCCGCTTCACCTCGCGCCGTCCGACCGAGGCAGCCGAAGCCCGCCTTGCGGCCAGCTATGGCACCTATGGAACGTCCACCATCGACGCCGCTGCCGGCGGCACGCTGACCCCGGGCGTCCAGGTCCGCGCCTCCGGCCTCTGGCAGCACCGCGACAACTGGATCGACAACACGCGGACCCGGGGCGAGGAAAACCTCGGCGGCTATGATGAAACGGCCGGTCGCCTGCAGGTTGCCTTCAAGCCGAACGATAAGCTCGACGTGCTTCTCAACGTGCATGGGCGTGAACTCGACGGCACTGCCGCCGTCTTCCGCGCCAACGTCATTACCCCGGGCACGAACGGCCTCAACAGCAACTACAATCGCGACACGGTTTCGTTCAATGGCGGCGACAACAATCCGCAGTCCTATTCGGGCTGGGGCGCCTCGGCGAATGTCGCCTACGATTTCGGCGACATGGTGCTGACCTCGATCTCCGCTTACGAGTCGACCAAGGGCTCGAGCCGCGGCGACATCGATGGAGGCGTCGCCGGCGTCGGCCCCGGCTTCATCCCGTTCGATTCGGACACGCGTGACGGCCTCGACAACCTCGACCAGACGACACAGGAACTCCGCCTCGCAAGCGATACGGGCGGCGCACTCTCCTGGCAGGTCGGCGCATTCTACTTCGATACCGACTACACGATCACGACCGTTGGATTCGGCTTCCCGCCGTCGACCACGGTCCAGCACGCCAACAGGTCATGGGCCGTCTTCGGTCAGGCGAGCTATGCTGTCAGCGATGCGCTCAGCGTCACCGGCGGCCTGCGCTACACAGACGACTCGAAGGACTTCAACGTGCCCGGCAACCCGGCCAACAATCGCTCGATCTCGGACGAGCATGTCAGCTGGGACCTCAGCGCCATGTACGATCTGACATCGGACTTCGCGCTCTACGCCCGCGTAGCCGATGGCTTCCGTGGCCCCTCGATCCAGGGCCGCGACGTCGCCTTCTTCAACCCGCCGTCTGTCGCCCAGTCTGAAACCGTGCTGTCGTGGGAGGCGGGCTTCAAGTCGCAGCTCACCGACAGTTTCCGCCTGAACGCTGCGGCCTACACCTACGAAGTTTCGGACATCCAGTTCACCGCCGTCGGCGGCGCTGGAAACCTTGTCCAGCTCGTCAACGCAGACAAGGGCAAGGCCTGGGGCCTTGAGGTCGACGCCGAATGGGCGCCGCTCGAAAACCTCGTCTTCACCGGTGGCATCTCGTATGTCGACACGAAGATCAACGACTCGAACCTGGCCGTCGGTATCTGCGCCCAGTGCACCATCACCGACCCGACTGCCGTCATCGGCGGCTCGAGGCGTGCACTCGTGGACGGGAACCCCTTCCCGAATGCGCCGGAAACCATCGCCAACTTGACGGCCCGTTATTCGATCCCGTTCGGTTCGGATGGCGAGCTCTTCGCTTTCACCGACTGGTCCTATCAGGGCAAGACCAACCTGTTCCTCTACGAGTCGACTGAATTCCAGACCAACGACCAGGTCGAGGGCGGTCTGAAGCTCGGCTGGGCCAAGTCTGATGGCTCGCTCGAAATCGCGGCCTTCGCCCGGAACATCACGGACGAAGACAACATCAAGGGCGCTATCGACTTCAACAACAATACCGCCTTCGTCAACGAACCCCGCATCATCGGCGTCTCGCTGAAGATCGGTAACTAGGACTTCTCATCGCCGTCAGGACAAGGCCGCTCCGGGTGTTGACCGGGGCGGCCTTTTTCGTTGGGTCCACGCACTCACCGCCAAACTGGCGCTCTTACTGAGCAAGCTCGCAAGGCGAACCGTCCATAAAGGCGCTCGGTCGCACGACCACCTACACCACGCGCGTCGACGCTATTTCATGGATCTCCACCCCCGTCGAACTCACCGCCAGCTTCCTGAGCATCGCGGCAGTCTCGCGGCTGTAGTCCTTGGCGAAATGCTCCTTCACAGCCTCCAGGTCGCGCCACCGCTCGACGAAGACAAACGTACCCGGCGCCATCTGGTCTTCGAACACGCCGTGGCTGATGCAGCCCGCCTCCATCCGTGACAACGCCACATGACGTGTTGAGGCCGCGATGAACGCGGCGCGGTCCGCATCCGCAATTACAACTGTGCCGGTGATGAGGATCATGAGAATCCAGCCCTCCCTGGCGCTCGCCGAACCGAGCGCTTGACTATTTAGAGTTATTACTCTATTTCCGGGATTAGAGCATAAACTCTAACTCCGGACCCGGCCATGGCCGACACCAGGACCCGCATTCTCGACGTTTCTCTTACGCTCTTCAACGAGCGCGGGACCGCCAATGTCACGACCAACCATATCGCTGAGGCGCTCTGCATGAGCCCTGGCAATCTCTACTACCATTTCCGCAACAAGGCCGAGATCGTGCGCGAGCTGTTTGCACGCATCATGCTGTGCTGGGCGGATAACTACGCCTTGCCCCAGGACAAAGCCCTCACCCTCAAGACGATAGACGTGATGGCTGCAGGCAATTTCGAGATCCAGTGGCGCTATCGGTTCTTCTTTCGTGACCTGGCCCTGCTGCTTGGCGCCGACCCCAAGCTCGCCGAGCTCTATCGCGGCAATCGCGAGACAGGCATGGCCAACACCGTCGCCCTGCTGCGCGACTTCATCGCCTCCGGCCTGATGCATCCCGCCGACAGGAAGACGCTCGACGAAATCACACAGCTGCTCTGGCTTGTTGGCGATCTCTGGCTTGTGTTCCGCGAAGCCGGCGGCGGCGAGCTCTGCAAGGCTGACATGGATCAGGGCGTCCGCCTTTTCCGCAGAATTCTTGCGCCTCACATGATCAAGGACAAGTTGAAATGACCGCCGCCCCAGATACAGCAACAAGGATTCCGGCAGGCATACTCCTCATCGCTGTGCCTTTGATCTTCACCGCGGGCTTCACCGGCCTGCAAATGACGTTCGATTACCCCGACATTCTCCGCCACCCCGCCGGCGAAGTGCTCACGCGCTTTGCGTCTGCAAGCTGGGATCTGCACGCCTATTGGTACGCCATGATGCTGGCCGCTCTTGGACTGATCCCCGCTTCAACGCTGGTGGGTCTGCACTTCTGGCAGCACGACAAACCCCTCGCAGTCCTGTCCGCAGCCTTTGGCATTCTCGCCGGGCTGGTGCAGGCGCTGGGCCTTATCCGGTGGGTTGTTCTCGTGCCTGGCCTCGCTGCCGCCTACACGGCGTCAGACGCGAGCGATATCGACCGCAGCATGGCCGCTTCGATTTTCGACGCCATGAATCTCTATCTTGGCGTCGGGGTCGGCGAGCATCTCGGCTATCTCTTCACCGGCGTCTGGACGCTGCTGATCGCAGCGCTGATTTTTTCGGCCCATCGCATCCTGTCGATCACGGGCGCCGTCCTCAGCCTGGCCGTCATGGCCGGCATGCTGGAGCCCTTTGGGGTCGCTGGCGCCGCGACGGTCAACGCGATTGGCTTCTCACTCTGGGCGCTGTGGGCGTTGCTGCTCGGGGTCGCGCTCTTGATGCGCCCTAAACCCGCGCCTGCCGCCGCACCGCAGGTCGCCTGAGCCGCAGCACACCGGACAAAACAAAAGCGCCGCTCCGGGGTCTGGAGCGGCGCTTCGCTTTTCAGTCCGTGTCTTGCGACGCCAATCAGGAGGATTGAGCCGGGGTCACCGGGGCAGTCGGCAGCGGCGTGACCGGAGCAGCGGTTTCGGTCGGAACCGGCGCCGGGCCCGTGGTGCAACAACGGATCTGCATCTCGAGAACCTTGTCGTTGAAGCGGCAGCCCTCGTCCGTCACTTCACGCAGGATCGACGGAGCGCCAGCGCTGTAGGTGTAGCGCGTCTGGACGCACGACTGCACCTTGTAGCCCGGAGCGCACTGACCAGCCTTGGCGCGGTTCACCGTGGTGGTGGTGCAGTTGAACGCCGCCAACGTTTTCGCTTCAGTTGCAGCCGTCATCGCGGCGTCAGCTGACGCCTGGGCCGAGTTGGCGCGCGAGAGCGCGTTGTCAGCGATCGTGCGGGCCTGGGCGAGACTCATATTGGTGTCGGCGAGCGCACGTTGCTGGCCATCGATTTCGACATTGATCTTGCAGATATCAGTCTTGCCCTTGTCAGGTTGCGCGCAGTATTGCGCGACCGTCATGTCTTCGGGAATCTGTTGGCATGCAGCGGCAGCCATCGCCATTGCGGCGATCGCCGCGATAATTTTCAGGGACATTTATTTTCTCCATCACCTGTCGCGGAACATGGCCCACGGGCGTCGCGCGGCAAGTGAAACAACAGCAAACCTTCACGCAATCAGCAGGTTGCCGCGCCGCGCCTCGCCTGCACGGAGATGTAAAAGCACGCGATACGATTACGCCCAGTTCATGCGTTTTCGAAGCCGCCTGATTCGATTGCGATTCCGGGACTGCAGCGCGATCAGAGATGCTCGAGCGATCGGAGCTGCCCACGAAGGTTACAAAAGTTTCGGAATGCGAATGAGATTTCGCACGCCGCACGGGGGAATGTTTGCAGCCACGCTGCAGAAACGCCTCGCGCGCGTGATTCAGCAACTGGTGGACGCAGAGCCTGTCTCCTAGGACGCGTTGGCGATGCTGCGGATCAATGCATCCCAGTAGATCAGCCCGGCATAGAACGTCGCCACCGGCATGCGCTCATTCAGGCCATGGCTGAAATCATCGCTGTCCTTGATGAACACCTCGCCCACGCCATAGGTCGGAATGCCGGCCGCTCGGTAGAACACGCCATCCGTCGCGCCCGCGCTCATCGACGGCGTAACTGGCGTCCCGGGATGGATTGCCTCGACCGCCGTCTTTACCGCCGCGAGAACATCCGGACGCAGCGGCGAAGCGTCGGAGCTGACATATTCATCAAGCGTCTTGATATCGATCTTCGGCCCAGCAAGCTTCTGCAATTGCGCCTGCACTGTCTCGATCTCCACCCCGGGAAAGATCCTGCAGTTCACAGTCGCAACGGCCGACTGCGGCAACGCATTATCGGCATGCCCCCCTTGCAGCAGCGTCGGAACACACGTCGTGCGGATCTGCCCGACCGTGAACGGGCTGTCCGTCAGCGTCTTCGTAGCAGCAGCGTCCCCAGGCTTCGACGCGAAGCGCGCCGCCGCCTTGCCGAGCGCGCTCTTGTCCTCGGCGCCCATCGCCTTCAGCGACGCCAGCGTCGTTGCATTCCACTGCACCGGGAAGACATAGCTACGGATGTGGGTCAACGCATCGACCACATCATAGATGGCATTCTCCTTGCGGGGCTGCGAAGAATGGCCGCCCGGATTGTGCGCCGTCAGCGTGAAACTCGCAAACGTCTTCTCCGCCGTCTGCAGCGCATACGCCATCGGCTTGCCCGTCGTCTCGTCGAGCGCACCGCCGCCGGCATCCGAATTCATCGCGAATGCGCCATCGATCAGATCGCGATGTTCCGCAAGCAAGCGCTTGGTGGTAACCCCGCTGGTCTCTTCGTCGCCCGAGAACACGAGGACAAGGTCGCGCTTCGGCGTGAACCCCTCCCGCTTGAGCTGCACGAACGTCGCCGCCAGCCCGGCCAACCCCGACTTGTTGTCATAGCTGCCGCGTCCGTAGAAATATCCGTTCTCCTCGATGAAGGCGAAGGGGTCGCGCGTCCAGTCACTGCGATGCGCCGTCACCACATCCATGTGCGCCAGGAACAGGATGGGTTTTCCGCCCGACCCATTGCCACGCAGCCGCACGACAAGGGAGGCCGTCTCGCCCATCGGGATCACGTGGATGTCGGCATCCGAGAAGCCTGCAGACTTGAACCGCGCCGCCAGCCAGGCCGCCAGCTCGGGTGTCTTCTTGCCCTCAATCGATGTGTCAAGGCCGACCGCCTTGGCGTAGATCTCGCGCGCCGCCGTCTTTGCCTCGGCAGAATCCGGCGGCGCCGCCCAGGCGGACGCCGCAAGCGCAACACATCCGGAAATCGCCAACACAGCCGCACGTATCATCTTGTTTCCTCGCGTTCGGGCGCAAACCTTATCGCGTGAACAGCGCCCCGGCGAGGACCGATCCTGCGCCGTGAATCTCAATTTGCATGCTTACTTGCGCATGTGAGCGCCCGCTCACATATTGCCTGCGAGACTCAGACGCATCCCGACCATACGCTTATTCAGGACGCACACATGATCCAGCCCTTCGGCGCAACCTCCACAACCGACGACGTGCTCGCTGGCGTCAACCTCTCCGGCAAGCGCATCCTCGTCACCGGCGCTTCCGCCGGCCTTGGCGTTGAAACGTCCCGCGCCCTCGTCGCCCACGGCGCAACCGTCCTCGGCGCCGTGCGAGATCTCGAAAAGGGCAAACGCGCCACCGCGCCCGTGCAGGAAGCCGCCTCTGCCTCCGGCGGCGCTTTCAGCCTGATCGAACTCGACCTCGCCTCCCTCGCCAGCGTCCGCGCCTGCGCTGACAAGCTCAACGCGAGCGGCGAACAGTTCGATGTCGTCATCGCCAATGCCGGCGTCATGGCCTGCCCGAAAGGCAAAACCGCCGATGGCTTCGAAACCCAGTTCGGCACTAACCATCTTGGTCACTTCGTCCTGGTCAATCGCATCGCGGGCCTGCTGAAGTCCGATGGACGCCTGGTGAACCTCTCCTCCGCTGGACACCGCTTCGCCGATGTCGATCTCGAGGACCCGAATTTCGAGCGCACGCCCTATACGGAGTTCGGCGCCTATGGCCGCTCGAAAACCGCCAACGTCCTCTTCGCTGTCGCTTTCGATCGCCGCCACAAGGCGCGCGGCATTCGGGCCGCTGCCGTCCACCCCGGCGGCATCCAGACCGAACTCGGCCGCCACATGACACCGGAGACCATTGCCGCACTGTCGGCACGCATGAACGCCACCCGCGCTCCGGGTGCGCCAGAGTTTCAGTGGAAGACCATCCCGCAAGGCGCCGCGACATCGGTCTGGGCCGCCATTGTTGCGGCCGCCAATGAAGTGGGGGCCCAGTATTGCGAGGATTGCCACGTCGCCGTGCGCGAACAGAACCCCGACGCCCGCTATGGCGTTCGTGACTATGCGCTCGACCCCATCCGCGCCGACGCCCTCTGGGCGCTCAGCGAACACATGGTCGGCGAGACGTTCTAGAGACCGGCTCAGGCCGGCGGGGCGGCTGCATCGCTCAAAGGAGCAGACCCCGCGGCTCCAACGCGCGACATAGTCAGACCATTGCAGTCCTGTCTGCATCTCTTGCCCGACCCGCGCGTTATCTCGGCCTCACATCTGTTGCGCGCTCCTCGGCGCCCGCGGAGTGACCAGGAAACACACTATGAAACGCACTTTGTTTGCGGCGGCCGCCGCGTTGCTGATCGCAGCGCCGGTCGGCGCGCCTGCCTTCGCCCAGCAAGGCCACAACACCCCGCCCGCCCGACAAGAACAACAGGGTCAGCGCGATGAGCGGGAAGGCCGCGGCGACAGCGACTCCTCGCACGATCACCGTGCGAAATGGCGCGATGCCCGCAAGGATGCACGCTGGGACACCGGCGTCCACAACGGCTATTACGTCCGCAATTCGTGGCACTCCGGCAGGCCGCCGGCCTCTGCCTATCGGAAGTCGGGCTTCCAGCTCGGCTACCAGCCCTGGAGAAAAGGCGACCGTCTCGGAGATTTCCGTCAGCGTTATGTCGAGGTCGACTACCGCACAGCGCATTTGCCCCGCCCGCGCCGCGGCCAGCACTATGTGAGGGATGACAATACTGGCGACATCCTGCTCGCCGCCATCGCCACGGGCCTGATCATCTCGATCCTGAACCACTGATGGAAACGCAGAACGCTCCGGGAGAGGACACTCCCCCGGGGCAGCTCGACCTTACTTCCCATCGATCAGCTTGCGCGCCAGATATGTGAACTCCAGCGCAGACCGCCGCGCCGCTTCACGCTGGTTGGCCGCCGCAGAGTGCCCACCGTCGATGTTTTCATAATAGAGGAACGGCTTGCCCATTTCCTCCAGCAGCTTTGCCATCTTGCGCGCGTGACCAGGATGCACGCGGTCATCCTTGGTCGACGTCTCGAAGTAGATCTCCGGATACGTCTTGCTCGCATCGACATTGTGATAGGGCGACAGCTTCTCGAGCCACGCCCGCTCTTCCGGCACATCGGGATCGCCATACTCGTCCATCCACGATGCGCCCGCGAGCAGGAGGTTGTAGCGCAGCATGTCGAGCAGCGGGACCTGGCAGACGATGGCGTGGAACAGGTCCGGCCGCTGGGTGTACATCACGCCCATCAGCAAGCCCCCATTCGAGCCGCCCATCGCGCCGAGCTTTTCCTTCGACGTCACCTTCTTCGCGATCAGATCCTCCGCCACCGCGATAAAGTCGTCATAGACAACCTGCCGCTTGGTCTTCAGCCCCGCCTGGTGCCAGGCTGGACCGAACTCGCCGCCGCCGCGGATGTTGGCCATCACATAGACGCCGCCCTGCTCCAGCCACAGCTTGCCCACCGTGCCCGAATAGCCCGGCGTCTGGCTCACCTGAAAACCGCCATAGCCGTAGACCAGCGTGGGGTTCTTGCCATCGAGCCTGATGTCTTTTTTGTGCACCACGAAGTACGGCACTTTCGTCCCGTCCTTCGACGTCGCCTCGTGCTGATCGACCTGATAGGGCGAGGCGTCGAACCATGCTGGCAACTGGCGCAGCTGTTTCACCTCACCCGTCCCCGAGTCATAGCTGTAGAGCGTGTCCGGCGAGAGATAGTTCTCGAAGCCGAGGAAGGCCGTCGCCTCATCATGGTCGGAGAAAATCACGCCCGCCGATCCGTTCGGCGGCAGTTTCACTTCGCGCGACGCCCAACCCGCCGCGCTTTTTGCATACGCCATCACCTTCACGACCACATTGTCGGAGATGTTGACCAGCAGATTGTTCTTCGTGATGCCGACGCCCTGCAGCGCCTGTTTCGGTGTCGGACGGAAGATCAGCTCCACCTTTGGCAGCTTCTTGCTCGCGAGAAAGCCGCTCCAGTTGAAGCCCACCAGATCGCCTGACTTGAACGCGCCGCCGCTCTCCGGCGCCCAGTCCTCCTCCAGCGTCAGAATCAGCGTGTCGGCGAAAATGCCCTGCGGCGAGCTTTTCTTCGGCGTCGGCAGCTGCGTCACCGAACCGTCTGCGTTGAACAGGTGATAGCTCGAGGTGAAGAACGTCTCGGCCTGCACGGCGCCGAACCAGCGCTGCCCGTGCTCGTCCTCGAACGACAGGGGCCACACGCCGACATTCTGCTTTGTGCCACGGAACAGTTCGGCCGCATCGCCAAGCCCCTGCCCGCGCTTCAACCGCTTCACCACGAACGGATAGCCGCTCTCGGTCAGCGTCGAGCCATCGCCGCCCCAGTCGGTCGAGAGCAGCAGCGCGTCCTTGGCCTCCCAGACGAACTGGCTCTTCGCTTCAGGGATGTCGAACCCGCCAGCGACGAAGCCGGCTTTCGCGCCGCCCTCTGCAATTGAATACTCACGCACGCGCACCGCATCCTTGCCGCCATCCGACAGCGACAGCAGGCAGTCCGTCTGCTCCGGCGGCAGGCATGACACACCCTTGTAGACCCAGTTAGCGCCTTCCGCTTTGGCAAGCGCATCGACGTCGAGTAGCGTCTCCCACTCAGGCGAACCCGCGCCGTAAGCGGCAAGCGCCTGGCGCCGCCAAAGCCCGCGCTCGTGGGCTGCGTCCTGCCAGAAATTGTAGACGAACCCCTTGCGGATCGATCCGTACGGAATCCGCTCCTGCGAGGTCGCAATCTTCAGCGCCGCATCGTAATAGCCCTGGAACCGCGCGTCTTTCTCCAGCACGCCCAGCGTCCGCTCATTTTCCCCGCGCACCCATGCCAGCGCCTGCGCGCCTTCCACCTCTTCGAGATAAAGGTGCGTGTCAGGTTGAGTGGCTTTTGCTGTCACTGTCATCTCCTCCTGGGTCGCGCACGCCGCCAGAACCGCAACTGCAACGCCTGCAATCACCAACCGCATCCGCATCCCCTTGTCTGTGACCTGCAGGGTTAGCAGCCGCAGCGGGAGCTGCAAACCGATTGACGCGTATCAAGTCCGCGGCCGCGCGAAAGCCCATGCTGACGTCCGGTCCGTACGGAGCTTCCCATGGCCCACCCACTTCCGAGCCTCACACTCGCCTGCCTTGTTGCCGCCCTCGCCGGCCTGCCCGCCTGCGCACAGACCAACC
>CANJXY010000077.1 GCA_947478925.1 Hyphomonadaceae bacterium | reverse complement strand
GGACAGCGCCGTTCCCGCCATGCGCGCCCACGGTATGCCCGGCTTCTGCGACTACTTCGAAGGCCGCGCCTCGCTCGATGCGGCTCTCGAACGCTGCAAGCGTGACACGCGGCGCTATGCCAAACGCCAGATGACCTGGATCGCCCACCAGTTCACTCTCTGGCCCCGCATACCCTCGGAAGCCAACGACGTCCGCACCCGCGTGATTTCTGACATCTGGGCGGCAGGGTAGTAGCAGACACACCCCTTAGGATAGGTCTGGAACATCATACGATCCAATCAGGATGTCTGGTCCAGGCTGCCGTCGAAACTGACGCCGGAACAGCGCTTCAATGACCGAGCGATTTGCATTTGCGATAGCAAGTGTCCCTTGGTCTCCGCCAAAAAGCACGGCCAGAGCTGTGCCCGCGATACGGAGCCTGACCGGCGCCCCAATTGTCTTGGCCCTGCCGAGGAATTCTGAAGAGTCGCCCGATGGAGTAGGGTGATCGGGAAAAATCTCGAGGTCCAGAGCCTTGTCCAATGCTTTGCGCCAGGCCGGGCCTTTCGCGTCTGCGTCGGCAACGGCTTTGTGAATCTCGTACGGTCGATCTTCCGCCATTGCCCATATGATTGCGCGCGCCTGTTCGAGATCCTTCTTGGCTTTGGCGCTTCCGCTTTTCCTGCGTTGAGAGATGATCAGCTTATGCACCGCATAGCGTTCCGGCAGCGGAATCCTGACGAGCAGCCCTTCCATGTAAGGCGTCACAGCATCGATCGGGTCGGCAATCAGGAAATCGAGAAAGTGCAGACCCTGCGCCCACATCTTCAGCGCCGGCATCTCCACCGGGCCTTCCTCGTCTCGAACTGATGGCGTCAGGAAATCGATCGCGTAAGAAGCGTCAGCGAGGATCCAGCTGGTCGAAGGTTTCCGATTGAGTGTCAGCTCTGGTTTGAAGCCAAGCTTTTCAAGTTGCTTCGCTAAATCGGGATCGACGCTGTCCGGAACAGCGATCGCGTGCTTTTCAAAACCGGCGATATCGATGTCATCCGTCTGGGTCGCCCATCCGGAGGTCTCCGACAGGTGTGTGCCTAGTGTGAGATCATAGTGACGAAATGCGTGTGTGCCGACGAGAACAGCGCCAAGGCGAAAGGCGCCGCTATTGGCGAGCGTGCGCAACATGGGTCCGGTCTTTCTGTCGGGCCCGGTAATCCCGCCAGCCCGCAGCAGCGCCACCAGACCTGAAGTGTAGCTACGAAAGTCGGCCTGGCCTTGGCGTTGCGTCTGCATCTTGTCGATGCGCGTTCGCATCTCTTCGGAGTCAATGCCGAGATACCGCTGCTTCAGCGGCGCTCCCGGAGCGGTACGATGGTTCGCGTACCAATACGTCTTGTTGCCCAGCTTGCGCGTGAACGGAGCGCCCTCGAACGCGAAGACGGGCCTGTTCACGTGCGCCTGCAAGAGGTTGGCGTATGTGGTCTGGAGCGTTGCCGGGATGGATTTCACCGGCTTACACTACGCGAATAATTCACGTAGTGTAAGACACTTGGGCGATCGTGGTTACGTTTTGGGATCGGTCAAATCTTGCCCATCTGGCCCGATTGACGCTGCGCGTTTGAAACGGTATTGGCCTTTTACTCGCGTTATTGGGAGAAATAGCCATGTCCGGGAGCCTCAAGGCGCTCGTACTTGTAATCGGATCGCCGCCGGCCTGCTGAGACAGCGGGACCGAACGGCGAGACGCGAAATTGAAGGGCCCGAGTGGCCCTTTTTCTTTTCCCAGAACCTGAAAAAGACTGACGAGCGGCGAGATGGACGGAAACAGCACGATGGATACCGCAACCACACAGCAGCTGACCGGCGCCGAAATCGTACTCCGCGCGCTCGCCGATCAGGGCGTCGATACGATCTTCGGCTATCCGGGCGGCGCGGTGCTTCCGATCTACGATGCAATCTACGCGCAACAACAGGTGCGCCACATCCTCGTCCGGCACGAGCAGGGGGCAGGCCACATGGCGGAGGGCTATGCCCGCTCGACGGGCCGCTGTGGCGTTGCGCTCGCGACGTCCGGTCCCGGCGCGACCAACATGGTGACGCCACTTGCCGACGCGCTGATGGATTCAATCCCGATGGTCGTGTTCACCGGCCAGGTGCCGACGCACCTCATCGGTTCGGATGCGTTCCAGGAAGCCGACACGGTCGGCATCACGCGCGCCTGCACCAAGCACAACTATCTGGTGCGTGACGTGAACGATCTCGCACGGATCATCCACGAAGCGTTCTACGTCGCCACAACGGGCCGCCCCGGTCCCGTGCTGGTCGACATTCCCAAGAGCGTGCAGTTCGCCAAGGGAAACTATGTCGGCCCGAAAGCGATCGAACATCGCACTTATCATCCGCGCACCGAGCCGCAGGACAAGCGCATCGAGGAAGCCGTCGCGATGATGGCGGGCGCCCAGCGTCCGATCATCTATCAGGGTGGCGGCGTCATCAATTCAGGTCCGGCCGCGTCCGAGGCGCTGCGGGCGCTGGCGAAGGCGACGGGCTGGCCGGTTACCTCCACCCTGATGGGCCTTGGCGCATTTCCCGCCTCTGATCCGCAATGGCTGGGTATGGTTGGCATGCACGGCTCGTTCGAATCCAACAATGCCATGCATGACTGCGATGTGATGCTGTGCGTCGGGGCCCGCTTTGACGACCGCGTGACAGGGCGCCTCGACGCCTTCGCGCCAAACTCGAAGAAAATCCATATCGATATTGATCCGTCCTCGATCAACAAGAACGTCCGCGTTGATGTTCCGGTGGTCGCCGACTGCGGCAAGGCGCTGGCGGCAATCAACAAGGAGTGGAAGCGAAAGGTTAGCCGTAAGCCGGATCTGTCCGGTTGGTGGAAGCAGATCGATGTCTGGCGCGCTCGCAAGGGCTTCGCCTACCCGAACTCGAAAACACTGATCAAGCCGCAACACGCGATCGAGCGTCTCTACGCCCTCACGCGCGACAAGGACGTCTACATCACGACCGAAGTTGGTCAGCACCAGATGTGGGCGGCGCAGTTTTTCCACTTCGACAAGCCCAACCGCTGGATGACATCGGGCGGCCTCGGAACAATGGGCTATGGTCTCCCCGCCGCCATCGGCGTGCAGGCCGCACATCCGAACGCGCTCGTCATCGACATTGCGGGCGACGCTTCCGTCCAGATGACCATGCAGGAAATGTCCTGCGCCATCCAGCACGACCTGCCGGTGAAGATCTTCATCCTCAACAACGAATGGATGGGCATGGTCCGCCAGTGGCAACAGCTGCTGCATGGAGAGCGCTATTCACATTCATACTCCGACGCGCTGCCCGATTTTGTGAAGCTGGCCGAAGCCTACGGTTGCCACGGCATCCGCTGCGACGACCCGGCCAAGCTGGACGATGCGATCCTCGAGATGATCAACACGCCCAAGCCGGTCCTTTTCGACTGCCGCGTTGAAAAAGCGGAGAACTGCTTCCCGATGATCCCATCGGGCGCTGCCCACAACGAGATGATCCTCGGTAACATCACCGGCGACGAGATAAGTGAAGCCGGAAAGATGCTGGTGTAAGATGAAGCTCCACGCGCGCCTTGTCGCAACATGCCTGCTGGCTCTTGCAGCCTGCACGCCCAAAGCCGAACCAGAACTGGAGGGCGCCTCCGGTGTCACGCCTGCGCCGTCTGGTCCCTCCGCGCCGGAACCTGCGCCGAGCCTTGCTGGCGGCGGCGCAACGGACGGCGTCATCCTGCCGGGCGTGATCGGTATCCTGCAACCCGGCGGCTCAAACGTGCAGGCGGGGTGTGAACACACGATCGCGCCCGACTATGACAAGCCGCCCGCCATGACCTGTCTCTACCTGCTCGCCGATGGGGCAGGGCCGGCGCTATCCGATCCGACCGATCCTGCCCTGCTGGCTTCGTTCACCGCGGCCGGCTGGCAGTCCGTCCGCAATGGCGCATCCGAGCGCTATTTCGAACGCCCCAAGGATAGTACCGATTGCGCCGATGTGATGGCGCTCATCGCGCTCGACGCCAAACAGACCGATGCGCTGATCAAGTCGGCCAAAGCCGACAAGGCGCCGGCGGGCCAGTCCTGGCGCGCCTACGCGATTCCGGCTTCGACGCGCGAAGCGTGCGGCGCCGACCGGATGAAACACTAGCGGAAGAAGGAACCACCATGGGCCGCTCAACCCGCTCCCGCATCCCAGCCAAAGACGGCGTCCGCGACGATCCGGCCTCCGCCTACGACATGACGCACGCCGACGAAGGCGTCGAACAGCGCACGCTTGCCTGCATCGTCGACAACGAGCCGGGCGTCCTGGCCCGCGTCGTCGGCCTGTTTGCAGCACGCGGCTACAACATCGAGTCGCTTACCGTCGCCGAGATTGACCGCAACGCGCACCAGTCGCGCATTACCATCGTCACCTCCGGCACCAATCATGTGCTCGAACAGATCGAACAGCAGCTGCTACGCCTGGTGCCGGTGGCCCGCGTCATCGACGTGACAAACTCCACTGGCGGCATCGAACGCGAGCTCGCGCTGGTGAAAGTCGCCGGCGTCGGTGAGAAGCGTGTCGAATCCTTGCGTATCTCGGAAATCTTCCGCGCCCACGTCATCGATACCACCAATGAGAGCTTCATCTTCGAGCTGACCGGCGCGAGCCAGAAGATCGACCAGTTCGTCGAACTCATGCGCCCGCTTGGCCTGGTCGAGGTCTCGCGCACGGGCGTGCTCAGCATCCAACGGGGCAAGGACAAGGCAGGATGACAACTGCGATCAAGAGACACCCATACCGCGCAGCGTTTGTCGCCATGCTTGTCGCGCTGGCGGTTGCCTGCTCGGCTGGCGGCGGCGGACCCAACGTCGACCTGAAAGGCGGCGCCGAGGCGACGCTGAAGTCGGCGATCGAGGCGGACACAGCTTTTGCCGCCGCCGTGCAGAAGGATGGCCTGAAGACAGCCTTCCTCGCCTGGTTCGAAACAGAAGGCAGCCAGTTCATCGATCGCGGCAGCATGCTGACCGGCGCTGCCGCCATCGCCGCGCCATTCGACCGGGCCCCGCCAGGCTTCCTGCTGGAATGGACCCCCGATGGCGGTCATGCCTCAGATGCTGGCGATTTCGCGACCACGACGGGTCGTTACACCGTGAAAATGGGCGATCAGCAGATCGACGCAGGCCGCTATGTGACCAGCTGGAAGAAGAACGCCGAAGGCGCGTGGAAAGTCGTGCTCGAGGCCACCGTCTCCGATCCCGCTGCGCCTCCGACGACAACGCCCGATCCGCAGGGCAGGCCGGGCTAGCGGCTTGGCGATCTAAACGACGAATTCAGTTTCCGATTTCCGGCCGTTCGCGTATGGGGCGGCCAAACTCCCCCAGACTGCAACACTCCAAGGTGAGCCCGATGAAAGTCTACTACGAAGCCGACGCCGACCTCGGCATCATCCAGTCCAAGAAGGTGGCCGTCATCGGCTATGGCAGCCAGGGGCACGCCCACGCGCTCAACCTGCGGGAGAGTGGCGTGAAGGACCTCGTCGTAGGCCTCCAGCCGAATTCAGCCTCGAAGCCGAAGGCCGAGCAGGAAGGCCTCAAGGTCGTTACGCCGACCGAAGCCGCAAAATGGGCCGACGTGATGATGATCCTCACGCCTGATGAGAAGCAGGCCGTGATGTACACCAACGAGATCGAGGCGCACACGCGCAAGGGCCAGCACCTGATGTTCGGCCACGGCTTCAACATTCACTACAACCTGATCCGCCCGCGCGCGGACATGGACGTGTCGCTCTCGGCGCCCAAGGGTCCTGGCCACACGCTGCGCAACCAGTACACGCAAGGCCGCGGCCTGCCGGGCCTCATCGCCATTCACCAGGACGCTTCCGGCGTCGCGCAAGCTGTCGCCCTCAGCTATTCGAAAGCCATCGGCAACACGCGCGCCGGCGTCATCCAGACCTCGTTCCGTGAAGAAACCGAGACCGATCTGTTCGGCGAACAGGCCGTGCTCTGCGGCGGGCTCGTCGAGCTGATCAAGGCTGGTTACGAAACTCTGGTCGAAGCCGGCTATGCGCCGGAGATGGCTTATTTCGAATGCCTCCACGAAGTGAAGCTGATCGTTGACCTGATCTACGAAGGCGGCATCGCCAACATGAACTACTCGATCTCCAACACCGCCGAGTTCGGCGAATACGTCACCGGTCCGAAAATCGTGACTTCGGAAACCAAGGCGGCGATGAAGAAAGTGCTCGAGGAAATCCAGTCGGGCCGCTTCGCCCGCGACTGGGTGCTCGAGAACCAGGCCGGCGCGCCGTCCTTCCACGCCATGCGCAACAAGATGAGCAACCACCCGATCGAAGAAGTCGGCGAAAAGCTCCGTGGCATGATGCAGTGGTCAAAGGGCAACCAGCTGGTGGATCGCAAGCGGAATTAGTCACAGCCACGTGCTGAACATGCAAAGGCCCGGCTCTCGTAGCCGGGCCTTTTTGTTGGGCCCCTACGCGGCCTTCTTCTCCAGCACCGCCATCGTCACCTTGTACTTCACGAACAGCCATTTCGCGCGTTTGCGTTGCAGCTTCTTCGGATTCCGCCAGACGTCGAGCCAGTGGGTGTGCGTCGGCAAGATTTCGCGCTCGGTCAGTGTCGCGTCCGGCACCAGCGCCGCGACCTCCTCGGGCGTCGGTCGGAACATCGTGTCGAACGGATCGCGATGGTGCGGGTAGCTGCGCGGCACCGAGATGATCAGGCGGCCACCGGGCTCCACCAGATCGAAGGCGCGCTGCGCAATCTTGTCCGGCTCGTGAACGTGCTCGAGGATGTTGCACAGCATGACGGTGCGGGGCTTGTACGTCTTCGCCGCCGCAAAGCCGGCCTCCTCGCCGATGTTCGCAATCAGGTCGACGCCGGGTTCGTTCTTGAGATCGACATGCACCACCGGAATGTTGCGCGCGCGCAGGGGGGCGAACAGTTCCTCATCGATCCAGGGCTGCGTCTTCGTGCGGAAGGGTTCGGAGGACGAACCGACATTCAGGATCGTACCGATATCGGCCGCGTCCATCAGCGCCAGCCTTTGCGCGATCCAGGCAGCTTCCTTTTTGAACATGCCGGTTGCCCCTTAGGTTGAGCCGGGCATATTCAGGACTTCGGCGCGAACGGCAAGCCGGAGCCGGTCTTGCGGGGTATGAAACCGTGCTAGTGAATCGCCCATGACCTTCACCCACCGCCTCGCCACCGAAGCAGATCTGCCGGCCATCCGCGCCCTGATGGACATCGCCATCGACGAGCATCTCAAGGCCTTTCTTGATCCCGCGCAGGTGGAGCTGTCGAAGTCGATCATGGGTCTCGACACCCAGCTGATTGCAGACCGGACGTATTTTCTGGTCGAGCAGGGCGCGCGTTTGGCCGGATGCGGCGGCTGGTCGCGACGCGCGACGCTCTATGGCGGCGATCACTCCACTGCCCAGCGCAACGCGGCTTTGCTGGATATAGCGACGGACGCCGCCCGCGTCCGCGCCATGTATACCCATCCCGACTTCGCCCGGCGCGGCGTCGGTCGCCTGATCCTGCGGCTGTGCGAGGGCGCAGCGCGCGAGGCGGGGTTCCGGTCGGTCGAGCTGATGGCGACCATGTCGGGCGAGCCGCTCTACAAGGCTGCCGGCTACCAACAGATCGAGCGGATTATCGCCGCCTCAAGGGATGGCGTCGAAGTACCCGGCGTCCGCATGGGCAAGCCTGTGTGATGGTCTCTGTCTCAAAGGTTGCCAGCGCGCCCGCCTGACGCCATGTAACAACGATGACCGACATCCTTCCGGCGGAAACGCCCAAGCGCCGCCAGCCCATTCTCAACGCGCCCTTGCTCGTCATCATTGTCGCGGTTGTGCTCGTCCTCCTGCATGCCGCGTTCGAATTCGCGCCACCGATCGAACAACTCGCCATCAGCTATGACTACGCGCTCGCGCCACAGCGGTTCTGGGCGCCGGCCGGATCGCCAGATGTCTATCCCGATGTCGCCGCCGGCCTCATCACCCTGTTGTCGACCGGCCTGCTACATGCCGACTGGCTGCACGTGATCGTCAACTCGATGATGCTGCTGGCGCTCGGCACGCCCGTCGCGCGGGCGCTGGGGCAGAATTTCGTCGGCGCCGCCGCCTGGATGCTACTCTTCCTCGTGTCCGTGCTCGGTGGCTCGGCATTCTACCTTGCACTGGCCAATGTGGATTCGCCTTACGTGATCGGCGCCTCGGGCGGTGTCTCCGGGCTTTTCGCGGCCGCATTCCTGATCGATCCGCGCGGCGGCAAGCACGCGCTGTGGTCGCGGCCATTTGTCGGGATGACCCTTGCGTTCGCCCTCGCCAACGCGGCGCTCGCGCTCGTCGGGCCTTTTATGCTGGGGGCAGGGATCAGCTGGGAGGCCCACGCCGGGGGATATATCGCAGGCGCATTGATGATGGCCCTGTTGCCAGTCCGCGGTTACGCTGCGGCGAGATCATGACCGAAAGCAGGCCGCCTCATTCCGGTCCCGTTCATGTGGAATCGTCCTATATCGTATCCGCAAGTTGGGGGCCAGATTTTCGGCCCAGGGTTTCAGGAGACGTAAGATGAAGAGGCTTCTGGTCGCCGCCAGTGTTGCGATGTTCGCCGTTTGCGCTGCAGGCGCCGACACGGTGAAGGACGGTTCCGTTTCGGTGAAGCCCGGCAAATGGCTGTGGAAGCAGGAAACGAGCATCATCGGCTTCGGCTCGAAAGAACAGAATCTGGAATGCCTCATTCCAGAGGAAGCAAACATCACCCTGTCGAAGCTCGCCAACGATCTGCAGAAGGGTTGCGCCGTCGATAACGTTCGCGAGATTTCCGGTGGCTATCTCTTCAAGCTGAAATGCAGCGGAAAATACACCGGCGACGCAGACGCAACCTTGATCCACACTGACACGATGATGAAGATCAACGCCAAGGGCTCGGTGTCGTTGGCCTTCATTCCAGCCGGCTTCTCGATGAAGTCCGATGCCACCTATCAGGGCGACTGCTCGCAGGCGGAGATAGACAAGGCTCGTACGCGCTGGATGAAGAAGAATCCCGGCAAGCCGCCGATGGGTCCGGTACCGGCAACACCGTAGCCGCTGGCGCCGCAGGAACATGAACGCCCCGCAGTTCACTGCGGGGCGTTTCTGTTTCTGCCGTGTTCAATCAGAAGCTGTAGGTCAGACCGAGCTGCGCGACCGGATAGACCTTGTAACTATCGATGTCGTTTCGCAGGTTCTGTTCTTCCTGCGCCAGCTGCGCCTTGAAGTTCGTGTCGTTCGACAGCGAACCGCCGGCCGCCACCAGGTTCACCTGCGGAGATCCCGTGAACATCGCGCCCGCGACGAATTTGAAGCCAAGACCCGTGTTCTCGAACGTCGTGTCCCAGCCAAGGCCGACGAAGGGCGCCGTGTCCTTCAAATCGCCCGTCAGGGTCAAGGTGCCGACCTGTGCCGGCGTAAACGTCTGGCTTCCGATCTGCACGTTCGTCGTCGGCGTCGCGTTGAGGCCGAGCTCCTTCTTTCCGAAATAGGCGCCGCCCGTGACGAAGAACGCGTTGCCGAACGGATGCAGGTCAACGAAAGCGCCCAGCGTGTTGAGATCGAGATCGCCCTGATAGGCGACGCCATCGAACGTGTCGTCAGCTTCGTACTTAAGGTAGTTGTATCCGCCGCGCAGAACGACGCCCGGTATTACCTTCACCTGCGCTTCAACCGTCGCGCCGGGCGTGCCGATGCTACCGCCGATGGCGACCTGAGCTTGCGCCGCGCCAGCTGCGGTAGCGCTCGCGGATGCGAGGATCGCCAAAGTGATCGACCTTTTCATGGGCTGCTCCAGAACGACACTGATTGGTCAAAGGAGGCTGCACGTGTTCGTCACCCGCGACAAGCGCGGTGGGGGAGAGCTCAGGACAGGACCGTCCCGTCTTTTCGGGATTTTTTGGCGAACCGCCGGAATTGCCATACGTCAACCGATCCGCACCGGAATCGCGCGATGCCGCCATGCTGGATGACGATCTCAAGCGCGAACGCAATCGCTAGTGTGGGATCGATCTCGACACGTTTGGCATTTCCTCGGACTTCGTTCGCCAATGGTTGCGAAATCCGGGAGCGTCAGTCCGCGAGGCCGCGAATGCGGCGCTGGCGGTTGTCCCATGCGGACATCATGACGGCGGCCACGACCACGGCGGCGCCCGCCCAGATTTGCCAACGCGGCGTCTCGGCGAAAAAGACATAGCCGA
Source organism: Hyphomonadaceae bacterium (assembly GCA_947478925.1). Lineage (GTDB taxonomy): Bacteria > Pseudomonadota > Alphaproteobacteria > Caulobacterales > Hyphomonadaceae > UBA7672. The sequence continues at coordinate 3,563 of CANJXY010000077.1, read as the reverse complement.
GCGCCGCGCTCCAGATCAGCGCTGTGTATTCCGCAGCTGCAACGTTCTGGGCCTGCGCACGCGAATAGGCCGAGGTCAGCATGAACCACATGCCGAACCCGATGAGCCCGGTCAGCGCGAACACCGGGAGGTCGACCGGCGCGGGCGTAGCGCCCAGCGCGATGGCGAAGGGCAGGAGATAGATCGCCGGAAACACGTTTCCCAGGAACGCCGTCGTCACGACGTGATCGTTTCGCGCCAGCTGCCGCAACAACACCATCGACAGCGCATAGCACCCAGACGCGGCGATGCCCGAGACAACGCCCTCAAGCCGCCGCGCATTCTCCGCTCCGGTCTCGGCGCCTTGCACCGTGACCAGCACGCCGATGAAGCCGACGCCCAGCGCGAGCACAGCCGCAGGTCGCATCTTTTCGCCCAGCAGCCATGTCGCCAGTGGGGCGATCATCAACGGCGCGCAGAAGATCAGCACAGTTGCTTCCGCGATCGGCAAGATGGTGAGGCAGTTGACGAAGAGCAGCGACGACCCGGTAATCACCACCGATCGCAGCGCGTGCCGTCGCAATCCATCCAGCGACGGCAGCTTCAGGCGCATCAACGCCACCGCTGTGCCTGAGAACAGAATGCCGAAGACATAGCGCAGCGTTGCGATCAGCACGACGCCGTAGACGAAGCCGAGATGCTTCAGCAGGGCATCCATCACGCAGCCCAGCATCACGCCGACCATGGCGAGCACCAGCGCCGGCGTACGGCCGAAAAGGTTGGGCGGGGCGGGCGTAGGCATTGCGCCATCCATCACGAAGCCGACGCGATCTCAATCACTGCATCGCGCACCGCATCGATCGGCCATTGCCGCTACGTCAATCGCAGGCAGTCCCTTGCATTCCTCAACAATCTTGCGCGCACAGAGCAATTTAGGCATGTTCCCGCCACCTTTGCGGGCGGGCCAAGCGCGATTCAGGGCTGAATCACGGGGAAGTCGTCCAATTTCAATATGGTAAGAGGACTGCTTATGAGCGAATTATCGCTTTGGCTTCCCATCGTCGCGGGCTTTGTCGCCGTGGCGTATGGGGTGATCACGACCCAGAGGCTTATGGCTCTGCCTACCGGCAGCGCCAAGATGCAAGAAATCGCGAAAGCGATCCAGGAAGGCGCCAACGCCTACCTCAACCGCCAGTATCGCACGATCGCCTATATCGGCGTCGCAGTGACTGTCATTATCGCCATCTTCTTCCGGAACTGGGAAGCTCCGGTTGGCTTCGTGCTAGGCGCGGTCCTCTCGGGCGCTGCCGGCTTCATCGGCATGAAGATCTCGGTTCAAGCCAACGTCCGCACGACGGAAGCCTCGTCCAAAGGTCTGGGCCAGGGCCTCGCCGTCGCGTTCCAGTCGGGCGCAGTCACGGGCATGCTGGTCGTCGGCCTCGCGCTCATCGGCCTCGCCGGCTATTACGCGCTTCTGACGCAGGTCGTTAAGCCCGCCGAACCCCGCGTCGTCGTCGATGCGATGGTCTCGCTGGGTCTGGGCGCTTCGCTGATCTCCATCTTCGCCCGTCTCGGCGGCGGCATCTTCACCAAAGGCGCTGACGTCGGCGGCGATATGGTAGGCAAGGTCGAAGCCGGCATTCCGGAAGATGATCCGCGCAACCCCGCCACGATCGCGGACAACGTCGGCGACAACGTCGGCGACTGCGCTGGCATGGCCGCCGACCTGTTCGAAACCTACGCGGTCTCGATCGTCGCCACGATGGTTCTCGCCTCGATCTCTTTCGCCGGAACCCAGCAGACCCAGATGATGGCGCTGCCGCTGGTTATCGCGGGCGTCTGCATCGCGACCTCGATCATCGGCACCTACTTCGTGCGCCTGTCGAAGGACTCGCGCAATGTGATGGGCGCCCTCTACAAAGGCTTCATCGCCACCTCGATCCTGTCGATTCCCGCGTTGTACGGCGCTCTTTACATCGCGCTCGGCGATCCGATGGCGACTTCGGTCACGATGTCCGACTCGCTTGGCACGACGATCCCCGTCATGAACCTGTTCTGGTGCGGTATCGCGGGTCTCGTGATCACCGGCCTGATCATCTGGATCACCGAATACTATACCGGCGTCGGCTACCGCCCCGTGCGTTCGATCGCACAGGCCTCGGTCTCCGGTCACGGCACCAACGTGATCCAGGGCCTCGCGGTCTCGCTTGAAGCGACGGCTGTCCCGGCGCTGATCATCATCGCGGGCATTATCTTCACCTTCACGATGGCTGGCCTCATCGGCGTCGCCATCGCCGTTACGACGATGCTGGCGCTCGCCGGCATGGTCGTGGCGCTCGACGCCTTCGGCCCGGTCACCGACAATGCCGGCGGCATCGCCGAGATGGCAGGCCTCGATGACTCGGTTCGTGAAACCACCGACACGCTCGACGCTGTCGGCAACACCACGAAAGCCGTGACCAAAGGCTACGCGATTGGCTCTGCCGGTCTCGGCGCCCTCGTGCTGTTCGCCGCCTTCACCGCCGACCTCGATTACTTCTCGGGTGCGGCCGGCGAAGGCTCGCTGCTGTACGGCGTTACAGCCGACTTCTCGCTGTCCAACCCGTACGTTGTGGTCGGCCTCCTGTTCGGCGGCCTGCTGCCCTTCCTGTTCGGCGGCATGTCGATGATGGCGGTGGGTCGCGCTGCACAAGCGGTGGTCGAAGAGGTCCGTCGCCAGTTCCGCGAGATCCCGGGCATCATGGACTACTCGGGCAAGCCTGATTACGGCAAAGCCGTCGACATGCTGACCAAGGCGGCGATCAAGGAAATGATCGTCCCGTCCTTGCTCCCGGTGCTGTCGCCGATCGTGCTGTTCCTCGTCATCTGGGGCATCGGCGCCGCCATCGGTCTCGACCAGGCATCGGCCGTTGGCCAGGCTCTCTCTGCTCTCGGCGCCATGCTTCTGGGCGTCATCGTGACGGGTCTGTTCGTCGCCATCTCGATGACCTCGGGCGGTGGCGCATGGGACAACGCCAAGAAGTCGTTCGAAGACGGCTTCCGCGACAAGGACGGTGTCGTCCACAAGAAGGGTTCTGAGGCTCACAAGGCCGCCGTCACCGGCGACACTGTCGGCGACCCCTACAAGGACACGGCGGGCCCCGCTGTGAACCCGATGATCAAGATCACCAACATCGTCGCGCTCATCATGCTGGCGGCGATGGCGGCTGGCGCTCACTAACCAGCGCCTGATCTGAAAGACGGTGCGGGCCCCGGATCACTCCGGGGCCCGTTTGTTTGGGCGACTGCGCGCGAGTGCAGGATCTGTCGCCGCTACTGACATCATGCTGGCAGTACGCCCATGCGCCTGATGCGACCTGAAGGTCGCGGAGGCGCGCATGCATCTGGTTCGCTATCACGTGGCCGTCTCGCTCGACGGCTTCATCGCTCCGCTGGATGGCGCGACCGAATGGCTTGAGCCCTATGGCAAGGTCGCCATGGGTTTCCTCGGCCCCTGGATGAAACAGATTGGCGGCATCATCGTCGGACGCACCACTTACGATCGGTCGATCCGCATGGGTGGCTGGATGTGGGGGCAGACGCCT
>CANJXY010000076.1 GCA_947478925.1 Hyphomonadaceae bacterium | reverse complement strand
TCGCCGTGCATCTCACCCATGATGAAGCCGCCAATGCGGCCATCGATCTCGGCGACGATGGAGATGCCAGCCTCCACCGACGCGAGGTGGTCGCCCATGGGGATGACGGCCATGGTGTCGATGTCGATCAGCTCACTACCACGAAACAGCTCGGCGGCCGCGCGTTCGATCTCCTGCAGACGGAAGATGTCGGCGATGCGTGTTTCGCGAAGGGTGACTGTCACGAGGCCATCGAGCCTTGCAGGGCGGTGAAGAAGCGGATGCCCATCTCGCCCTCCTGCAGCGCCTTGGCGCTTTCTATCATGTGCACCAGCTTGTAGCGCAGGATTCGGAAATCTGCGTGCGCGTCGGCCATCTTGCGCAGCGTGGCGGCGACGGCGCGGTTCATGGCAAAGTTGGACGGACGCTCACCTTCGGTCTGCGGATAGGCGTAGTCTGAATTGATCGAGAGCGACCAGGCACGGCTGGAGATTTCGCCAGCCACAGGCAGGTAGTCGGCGACGATGCCATCGACGGTCTTGCGGCTCGCGAGGAGGGTTTCCAGCGCGTCGGCTTCGCAGGTGGCGACGGTCATGCCCTGGCCGTAGGTGGGATTTACGCTGCTCATCGCGTCGCCGATCGGGATGAGGGCTTCCGGCCATTTCGTGGCCTCCCAGATCAGGTGGCGCGTTGCGGTAGGCTTGCGGAAGGTGCGCAGTTCGCCGACGATTTCGGCGTCCTTGATACGCGCGTAGACGTCCGGCGCGACGAGGCCTCCGGCGTAGGCTTTGAAACCTTCGGCATCGCGCGGCGGGGCGTCGCCGCCGCGACGGCCGAGGGAGAGGATCCACTGGTCGTTTTCGATCGGAAGCAGCAGACCGAATTCTGTGTGTGGCGACGTGGGCAAGACGAAAAAGCCGAGCTGTTCGTTGCGCCAGGCATCCGGCTTGCGGAAGCGGGCGGTGGTGTAGGCGACGTTGATGCGGATTTCCTCGGTCTGGAATTCGGCGTGACCATCTTCGACCAACTGTTTCAGCATAGGTGCGGAAAGGCCCGTGGAATCGACAACGATGTCGGCGGTAAGGTGTGAACCATCTTCGAGTTCGACGCCGGTGCAATTGCCATCGGTGACAGTAAAGCGGCGCACGGCTGTTTCGCTGCGCAGGGTGACATTCGGCAGCGCAGAGACGCGGCGGCGCAGGACGCCTTCGTAGGCGGGACGCGAGAGGCTGGTGACAGAGAAGCCGGCATCGCATTCTTCCATCCATCCGCCGAAGTCATAGACCTTCACATCCTTGCCGACGCGCATGGAGATGGCGCCGGCGGCGATGAAATCCTGTGTGATGCCCGGCAGCAGGCGTTCAAGCGCGAGCTCACCTGCTTTCAGCAACTGGTGCGTGTGAGCGCCCTGACCGACGCCCAGACGGGGAGCGATCTGGTCGGGCAGGCTGTCGCGGTCGATGATTTCGACGGCCGTGAAGTGCTTTGACAACGCAGCAGCGGCGGCGAGACCGCCAATGCCGGCGCCAACGATGATGGCCTTCGAGCCCAGACCCATGTCAATTCCCCTGCAAGGCCCCGCCTTGACCCGTATCTGGCGGCCAGTATGTCGTGTGTTTCTTTACCTGGCGTATCTTTCGCCGGACGACAGGCCGCCCGCAAGTCGTTGAGCGTGTTGGCGGCCAGGCGAAGCCGGACCGCTGGATTCGTGTGGATTTACGACGTCCTTGCTGTAGGTTCCTTACGGGCCGGGAATCGACCGGACGGATAATACAGGGCGCTGACCGTGGACATGCTTCCGATCTATATCGCTCTGGGCGTTGTCGCCCTGATCATCCTTTCCGCCATCCTGATCTATAACGGGCTGGTCTCGAAGCGGCAGACCGTGAACGAAGCCTTCTCCGGCATCGATATCCAGCTGAAACTGCGGCGCGAGCTGGTGCCGAATCTGGTTGAAACGGTGAAGGGCTATGCGGCTCACGAGAAGTCGACGCTGGATGCCGTGATCTCTGCGCGTAACGCGGCAACGGCTGCCTCGACCCAGGGGCCTGCTGCGATGGGCGCAGCTGAAGGCGTCCTTGGCGGAACGCTGGGCCGGCTGTTCGCACTGGCGGAAAGCTATCCTGACCTGAAGGCCAACACCAACTTCCTGCAGCTGCAGACCGAGCTGTCGTCGATCGAGGACAAGGTTGCGGCTTCGCGCCGGTTCTACAACTCGGCGGTGAACGACTTCAATACGGCGGTTGAGCAGTTTCCGGCGTCGATCATTGCCGGCGCGACCGGCTTCACGAAGCGCGAGATGTTCGATGTCGGTGAATCGGAGCGTGCGTCGCTGAACGTGGCGCCGTCGGTGAAGTTCTAGGATGGCGGTGTTCGTTCGCGCTTTCGAGCCGGGCGACGAAGTGGCGTTCCGGGAAATCAACCTCGAATGGATCGAGCGCTACTTTGCCGTGGAGGCGAAGGATCGCGAGGTTCTGGGCGACCCGCAGACACACATTCTCGGTCCCGGCGGCGCGATCCTGATCGCCATGGACGGTGACGTCCCCGTGGGCGTTGTGTCGCTCATGGTGATGGAGAGCGGCACTGTAGAGCTCGCCAAGATGGGCGTGCGTCCGCAGGCGCAGGGTAAGGGCGCCGGGCGCATGCTGATGGCCGCTGCGGTGGAGAAGGCGCGGGCGATGGGGATGAAGCGCGTCTATATCGAAACGAATTCGGTACTCGGACCGGCGCTGAAGCTGTATCGCGATGCCGGTTTCAAGCCACTGAAGGAACCAAAGCCATCACCCTACGCGCGGGCGGACGTGCAACTGGAGTTGTGGCTATAGGCTGCCGCGCTGACGTTCAGATTTCCTCTTGGCGCAGCGGGCGCCAGTCTTCACCATCGAAGACTTCGAGCGGGGTGAAGTCGGCCTTGTAGCCCATCTTGTCGGAGCCGCGCACCCAGTAGCCGAGATAGACGTAGGGAAGACCGAGTTCCGCCGCGAGGCGAACATGGTCGAGTACCATGAAGGAGCCCACGCTGCGGTCGGCCAGTTCGGGGCGGTAGAAGGAATAGACCATCGATAGGCCATCGCGCAGCACGTCGGTGAGGGCGGCGGCCTGGAGCGCGCCATCGTCGCCGGCGCCGGCTTCGAGCTTGTTGCGGTATTCAAACACCACGGTTTCCACCGGGCTGGCGTCGACCATGCCGGCATAGTCACGGATTTCCATGTCCGTCATTCCGCCGCCGGGATGACGCACGTCGAGATAGCGTTTGAGCAGGCGGAACTGTTCGCGCGTGGCGCGGGCCGTGTTGGCTTCGCGCTCCATCACGGCGTTGCGCGCCAGAACCTTGCGCCAGCGACGCGACATCTTGAAGGCGGCGACGTCGATACGCACCGAGCGACAGGCGCCGCAGGTCTTGCAGGCCGGGCGGTAAGCGATTGTCTGGGAACGGCGGAACCCGGAACGCGTCAGGCTGTCGTTGAGGCCGACCGCGCCGTCCACAGCGAGATTGGCGAACACCTTCCGTTCCATGCGGCCCGGCAGGTAGGGGCAGGGCTGTGGGGACGTCAGATAGAATTTCATCTTGCGGACGAAATCCGCCGGGATGATTTCCTTGGTGTCGGTCTCTTTCATCGTGATTCGACTGCATCCGGCGGCCGGGTTGCCCGGCCACAGGAAATTACCATGCACTGCTTTGGGTCGTTGGTCGATGCATCGCCATGAAAGGCGATGCCGCAGGTTACAGTGCGTTGTCCGAAGGCATCACAGGGGCTTCACGCAGCAAAACGATGCTGATGCGGCGGTTGGCGGGAAGGTCCGGATCGTCCGGATAGAGCGGCTCGCGGTCGCCCTTGCCGGAGACCTGATAGATGCGGTCGCCCTCGACCCCAGACTTCTCGAGGATGCGGCGAGCGGCGTTGGCGCGGTCGGCGGACAGGTCCCAGTTCGAATAGCCGGGCTTTCCAGGAGCGGTGGAGTCGGTATGCCCGGAAATGCTGATCCGGTTGGGTAGGCGCTCGATGACTTTCGAGACAGCCTCAAGCAGGTGTTGTGTGCGCGCGAGCGGTTCGGACGAAGATCCCGTGAACATCGCGCGGCCTTCCTGGTCAACAAGCTGGATGTTGAGGCCTTCGGGCGTCTGCTCGATGATCAGGTTGCGCGAGAGTTCGGCATAGTCCGGCAAGTCCTGCAAGGCTTGTCGCAGGGAGGCTTCTGCGGAAGCGAACTGGGCGTTCTCGCGATTGGCCATAGCCTGGGCAAGGGCGTTCTGTGTCGGTTCGTGGGTTTTCGGGCCGTCGCCGGCGCCGCCACCCTTGGTCCGTTCAGACGCCTCGGCGGCTTCCTCATCAATTTTCCGGTTGGAACCCGACGACCGGGCGCCGTCTTCCTGAAAGGCCGTACCGCCCAGAAGGCCATCGGAACCTTGGGTCGAACGCGAGACACTGGCGGGGGCAAAATAGTCGGCGATGCCGCGTTTCTGCTCGGGAGACGTTGTATTGATGAGCCACATGAGTAGGAAGAAGGCCATCATGGCGGTCACGAAGTCGGCGTAGGCGACTTTCCAGGCGCCACCATGGTGGCCGCCGCCAATCACCTTCTTCACTTTCTTGATGACGACTGGCTTATTGCCACTCATGGCGGAATTCTTCCTGCGGTATTAACTCCATCTTCTGGCAGATCACGGTTAAGGCCACGTGCACATGAGCCCGCCCGACGCCCCTTCAGGGTTTGATCCCGCCCCCTTCGATCTTGGGGAGTATCGCCGTGCTCTCGGCGGTTTTGGCACCGGCGTGGCGCTGGTGGCGGCACATGACGCCAAGGGCGATGCCCATGGGATGATTATCAATTCCCTGACGTCGGTGTCACTGCATCCGCCGATCATGCTCTGGTGCCTCGCGAACGCCAGCGCCGCGTTCGAGGTTTTCACGCAGGCGGAAACCTTCTCGCTCAACATTCTGCGTTCGGACGATCACAGCGTCGCCCGCCAGTTCTCGCGCCGGGGCGGCGACCGGATCATTCCGCCAGAGCAGTTCAGCAAGATGGAAACCGGGGCCCCGGTCCTGACGTCGGCGCTGGCCAGCCTCGATTGCCGGATGCGGTTGAGGCAACCCATGGGCGATCATGAGGTCATCTATGGCGATGTCGTCGCCTATCGCGCGGATCCAGGCGTCGATGCGCTCGGCTTTTTCCGGGGAAGGTTCGTCACCCTCAGATCGGAGGATTAAGCAATGGCGGCCATTTCCGCCTTCATCTCGCTCAGCCTCGATGGATGCTATGCAGATGCTGACGGCGGTATGAGCTGGGCGCACCGCCAGGACGCCGAGCAGGTCGAGTTCACCAGCAGCAATGCCAAGGGCGGCGGACGCTTGATCTTTGGGCGCGTCACCTACGATATGATGAAGCCGTTCTGGACCGGCCCGCAGGCGGCTCAGATGATGCCGGACGTGGCCGCGGGCATGAACGCCATGCCCAAGACTGTGTTCTCGCGTAGCCTAACATCATCGGACTGGCGCAATGCGCGGATCGCAACGGAAGATTTCGTCTCGGAGCTCAAGGCGATCAAGGCGGGCGATCTCGACGCTTCGATACTGGGGAGCGGATCGATCGTGGCGCAGGCAGCCACGGCGGGGTTGCTGGACGAGCTCCAGGTGATGCAGGTCCCGGTGACGCTCGGCGGCGGCAAGCGGCTGTTCGACGGCATTCCGCGTGCGATTGGCTGGCGCCGGGAAGACGTGCGTCAGTTCAGCAATGGCAATGTCTTCACCCGCTATCGGCCTTCCTAGCGAGGTCAGGGTGACAACCGGAGGTGTCCTCACTATGTGTCGCCAGACCTGAATTCAGGAGGCGTCACATGGCTGTATGCGCATTTCTCGGGCTTGGCGTGATGGGTGGGCCGATGGCCAGGCATCTCGCGCAGAAGGGCCATGATGTCACCGTGTGGAATCGCACGGGCGAGAAGGCGGCCGACTGGGTCGCCAAGGTTGGCACGGGCAGAGCGGCAGCGACGCCTGCTGAGGCGATCTCCGGCGCCGCATTCATCTTCATGTGTTTGGGCGACGATCCGGATGTGGAGGCGGTGTTCGCGGCGCTGTCTCCTGAGTTGAAGGCGGGACAGGTGATCGCGGATCACACGACGGGATCGGCTGGACTCGCGCGCAAACTCGCGGCGGAAGCCGGGGTGAAGGGCGTGGGTTTTATCGATGCGCCGGTGTCGGGCGGGCAGGCGGGGGCTGAGAACGGCCAGCTGACTGTGATGTGCGGTGGCGATCCGGCGACCTTCGCCAAGGTCGAGCCGGTGATGAAGGCGTTCTCGAAGCAAATCACGCTGATCGGCGAAGTCGGGTCGGGGCAGCTGGCAAAGTCAGTGAACCAGATCTGCATAGCGGGCGTGGTGCAGGGCGTGGCCGAGGGGCTGCACTTTGCCCGCGCCAACGGGTTGGACGAGGCGAAGGTGATCGAGGCGATTTCGGCGGGCGCCGCGCAGAGCTGGCAGATGCAGAACCGCTGGAAAACGATGGTGGACGGCAAATTCGATTTCGGCTTTGCAGTCGACTGGATGCGCAAGGACCTGCGCATCGCGCTGGATGCGGCGCGCGCGACCAAGGCATCGCTGCCGCTGACGGCGCTCGTCGACCAGTTCTATGCAGACCTCCAGGCGGATGGTCATGGGCGGTGGGATACGTCCAGCCTGATCTCGCGACTGAACAGGTGAACCGTGCCGAAAGTCTTCCTGCATAATTTCGAGCATGAGCTGGAAGAAAAATTCGTGACCGCCGGCGGGCCGGGCGGGCAGAACGTCAACAAGGTGGCGACTGCGGTTCAAATCCGCTGGAACGTCAAGAAGAGCAGCGCCTTCGACGACGAGCAGAAGTGGATGATCCGGCGAGCATTAGACAACCGCATCAACGACGCAGGCGAACTCGTGCTCTTCATCCAGACCCACCGCAGCCAGGCTCGAAATCGCGAAGAAGCGCGCGAGCGGCTGGTCGAGCTGCTGGAAAAGGCCTTGGTGAAGCCGAAACGACGGGTCGCGACCCGGCCGAGCAAGGCGCAGAAACAGCGGCGGCTCGAAGGAAAGGCGCACCGCTCCGATGTGAAGGCCAAGCGCGGCCGGATCGACCAGGACTGATTTCCGTTCAACAACTCCAGGTTATCCGGCGATTGTGAATCGTGCGGCCGCGAGGGCAACCAGGCGTTACCGATATGAGTGGTGCAAGCGGCGCTGGCGGCGGCGGATCATGACCGGTGGATAGACGACTAACGCGGCCGGGCTTCCGACAGATGGGCGAGGTACTTTCTTTGCGCGCTTACGGGCCGGTGCGGCCGTCTCTTTAATGGGAAATGTCCTGGGAAGATTGGGCTTTAGCCCGCAGCATGAGGCGCGATGGCTAATGCGGCCGGCATGATTTTCGACAAAATCTGCCGGATAGCACGTCGAAATCCTAAATTGCCTTGGTCAGCCTGAGGATGAACAATCGATTGGAATCCGATGACAGTCGCCGCCAGGACAGTCGCCACGAAGTCAGCTGCAGCCAAGCCTGTTGGCGCCAAGGGTGGGCCGCCTTCAGTCGACCGGAGAGTGACGCAACAGGTCCAACGTGACCTCTTGATCTTCGCGGGCTTCATTGCGGCGGGGTTCATCCTGTCGGTGAACCTCGATGTTGTCGGCGTTCTCTATGGCTGGACCAACGAGTTCCGCCATCTGCAGATGTCCAAGCTTCTCGGCACGATCATCGCCGCGTGCATCGGCCTGACGCTTTACATCCTTACCCGCTATCACAGCCATATCCGCGAGCTGCGGTCGCGTCTCCAGACCGAAGAGCGCGCGCGCCGCGTGGCGATGCATGACCAGCTGACAGGCTTGCCGAACAGACGCCACCTGAAGGGTGTTTTGAACTGGCTGCTCAGCGAGAATGACGGCGCCAAGCGCCTCGCGGTCGTGATGCTGAACCTCGACAAGTTTGCCGAATTCAACGACGCGCACGGGCGCGCGGTGGGCGACGAGATGCTGATGAACGTCGGCAAGGTGCTGAACCTGCGCGCAGGCGTGGATGGCTTTGTTGCGCGGCTCGAAACTGACGAGTTCGTGGTTTTGCTGCCCAATCAAGGTGAAGAAGAGCTGATGGACTGGCTGTCAGCGACGCTGACGGCGATCGAAGCGCCGCTCGAGACAGGCGATATGACCGTGACGGTCAGCGCGACCGCCGGCGCTGCGGTTGGCCTGGTAGATGGGCGCGACGCCGAAACACTGTTGCATCGCTCAAGCCTGGCACTGAGCAGGGCAAAGGACAGCAACCGCGGCTGGTTCGCGTTCTTCAAGACAGGTATGGACGAACTGGTGCGCCAGCGTGCCCTGTTCGAGAGCGATCTCTGGGCGGCGGTGCGCGAGGACCAGATCACGCCGCACTTCCAGCCGCTGGTCAGCCTGAAGGATGGCCGCGTGCGCGGCTATGAGATCCTCGCGCGCTGGACGCATGCAACACGCGGACCCATTCCGCCGGACCAGTTTATTCCGGCGGCGGAGGCCAGCGGTGCGATCTGCGACCTGACGTTCAACCTGCTGCGCAAGGCGTGCAAGGAAACGGCGGGGCTGGACGGCGCGCTGCACCTCTCCCTGAACGTTTCGCCGGTGCAGCTGGAAGAGCCGGAATTTGCACAAAAGCTGCTGAAAGTCCTCGCCGATGCAGGGTTTGACCCGTCGCGCCTTGAGATCGAGCTGACCGAGGCCGCGCTTGTGACTGACCTCGCGGCTGCGCGCCAAGTCGTGGAGGCCCTGCAGAAGAAGGGTGTTCGCGTGGCGCTCGACAATTTCGGCACTGGCCACGCCAGCCTGACGCAGCTGCGCCAGTTGCCGTTCGACATGCTGAAGATAGACCGCTCCTTCGTTCGTGCCATGTCGGCCGACAAGGAAGCCGCGATCATGGTGCGTACGATCATTTCGATGGCAAAGAGCCTGAGCTTGGCGGTCGTGGCCGAGGGGGTGGAAACGGCCGAACAGGCGCGCACGCTCGCTGGCCTCGGCTGTGACATGGCGCAGGGCTATTACTTCGGCCGTGCAGCAGCAGTCGCTGAGGCGCGCCGCAGGGCGGCAGCAGCGAAAGCCGTGGCGGCGGCAGACGAAGCGATTGCAGCTCCGGCCGCCGACTGAGCCTTACATCCTGAGGCCGATCTCGCGCAGGCGGATTTCCAGGAAGTCCTGCGAGCTGAGCGGTTCCGGATAACGGTTGGGCCGCTCGGCGGAGATGCAGGACGGCAGTGTCCTGATCTCGTAGTCCGGATTGAAATGCAGGAAAAAAGGCGTGGAATAGCGCGGGAACCTGGAACGCTCCGGCTTCGGGTTCACCACACGGTGCGTCGTTGACGGCAGCACATGGTTGGTGAGGCGCTGCAACATGTCGCCGACATTCACCACGAGCGAACCCGCTGGAGGATTGACCGCCAGCCAGCTGCCATTGCGGTGGAGCACTTCCAGTCCGCCTTCCTCGGCGCCCAGCAGCAGCGTGATGACGTTGATGTCCTCGTGCGCTCCGGCGCGGACTGATCCTTCCGGTGGCGGCTCCAGCTGCGGCGGATAGTGAAGCAGGCGCAGAATCGAATTGCCGTTGTTCACCGTCTCCTCAAAGAAGTGCGGCGGTAGTTTGAGGTTCATCGCTATGGCCGCGAGAATGTCGAGTCCGAACGTGTCCAGGGCGCTGAACATTGCGTTTGTCGCTTCCTTCCAGCCGGGAACTTCAGCAACGTAGAGGTTCTGGCCCATGATGTCGGCATACTTGTGGTTGCGTGGCAGTTCGCGCGCGACATGCCAGAATTCCTTCAGGTCCTTCGCCTTTGCGCCCTTGGCGACTTCGGTGGCGAAAGGCGTGTAGGCGCGTTGCCCGCCGCCATCGGCGATGAAATAGCCCCGCTTGATCTCATCCGGCAGGGCAAAGAATTTCTTGCCGGCGTCCACGCCACGATCGATTACGCCCTGATCGATCGGGTGCTCGTTGATCACTGCAAAGCCGGTCTCGCGGAAGCTCGCGCCCAAGAGGTCCGAGAACGCCTTGGGGTCCTGCTTCCAGAGCTTGAACGAGACGGGTTCGAAGAGGTTGGCGGTTGTTGTGGTCATTGATCGCTCGCGGAAAACAGGTGGCATTGCTTTGCGTGTCGGTCTGGCGTCCGCAGGACCGCACCGCTACATCCGCATTATACAATGAGAGTTCCGGATGCCCATGGCCTCGCGAGCGCCCAAAAACACTGGTTTTCCGGAAGTTCCGGTGTCGGCCTGATGGCGCGGCCCTTCGTGTTGCAGTTGCGGCGTGATCTAGCGGGTGAAATCGAGCGACCCGTCCTGCCTTCCGGCGTCGTGTTGACGGCGCTGGACGAAAAACCGGACATGAAGCTGGTGAAGGCGGCGCATTCCGTTCTCGAAGCGGGCTATTGGGAGGGCGGGGGAGGCGCGCCGATGTTCCGGCAATGGTGGAAGGCGGTGTGCAAGGATGAAGAGTTCGATCCCACACTTGTTTTCCTCGCGATCGACAACGAAGGTGTGGCAGGTATGGCGCACTGCTTTACGTCCGCATTTGTGAAAGATCTCGCCGTGCATCCACGAGCGCGGCGACGCGGAATCGGTCGCGCCTTGATGCTGGCTGCATTTCATGAGTTTGCGCGGCGTGGCGCACCGCATGTCAATCTCAAGGTCGGCGAAGACAATGCCAACGCGCGAGCGCTCTATCATTCGCTCGGAATGCAGCTGGCCTGGCGCGAGGCCAGCTGAATTCTGAATCGACGCTAATGTGTGTATACTGACGATTCAGAGTTCTGAATCGAAATAAACACAATAGTTCGAAGAATACTGTCGAAAATCTGCAGTATTAACCACGGCGCAAACCTTCTCCGCTTCACTGACACATGAGGCCGCGCTTGCGGCGGTGGGTTTCGGAAGCCGGGCGTTCAAAGAGACGCGACACAGCTTCCACAGTCAAAGGGATGCCAGAATGGCGTACGCAGATATCCGGATCGAAGCCCCCGAAACGTTCCTGGCCAAGGATGCCTCGGCCAACGATCTCTATCGCGTGGCTCTGATGTATTCGGAGGGCTCGGACGTTGCGATCGATCTTGTCGCCGCGCACAAGTTCTTCAATCTTGCTGCGACGCGCGGACATCGCGATGCCAAAATCTGCCGTCAGGAAATGGCCGAGATGATGACGCATGCCGAAGTGTTGAAAGCACAGCGCGCCGCGCGCGACTGGATGAAAAAAGCCAACTAGGCTTTGAGTTCTGCGCCAGCCAGCAGGATCGTCCTCTCCACCAGGGCGTCTGTTGAGCTGACGAGCTCGCCCTCCATGTCGTCTGCCGTCAGAACGAGCGGAATTTCCGTGCAGCCTGCGATGATGACCTCGGCGCCCTGCGCCTCGAGCCGTCGCGCCAGCGTGGCCATCGCCCGCCGCACGGTGTCGCCAGTGTCGCCGGACTTGATCCGGTAGATCAGCTCCATGAATGTCTTCTGCGACTCTCCGGGCAACAGTATGGGGCGCACGCCGGCTGCCATCAGGCCATCCTGATAGAGGCGCGCGGCAAGACACGCATCGACAGCGAGTACGCCGGCCGCTTCAGGCCGCAGGTCAGCAACCACAGCAACCGTCGCGTCGATCATGCTGACGAAGGGAACGGTGATCGCGTTGCGGATCTCCGCTTCCCACGCATGGGCCGTATTGCAGGCCATCACGATGAAGTCGGCGCCGGCTGTCTCCAGGCCCTTCGCGCTGGCAGCCAGGGCGGGGGCGGGGGATGGGCCTTCGCCGCGGCCGAAAGCGTTGCGATCCGGAACCTTGGTGTTGTTGTCGATGATTAGCCGCAGGTGATCTTCTTCCTTGTAGGTGCGCGTGCGCCGCAGGACGCGCTCGAAGAAGTCGAGCGTGGCAAGCGGGCCGAGGCCGCCAATGACGCCGACCGTTTTGGTGGGCTGGGACATCGGGTTACCTGCGTCGGAAGAGAAATATCGGCGCCACTGCCAGTCCGGCGAGCGCCACGGCTATAACTGCCAGCACATACTGTCCCGGGGGGCGGGGAATATCGAGCATGTCCGCGATGATGTTGCGGCCCAGGCCGACGACAACAGCCGCCAGCCCCACCACCAACAGCCAGAGTGTCCGGAAGGCCTTCATGGTCAGCTGGCCAGAACGCTCTGATAGGCGAATAGGGACGGTGCGCCGCCGGTGTGGACGAACAGGATTTTTGCGCCTGGCTTGAAATGTTTGCGGCGGATCAGCCCGATCAGTCCTGCGGCCGCCTTGCCGGTATAGACCGGATCGAGCAGTACGCCTTCGAGATGGGCGAAGAGGCGCACGGCCTCGACCATGTCATCTGTCGGCAGCGAATACCCCGGCCCGACCCATTCATCGAGCGCGACGACGCCCTCGCGCGATGGCGCAGGCAGGCCCGCGAAAGTTGCCGCTTCGACGGCGAGCTTGTGAACATTGGCCTCCTGCTCGGCGCGCGGCCGGCGCACATTGACGCCGGTCAGCGGCACGCCGGCGTTGGCAGCGTTGAAGCCGACCAAGAGGCCCGCATGCGTCCCCGCGCTGCCGGAGGCAACGACGAAATCGGTGAACGCGAGGCCCATATCGAGCGACTGCGCGAGAATCTCGCGCGCACATACGACATAGCCCATGGCGCCCAGCGCGTTTGATCCGCCGCCGGGAATGACGTAGCCCTTGCGTCCGAGGGCCTTCAGCTTGTCAGCTTCGGCCTGCATCGCGGCGGCGAGGTCAGTTCCACCTTCCACCACCGTGGTTGTCTCTACGCCAAGCAGATCAAACAGGAAATTGTTGCCGCTGGCGTCCTTGCGATAACTGCCGGCCACACGTTGTTCCAGCACGAGGCGGCATTTGAGGCCCTCATGGGCTGCTGCAGCCAGCGTCAAACGACAATGATTGGATTGCACAGCGCCCACGGTGACGAGCGTATCGGCGCCCTGCGCCAGTGCATCGGCCACCAGGAATTCCAGCTTCCGCGTCTTGTTGCCGCCGCCTGCAAGGCCCGTCAGATCGTCGCGCTTGATCCAAATCTCGGGTCCGCCGAGATGCTGCGACAGTCGCTCCAGTTTCTGGATCGGCGTCGGATGCGGCGTATAGCGGCGACGGGGCAGGGCTTCGATTTTCATGGGGGTGTTCTAGGATAGCCCGCGGCGCGGGGGAAGATGATGCGCAGGGTAGTTCGGCAGTCGTCACCGCGGGTTTACGTTTCGGGGACTGTTTGCGCCCAAAAAGCGATATTCGCTACGAACCATCTGCGCCAGTTCGGATCTGGCCAAGACCCAGACCCTGCGGTTGGGAGAGGTCAAGCTTTGGCGGTAACTCGGCCCAGGGCCGCGAACAGAGCCGCAACATCGATTGGCTTCGACAGACAATCCGTCATCCCGGCTGCCAGGTAGCGATCCCGGTCGCCTACAAGCGCATTAGCGGTGAGTGCGATGATCGGGATTCCGCCGGCACGTCCGCCAAGCTCGCGAATCCTCTGTGCGGCCGTCAGGCCATCCATCACGGGCATCATGACGTCCATCAGGATCACATCAAAGGTCTGGCTGGCAGCCGTTGCGACCGCATGCCCGCCATCCGACACGACTGCTAACTGGTGTCCGTCTGCCTCGAGGAGAGCGCGAAGAATTTTCTGCATCGCGGGATTATCCTCCGCGACAAGAACGCGGAGGCTCTTGTTCGGAGCTGCGAGCGGCTCCAAGCGTTCTGGCGACGGTGGAGGTGCTACCGGCGCGGCGATCGTGAAGTGGAATGCGCTTCCCTCTCCGAGCTTGCTGTCGACCTGGATCGCCCCTCCCATCATGCTGACAAGCTGCTTTGAAATAGCCAGGCCCAAACCGGAGCCGCCATGCCTGCGCGTCG
>CANJXY010000075.1 GCA_947478925.1 Hyphomonadaceae bacterium | reverse complement strand
TACCCTCGTGGTAGTGACCAACGCGTTGCGCCTTTTGGCCTACGCAGGCGACAAGAATGCCAAGTAGCTGACCAGCGAAGCGCACAGGATCACAGTGCGCGATTCGACCTTCGCGTAACCGCCGAGTGGTGTACCGATCAGCGTCGGCCAGTCAATTCAGCCACCGCGCGCGTTGCCGGTCGCGCGGGAAAGAAGAATGTTCTGGCGACCCCAGTCGTACGGCGTGGCCTGGAAAGCCGCTATTCGAACAATCCGTGCAACGCAAGCTGGCTCGGCGCGCGCCGCCAAGTCGCTGCGTCCAACGCAGAACCGGCTGTCGAGCATATTCCCTGCTGCGACAGCTCTCCATGATTGCTCTTGCATCGTACTAACAGTTGCATTATAATGCAACTATGCATACAGTAAATGTCAAACCTGAAGACTTCTTCCAGGCCCTCGCCGATCCCACACGCATCCGCGTCGTGCGGTTGCTGGCAAGCACGGGGGAGGAATCCTGCCTGTGCGAACTGGTCGACAGCCTGCTTGAACCGCAGTACAAGCTCTCGCGCCATGTGAAGATCCTGCGGCAAGCCGGGCTGCTGTCGGTGGAGAAGAGCGGCCGTTGGGTCTATCACCGCCTGGTGACCAACGTACCCTATCTCCTCCTTCTTTATGAGATGGTGCGTGCGCTCCCCGACAGGGAACGCGTGTTCGCGCAGGACTTGAAGCGCTTCAGGGCGCGCATGTGCCTCAGAGAAGGCGGGCGCTGCCAGCTAGGCATCCAAACCCCCGCGTTTGCAGTGGGACAAGAGTAACGCGAAGAAGGGAAACACACGATGGCGCGGTATTGTGACAACGGGGCGCGCGGCCGACCGTGGGCATCTCGCAGACGGCGCACTGCGCGCGGAGTTCTTCCTGGTTCGGACTTCGGACGGTCATGGCGGCATTGAATATCTGGTACGGTTGGGACGGGCTTAACATTTGGCTCTTTGAGCTCGCGCAGCAAGTCCGCTCGCCTGCGCTCGAGCCCGCCCTGGTCCTGGTCTCGGTCTTCGGTTCGTTCTGGCTTGCCCCGTACTATGGGCGCGTCATCGGCGCGCAGGCGTTGCGCATCATGCGCTGCCCGGACCGGCACACAATCGTGGGCTGTCGATTGGTGAGCGGGTGGGAAGCCGTGTTCTTCCGTTATCTGCTCGCAACTGCTCTTGCCGCAGCGCTCGTGTGGGTGCTCAAGACCGCATTTGACTTGCCGCGGCCGTGGGAGCTGTACGGCCCCGGCATCGGCCAAGCTCCGCTACCGGTCAACTCCGAGGGGAGCTTTCCGAGCGGTCATGCGGCCTTTGCCGCGGTCCTCGTCGGCAGTCTCTGGCCGCGCTTCAACGGGCGCACGGCGCGGGCCATGTTGGTGCTGCTGCTGGTGTGCGTCGGACTTTCGCGGGTGTTGATCGGCGCGCACTTTCCGGCGGACGTGGTCGCGGGTTATATCGTCGGGCTGGCGAGCGTTTGGATTTCCGACAGGCTGTTGAAGCGAGTCGAAAGGGCTTGGATGGAACGGGTAACGAATGGGCACGAAGAGCCGGAGGGGAGAGCAAGAAGATGACGACAAAGCAGCTTGAATTGCGGGTAGCGAATCTCGATTGCGAGCACGACGCCGCCGCCATCGAGCGGGGCGTCCGGGGACAGGCGGGCGTCGTCAACCTGAAGGTCTATCCCAAGTCGGCCAAGGTTGCCCTCACCTACGATCCGGCGCTAACTAAGCCCGAGGCGCTCAAAGTCCGGCTGAAGGATCTCGGCTTTGCGCCCCTCGAGACGCAGGAGATGGCGGCACCGCCCGCGCCTTGGCGCAACCCTAAGGTACTCACCTCTGCCTCGTCGGGGTTGCTGCTGGTCGCCGGATGGCTGATCGGGCTCTTCGGCGCGCCCGAGGCGGTCCCGATCGGCTTCTATGTGGCCGCGATCCTCGTCGGCGGCTACTTTTTCGGGCGTGAAGCGCTTGAGGAGCTGGTCTTCGAGCGCGAGATCGGAATCGAGCTGCTCATGAGCGTGGCGGCGATCGTCGCGGCGGTCATGGGACAGCCCGGCGAGGGCGCGACACTGGTATTCCTTTATTCGATCAGCGAGGCCGCGGAAGGCTATACCGAGGAAAAGACGCGCGCCGCGATCAAGGCGTTGATGAAGCTTGTGCCGAAGGTCGCGCTGGTGCGGCGCGGCGGATCGGAGCGGGAAATCCCGGTCGAAGAGCTTGCCGTGGGCGAAGTCTTCATCGTCAAGCCCGGGCAGGCCATCGCGACCGACGGCGTCGTGCTGACGGGCTCCTCCAGCGTCAACCAGGCGCCGGTGACTGGCGAGAGCGTGCCGGTTGAAAAGCATCCCGGCGAAACGCTCTTCGCGGGGAGCATCAACGGCGAGGGCGCACTCGAAGCGCGGGCGACCAAGACGTTCGCCGAGAATACCATCGCCCGCATCATTCACATGGTCGAGGAGGCGCAGGAGAAAAAGGGGAAGAGCCAGCGCTTCATCGAGCGGTTCGGAGCCGTTTACAGCCCGCTCGTGCTGCTCGGCGGCATCCTGATCGCCGTCGTGCCGCCGATCCTTTTCGGCATGGAGTGGACGACGTGGATCACGCGCGCCACCGTGTTTATAGTCGCCGCTGCCCCGTGCGCGCTCGTCATTTCGATTCCGATCACGCTCGTCGCTTCCCTGGGCACCGGTGCGCGGAACGGCGTGCTGATCAAGGGCGGCATCTACGTCGAGGAGCTGGCGAAGATCAGGGTCGTCGCGCTGGACAAAACCGGCACGCTGACGCGGGGCGAGCCGGATGTCACCGATGTCATCGTCTGCGGACGCAAAACGGGGGACCCGATTGGCTCCCCACAGGACGTGCTGGCGCTCGCCGCCGGGGTGGAAGAGCGCAGCGAGCATCCGCTCGCGCGCGCCATCGCGCGTCATGCCCGAGCGCAGGCAGTGACGCCGGTGAAGGCGGATCAATTCCGCGCGCTCACCGGCGCCGGCGCTTCGGCGCGGGTCGCCGGCGCAACCCTGTACGTCGGCAGCCCGGACCTCTTCGAATCGCGCCTCGGCGTCGGTCTCGATGGCGTTCGGGGCGACATTGAGCGAATGCAAAGCGAAGGCAAGACGGTCATCGTCGTGGGCGATGAACGAGGTCCTCGCGGCATCATCGCGATCCGCGACAACATCCGGCCGAATGCACGCAAGGCGATCGATGCGCTTCATGCCGTAGGGGTGGAGAAAGTGGTGATGCTGACCGGTGACAATGATCGAACTGCGCAGGCAATCGCGCGGGAACTGGGCATCGACGAGATCTACGCCGACCTGAAGCCAGAGGACAAAGTCGCCAAAGTGCGCGAACTGGCGCAGCGCTACGGGCATGTCGCGATGGTGGGTGACGGCGTGAACGATGCGCCCGCGCTTGCCGAGGCTACGGTCGGCGTGGCGATGGGCGCGGCGGGTACGGACGTCGCCCTGGAGACCGCCGACGTTGCGCTGATGGCGGACGATCTGGAGAAGCTCGCCTACGCGCTTCGCCTCGCGCAGCGCAACCGCTCGGTGGTGAACCAAAATCTGGCGCTGTCGGCGGTGGTCATCGGCATTCTGGTGGTCGGTGCCGTCACCGGCGCTTTCTCGCTGCCGGTCGCAGTCATAGGCCATGAACTGAGCGAATTTGTCGTGATTGGCAGCGCGCTGCGGATGCTCAAAGCATGAGCGGCAAGTACCGCGAAATCGTCCTACCGAGATGGCGCGCAGGTCTTCCGCATCGTGGATTGTGAAGAGCCGGTTACGACCACCTGGACGCCGAGCGCGTTGAGAATTTCGACCCCATCAACTGTAACCGAAGCGAAACACTATCAATGAGAGGAGAAGCAGCATGAGCAAGTATGGATTCGGCAAGATTGTCGACTTGTCGTTCGATGACGCGATTGAACACGTAACCCTCGCACTTCAGGCCGAAGGCTTCGGCATCCTAGCCGACATCGACGTCGCAGGCGCAATGAAAAAGAAACTCAACCAGGACATGCCGCCTTACCGGATCTTGGGCGCATGCAATCCGCCCTTGGCGCATCGCGCCCTGGAATGCGAGCCATCCATCGGTTTACTTCTGCCCTGCAACGTGGTGGTGCGGCAGGACGGCGCCGGTGCGGTTCACGTGGAGTTCATGGACCCCAACGCTGTCCTCGAGCTCGTGGGAAAACCGGAAATCGCCCAACTGGCCGGCGAGGTGAGGCAACGCCTGGAGAGGGTGATGCAGGCGCTATGACGCCGTAAGGCTAGTCCACTCGGACTGAAAGGGCAGTGATATGTGGATGAATTATGAAGGCTACGGCATGGGCTGGCATTGGTTGGGGTGGATAGGTATGGCGTTTTTCTGGCTGATTCCGATTCTGCTGGTGGTGGCGGTGGTGAAGTACCTGATGGGAGATCGCCGCTCAAACGCCTCGGACGGTGGAAGAAAGCCCGACGCGCTAGCCGTTCTGGAGGAACGATATGCGCGGGGAGAAATCGGTCGCGAGGAGTACGTGCAAAAACGCGACGATCTCAAGCGAAGTTAGGGGTGCCTAGGAAACTACAAGCGCCATGTTGTTGAACTTAACGTTGTCGAACCTTAACGATCTAGGAGATGAATATGATTGCGAAGAAACGAGTACTGCCGATGCTGATCGCCTTGTTGCTGGGGGGAGGGGCTTCAGTTGCGCATGCCTGTGACGACTATTACGGAGGATACGGCTATGGCATGGGACACGGCATGATGGGAATGGGGCCGGGCATGATGGGCCCTGGGATGATGGGACCCGGAATGATGGGTGGCTACGGCGCCGGCCCGGGGATGCTCAATCTCACCGAACAGCAGCAGAACAAGATGGCCCAGATACAAGAGGAGGTAGGCAGAAAGCACTGGGACTTCATGGGCAGGATGAATGTCGAACAAATGAAGCTTCAACAACTTTACTATTCCGACAAGCGAGACTCTGCGGCGATCGAGGCGCAACACAAGAAGGTCTACCAGCTTCAGCGCGAGATGGATGAATCGCGGATGGACGCGCAGGGCCGCATGGATGCGGTGCTGACCAAGGAGCAGAAAGATCAGCGTCGCGGTGGCTACGGTCCTGGGAGGATGATGCGGTAGAAAGCAACAGGCGCTTGCCGTCAGCAGAAATGGGAAGCTCGGTACATCGGATCGTTTACTTGCTGCGGTTACGTTCGTGACCAACGCGGCCGGTTTGACCTTCGGGCGGGAACTACTGAAAGGCGGCCCAGCGGGCGCGGACTCTGACAGCGCCACGGCAGGCGCAACCCATGACCGATAACCGGACGTCGGCACGGTTCACGTCGAGTTCATGGATCCCAAGGCCGTACTCGAAGTCGTGGGAAAACCGGAGATCTCCCAACTGGCCGGCGAGGCGAGGCAACGCAACACAACGCTTTGAAAGAGTCATGCAGGCGCTATGACGCCATGAAGCTACGCTTCCCGCTTTGCGGGGCCTGGAGATTCTGAGAGACGATCCCTCGGGTCTCTATTACCGGTTGAAGGACGCCATAGTGGCTGAGATATAGCCGCCATACGAAGGAGATAAGTAGATGGGACACGAAGAGCTACCCGTTGCACCGGCCTGCACGAGCTGCGCCGGCGACGCGCCGGCCGCCACGGCGCCGGCCGAGGTTGTTTACCGCATCGACAACATGGATTGTCCGACCGAAGAGTCGCTCATCAGGAGCAAGCTCTCCGCAATGCCGGGCATCGAGTCGCTGGGATTCGATCTGATGGGGCGCACTCTCGCTGTCGCGCATACCCTCGACTCACCGGAGCCGATCGAGCGGGCCTTGTCCGCGATCGGCATGAATGCGAAACTCGTGGGTGCGCCCGCCGGCAGCGGCGCGCCTGCGGGCGCGGTGGCGCGCTATCGCATTCAGAACATGGATTGCCCGACCGAAGAGGGCCTGATCCGCCAGAAGCTGGCGGGTATGCAGGGCGTGAAGGCGCTTGAGTTCAATCTCATGCAGCGCACGCTGGCCGTGACGCATGAGCTGCTGTCTGCCGCACCGGTGGAGAAGGCGCTGGCGGACATCGGCATGAATGCCGAACCCCTGGCGCAAGGCGCAGGCGCCACGAAAACCGTCCTTGCCATTCCGAAGATGGACTGTCCGATCGAGGAGGGACTGATCCGCGCGAAGCTGAAGGGCATGCCGGGGATCGGTGGGCTTGAATTCAATCTTGTACAGCGAAGCTTGACGCTTACGCACGAGCCCGCTGCTTTGCAGTCTGCCCTAGCGGCGCTCAATGAAATCGGGATGCCGGCCGAAGTGCCCGCCGCGGCGGGCGGCAAGGAGGGAAAAGAGGAAGCGGAGCGCACTAACTGGTGGCCCTTGGCCGCGTCGGGTGTCGCGGCCACCGCGGCCGAGATCGTCGAATGGAGCGCCGGAGGATTCCACTGGGCCACCGTCGCCCTCGCGCTCGTCGCCATCTTCACCGGCGGCCTTCCGACCTACAAGAAAGGCTGGATCGCGCTCAGGAATGGCAACCTGAACATGAACTCGCTGATGTCGATCGCAGTCACGGGGGCGATGGTCATCGGCTACTGGCCGGAAGCCGCGATGGTGATGTTCCTCTTCGCGCTTGCGGAGGTGATCGAAGCCAAGTCGCTCGACCGCGCGCGCCGCGCCATCCGCGATCTCATGGATATTGCTCCCGATACCGCGACGGTGCGCCAGGCCGACGGCTCCTGGGCGGAAGTGGACGCGAAGCAGGTTCAGGTCGGCGCAGTGGCGCGCGCTCGGCCCGGCGAGCGCCTCGCGCTGGACGGCGTTGTGGTGTCGGGGAATTCAACGGTAGACCAGGCTCCCATCACCGGCGAAAGCCTGCCCGTGGAGAAAGCCCCTGGCGATCCGGTGTTCACAGGCACGATCAACCAGGCGGGCTCGTTCGAGTACCGCGTGAGCGCGCTCGCGAGCAATTCGACGCTCGCGCGCATCATCCATGCGGTCGAGGCGGCGCAGGGCAGCCGGGCGCCGACACAGCGCTTCGTCGACAAGTTTTCGCGCGTCTACACGCCGGCCGTGTTCGCCGTGGCGATCGGTTTTGCGCTAGTGCCGCCGCTTCTCTTGGGCGGCGCGTGGCTCGACTGGATCTACCGCGCGCTCGTGCTGCTCGTCATAGCCTGCCCGTGTGCGCTGGTCATCTCGACGCCGGTCACAATTGTCAGCGGTCTTGCATCGGCGGCACGAAGAGGCATCCTCATCAAGGGCGGCGCGTACCTCGAAGAGGCGCGCAACGTCGCGGTGCTCGCCCTCGACAAGACAGGTACGCTCACCTATGGGAAGCCTGCGCAGACGGACTTTCGGCTTTTCGCCAGAAGCGACGAGGCGACCGTCCGCGCGCTCGCAGCAGGCCTTGCCGCGCGCTCCGACCATCCTGTCTCCATGGCGATCGCCAGGAAGGCCACCGAAGCCGGCATCGCAGCGCGCGAGGTCGGCGACTTCAAGGCGCTTCCCGGGCGTGGAGTGGAGGGCCGGATCGACGGCAAGGCATACAGGCTGGGAAACCATCGACTGATGCAGGACCTCGGTCTTGCGTCCGGCGAGATCGAGCGAACGAGCGATGCGTACGAACGCCAGGGCAAGACAGTGGTGTATCTCGCGGACCAGTCCAGGGTTCTTTGCTTCTTCGCGGTGGCGGACACGGTGCGCGATTCCAGCCGCGAGGCGATCGCGGAGCTGCATGCGCTCGGCGTCAAGACGGTGCTGCTTTCGGGCGACAACGCGCATACCGCCAATGCAATCGCCCGTCAGGTCGGCATCGACGAGGCGCGCGGCGACCTGCTGCCGGAAGACAAGCTGAGAATCATCGAGGAATTGCAGTCGGAGCACGGCAAGGTCGGCATGATCGGCGACGGCATTAACGATGCGCCGGCGCTCGCACGCGCCGACGTGGGCATCGCCATGGGCGCCGCCGGAACCGATACGGCAATCGAGACGGCGGATGTCGCGCTGATGGATGACGACCTGCGCAAAGTCGGCGGTTTCCTGCGTCTGTCCAGGCGCACGGCCGCGATCCTCAGGCAGAACATCGCGCTTGCGCTCGGCATCAAGACGGTGTTCATCGTCCTGACCGTCGCGGGCTCGGCCACGATGTGGATGGCGGTGTTCGCCGACATGGGCGCAAGCCTGCTCGTCGTGTTCAATGGCCTGAGGCTGCTGCGCAAGTGAGCGGCAGCCGGCGGCAATGGCGATGGGCGCTCGCGGCTGCCGCCGCCATCACCCTGGCCGATGTACTCACCAAGGAGGCCGTGCAGTCAGTCTTCAACTATGGCGAACGATTGCCGGTGACGAGCTTCTTCAACCTCGTCTACGTCATGAATCCGGGCGCCGCCTTCAGCTTCCTGGCGGGCGCTGGCGGCTGGCAAAAACCGATCCTGCTGGGATTCGGCGCGGTGGTGGCCGGAGTGCTTGCGGTCATGCTGGTGCGCAATCCGATGGACCGGCTGACGGCCTTCGGCTTCGCCTTGGTCCTCGGTGGAGCGCTCGGCAACGTCATCGACCGCGCGCGCCACGGCGCGGTAGTGGACTGGCTGGACTTTCATCTTTCGGGCTGGCATTGGCCCGCGTTCAACATCGCCGACATCGGCGTCACGGGCGGGGCAGCGGCACTGATTCTGGGGGCGATGTTCTTCGCGCCTGAAAAAAGCTCGCCCGAGGGTGCGCGCAGTTAGCATGAGCGCGATTGAGCCAACACTGGGTCTTCTCTCCGCGCTCGGATCATTTGCGGCTGCGGTTTATTACGCCCGCCTGATCGGCGCCACGGCCGTGCGGCCTGTCCGTGATCCGCGCTCCGTGCCCATCGATCTTATGTTCATTCTTAGATCCCCCTCGCCTGGAAAGATCCACGATCCGGGCGGAATTTGAAGAGAATTACTGGTTAAACGACCGAAGATATCCGTACGCTGCTAAGCGAGATGTAAGCAGGCTCAGCAAAGTGGGCGCGGCAAAGCCGGGGCAATTTAGCTACCTGCAATGGCATTTTGTTGAGATAGATCAAGTCGGGAGCCACGAGTACAACGATAATGAGAGGCGTTCTCATTAACAAAGAGCCTACACTTGTGTCCACCGTACTCGGTCTTGCTGCGCCCTCCCGCTTCACTCGATTCCTGGCCGTCGCTGGCCCAGGCATGGTCGTCATGCTGGCCGACACCGATGCCGGCAGCATCATTACGGCGGCCCAAAGCGGTGCGCAGTGGGGCTACCGCTTGCTCATGTTGCAGTTGGTCCTGGTCCCCATCCTGTTCGTGGTGCAGGAGTTGACGGTGCGTCTGGGCATTGTGAGCGGCAAAGGCCATGGCGAGCTGATCGGCGATCATTTTGGCCGAGGTTGGGCGTGGGTTTCTGTCGGTACCCTCGTCTTGGCCTGTATCGGGGCACTGTTGAGCGAGCTGAGTGGTCTGGCCGGGGTGGGATTGCTGTTCGGGGTGCCGGCATGGATCACGATGACGGTCGTTGTGGGTGGATTGACGCTCATGGCCTATACCGGCTCGTATCTGTCGGTAGAGCGGATTGCGATAGCCATCGGCGCCTTCGAGCTGGTGTTCCTGCTGGTGGCGTGGAAAGCCCAACCGCAGGCAACGGCCATGATGTCGGGCGCGCTGAGCATTCCATGGCGCGAGCCGAAATATCTGTACCTGGTAGCCGCCAATATCGGTGCGGTGATCATGCCGTGGATGGTGTTCTACCAGCAGTCCGCCGTGGTGGAGAAGAAACTAACCATCGACGACTTGCCGGCGGCGCGCTGGGATACGGCGTTCGGTGCCTTTATCACGCAGGTGATTATGGCCAGCGTGCTGGTTGCCACGGCCGCGACGCTGGGCAAGGCCGACACCCATGCCGCGCTCGATACGGTACAGCAGATCGCCCAGGCGATCACACCGTTTCTGGGCGAGGGGACGGGTAAGTTGCTATTTGGGCTGGGCATGACCGGCTCGGCGCTGGTAGCGACCATCGTGGTCACGCTGACCGCCGCGCGCAGCTTGGGCGAAGTGCTGGGTGTAAAGCATTCGCTGGAACATGCGCCACGTGAGGCGCCGTGGTTCTATGGTTGCTACACGGTGTCATTAGCAGCCGGCGGCCTGCTCGTTGCCTCCGGCGTCAATCTCGTCAGCCTCAGCGTCGGCGTGCAGGTGATGAACGCGTTGCTGCTGCCGATCGTGCTGGGGTTTCTGTACCTGCTTGCGCGCCGCCTGCCCATGCCTCATCGGCTGAGCGGCGGCTACGCAATAGTGGTGGCGCTCATCATCGCGCTCACTGCGGGGTTCGGTGTCTACGCAGGCTTAGCGGGTGTAGCGGAATAGGAAATCACGCGAACGCCACGTTGTTTTGTTTGACCGAAGGACCAATGCATTTGACGAAGCTGCGCGCGATGTGCTGGTTGAAATGGCGATGGATATCAGCTTCGCGCTCGACAACTTCAGCCGCGAGGCGGCGTGCGCGTGCCGAGACGGATCTGCGCGCGGTCGAGAACAGTCAAGCCTGTGTGAGCTGCATGGCGATGATGGTCATGCCGACAAGCGCTACCCCCGCGCCGACGAGATCCCAGCGCGTGGGCGCAATGCCCTCCGCCCACCATAGCCAAAGCAGTGCCACGGCGATATACATGCCGCCGTACGCTGCATAGGTGCGCCCCGCCGCGGTAAAAGGGTGCAGCGTCAGCAGCCACGCAAAAGCGGCGAGGAATGCCGCTGCCGGGACCAATAGCCAGCTGGATTTTTCCTGCTTGAGGACCATCCATGGCAGGTAGCAGCCAACAATCTCCGCGACAGCGGTGAGGGCGAACAGTCCGGCAGTCTTAGCGAGTTCCTGGATCATCAGGAGCGACCTCCTTTCTGACTGCCTAGTTTGGCGCTAGCGCCGTGGCACGCACACGCTTCGCCGTGCGCGGCAGCGACGAGTTCGTGCAGGATGCCGCAGTCGGCGGCGGAATTCCCGGCCTGGCATTGCGCACGCAGCGCGGCAAGCTGCTTCTCCAGCGCGCGCATCGACTTCAGCCGCGCCCGCACCCGCGCAAGCTGCTCGTCGATTAGCCGGTTGATGTCACCGCAGTTCGCATCTGGATGCGCAACAAAATCCAGCAGCCGTTTGACCTCGGCGAGCGGCACGTCGAGCGCGCGGCAGTGCCTGATGAAGGCCAGCCGCTCCACGTGCGCAGGTCTATAGGCGCGGATAGCCATTGGGCATGCGTGCGGGCGGCGGCAGCAACCCCGCCTTTTCGTAGTAACGGATGGTTTCGATGTCCACCCCGGTGGCTTTGCCGAGTTCTCCGATGCGCATGGCAACTCCTTTCATCATTCCATTTTATCCGCTTGACCCCGGAGTTACTACGGGGTTTTGAATGAGCTGTCTTTAGCAAGATGCCGTCGTGAGGAAAGAATCGTGAAGCAATCCGTATTCATCATTCGCAACATGGACTGCCCGACCGAGGAGGCGCTCATCCGCAAGCGCCTGGGCTCCGTGTCGGGTGTGGCAGAGCTTGCGTTCAATCTTGTGGAGCGCCGGCTCACGGTTACCCACACCCTGGCTGACGAACTCCCGATTCTTGGCGCCCTGCGCGCCGTCGGGATGGAGGCTGTGCCGGCAGTGCCGGTTCGATCTCAGTCCTGGTCCGGCGAGGTTGGCTCCACCGTCCAAGGAGTCGCGGACAGGGTGGCGGAGCGGCCAGCGGTACCCGGTAGAACTTGGATGCTGATGGCGGTGTCCGGCGTTACCGCACTCGCTGCGGAAATCCTCGCGTGGACCGGTGCGGACGAGACATCTCCGGCGGTCGTCGCGCTGGCACTGCTTTCGATCGCGACGGGCGGTTTCGGCACGCTGAAGAAGGCTTGGATTGCGCTCGAGACCCTCACCCTCAACATGAACTTCCTGATGAGCATCGCCATGATCGGCGCGGTTGCCATCGGGGAGTGGCCGGAAGCGGCCGTGGTGATTTTTTTGTTCGCACTGGCCGAACTGATCGAGACGCTGTCGCTGGAACGAGCCAAGAACGCGATTCGCGGCCTGATGGCGATGACGCCGGAAATCGCGATGGTGCGGTTGGACAACGGAGAGTGGACCGAACTCGCGGCAGCAGAGGTTCAAGTCGGCCAAACCGTGCGCGTGAAGCCGGGCGAGCGCATCCCGCTCGACGGCGTGGTGACCGCGGGCGCCAGTGCCGTGAATCAGGCGCCCATTACCGGGGAGAGCATTCCCGTGGAAAAGGCGTTAGGCGACCCGGTGTTCGCTGGCACGGTGAACGAGCGCGGCGCGTTCGAATTCAAGGTGACGGCCAACAAAGGCAACTCCACCCTGGCACGCATCATCCAAGCGGTGCAGGAGGCGCAGGGTCAGCGCGCTCCCACGCAGCGCTTTGTCGATCAATTCGCCCGCTACTACACGCCCTCGGTCGTGGTGTTCGCCGTGCTCGTCACGTCGGTACCGCCACTGTTCTTCGGCGCCGCTTTCCTGGATTGGTTCTACAAGGCGCTGGTCATGCTCGTGATCGCCTGCCCTTGCGCGCTGGTGATCTCCACCCCCGTCACGGTGGTGAGCGGGCTTGCGTCGGCCGCGCGGCGCGGCATTCTGGTCAAGGGGGGTGTGCACCTCGAGAATGGCCGGCTCATCAAGGCCGTCGCTCTGGACAAAACCGGTACGCTGACCCACGACAGGCTGGTCTTAACCAATATCGTGTCGCTTGGCGGTCGTCCGGCGGATGTCCTGCTGCAACTCGCCGCCAGTGTGGACGCCCATTCCGAACATCCGGTCGCCGCGGCCATCGTCGCGGCCTGGCAGACGCCCGCGAACCCAGTCGAGACGAAGCGCCCGCTGCTTGAAGCCGCATCCTTCGAGTCGCTCACCGGTTGCGGGGCGAAAGCGGTCATCGAGGGAAGCCTGTATTACGTCGGCAATCACCGCCTCGTCGAAGAGTTGGGCATCTGCGGCCCGGCAGTGGAAAAGGTGCTGCTGCAGTTGGAGCAGGAAGGCAAGACGGTCGTGGTGCTGACCAGCGAGATTGAAGCGCTTTGCGCTTTCGGCGTCGCCGACACGCTGCGCGGCCACAGCGCCGAGGCGATTCGCGAACTGCATGCACTCGGGGTCGCCTCGGTGATGCTTACCGGCGACAACCAGACGACTGCCAGGGCGATTGCCGCTATGGTGGGTATCGACGATGCGCGCGGTAACCTGCTGCCCGAGGACAAACTGGCGGCGATCGACGAATTGCTCGCGCGTTACGGCAACGTCGGCATGGTCGGCGACGGCATCAACGATGCCCCGGCGCTGGCGAAGGCATCCATCGGCTTCGCCATGGGTGCCGCCGGAACCGACACCGCTATCGAGACCGCCGACGTTGCACTGATGGACGATGACCTGCGCAAGCTCCCCGCTTTCATCGCACTGAGCCGCGCCACCTCGCGCGTGCTGTGGCAGAACATCTCGCTCGGACTGGGCATCAAGGTGGTGTTCTTCGCATTGGCTTTGACGGGCACGGCAACGCTGTGGATGGCGGTCTTCGCAGACATGGGAGCAAGCCTGCTGGTCGTCGGCAACGGATTGCGCTTGCTCACCATGTCCATCGAACCGAAGGCACGCCCATGACGGAAAGCAGACATTGACCGCATAGCGCAAACACTACGATCAGGTCCAAGGAGATGGCTTGGTCAATCGGAACCGTCACACCAGTCAGTTCGAATAAGCGCCCGCACCCGCCGCGTCAGCAGTGCTAACAGCCATGTCACATCACCTTGGCTTCCTGCCTTGCGACTCATCGCCCCAGGTAAACCGCGGTAATCTGCTCGCGCTCATGCCCCAGTTCCCGGCTGATCGTGAGCCGCGCTTCCTGGTCAAGCGCCTTTTGCGTCGCGGTCAATTCCTTCGAGCGCGGTCCGCCAGCAGCCGGCGCCGCCCAGCCAGTGATTTCCCGGTAGCGGGTCTGCGCGTACTGGTGGCGGTGTCCGTGCACCCGATGGCTTCCCGCCCTGGCGCACTGATACTCGAAGCGCCGGAGCTGCTCCACGTAGCGCTGGTCAGCCGGAATGAGGCTGCCCCTGCCGGCGAAGCGCTTGGTCTCGTCGAGTATCCGGCGCTGCTCCTCGTTTCGGATGGGTATTTCCCGCGCACGGCCACCCTTGGTCCAGGTGTCCTTCAAAACGAGTTTGTCGCCGCGATCGGCCCACTCGGGCCGGATTTTGATCGACTCCCCGCGCCGCAATCCGAACGCCGCCTGCAGCTGCAGCGACATCCGCGTGTACGGGTCGGTGATCTT
>CANJXY010000074.1 GCA_947478925.1 Hyphomonadaceae bacterium | reverse complement strand
GATCGTGAAGGCGTTGGTGGCAGGTACAAGCGCCGCCACGACCCAGCTCTGATCGGTTCCGTTGTTGACTGCCGTAAATCCGTTGACGCCAGTGATGCGGACCCAGTCGCCGACCGCGACACCAAGGCTCGCGGACGGCGTAACGGCAACGTTGCAGAGCGCATCATAGCATCGTTGCGAAGATCCTGCTGTGCTGTCTGTGGAGCCCGATGGCGGCGCGACATAAACGCCCGCTGTCGTCTTCAGGTTGAATGTCTTGCTCGCGACGTCTGCGACCACATAGATACTGTTGTTCAGTATGGTGTAGCTGCCGGTCGCGCCGGTGACGCGAACGAAATCGCCATTGGCATATCCATGGTTGGCTGAGGTCGTAACCCCGATCTTGGAGCTGGCCTTGGTGATCTTGGTGATCGTCTGCGCTGCGCCATTCTTCCATGCCACGGCCGAGACTGTTTTGCCGCCAACCGACGTGCGCCAACCGGCGCTGGTGATCGCCTGCGTGCCGGCGCTCCCGGCACGCCATGTGGCGCCGGTAATCGGCGTCGCAGGCGTCGGCGTCCCGCGAAGGTCAGTGACTGTGGATGCGTTGACGTGCTTCGTCCCGACATAGACGCTTTGCGACCATGGCACGATGGCCACTTTCGAGAAATACGGTGTCTGGACGGTGCCGACCACCTCATCAATGAGGATTTTGGCGGATTCCTGGAGACCGCTGATGCGCGTGCCCGCCATCGAGCCCGTGACGTCCAGCGCCATCGCCACTTCGACGTTGTTGCCGCCGACGCGCACTTCACTTTCGGCAGACACGGTGACGGTTGGCTGACCGACGAGCGGCATAAAGTAGGTGTTGATTTCCACCGAGCCCTTCAGCGTTGCACGTTCCTCGCCAACGTCCAGGGTAAGCGCGATGGGTTTGTCATGTTCGGTCTTGAAATTGATGTCGACATACTTCTTGGCGACTGCGTTGAGGTCGGCGCCTTGGGTCGTCGTCGAGCCGACGGCCAGCGCTGCCGCGTCCAGAGCCGATGCAAGTTCGAAGCGGGCAAGGAAGGCGCGGCCGCCGTCGATTGCGAGGCCGGTACAGACGCATAGCGGTACAGCCATGAGCGCAAACTGCATGGCGAAGGCGCCCCTGCGGTCCTTCGCAAATTTCCTGATCGACCCGAACATGTTCGTTCCCGTATGCAAGAGCGCGCCAGTGGCGCGCCCGGTCTTCAGAGCTAGGTAATCGTGAGATACGTGGTTGCGCCGCCATCAGTCGGCACGCCGTCCAGAGAGACCTTCTTGTCGAGACGCGGCCGGGAATATGCCGTCTTCTCCATCGCCATGAACGACCCGCCAAACAATTCGGTCAGCACACTGTGATAGCTGTAGCGGACCGACACACGGATGACGCTCTCCCCGTCAGCACCCATGCCTTTGGCGTCCTGGATGTCCGTTGTGATCGCGGTCCCCGCCACGCGACGCCAGAGCACCGAGGGATCCGCATTCACACCGGTGAGACCGATCGACGTGACATCGAGGTCAAGATCGTCCGTCGTGTCGAGCGGCTTCATCATCTGGACCGACGCCTTGAACAGCTGATTGAGATCGTCGGTGGTAAGTTCCGTCTCGCGCGCAACCATGTCGGCGACTTCGTGCGCGTAGCGCGTCGCTTCCTCGCTGGCGCGGAAGCGGAACGTCATCTCGAACACGCCCATGATCAGGAAGATCAGCGCCGGCGCGATGAGCGCAAATTCAGCCGCAGCGACGCCACGACGGTCACTGGAAAACCTGGAAAGTCCAAACCTGCGGAATATGGAACTCTTGCGCATCATCAGATCCACGGCTCGTTCTTGACGATGACGTAGGCGTTCACGATCGCCGGCAGGTCAGGGCCCATATGGAAGAGCTGGTCCATGAAGGGCGTGATGAACTGGTGATGCAGCGAGGCGCGGACGACCGAGTATTGGTCCGGCGCACCCGGCTCAAACACAAAATTGGTCGGCACGCCGTCCTTGTCGAACACCGGCGGCGGATAGGTCACGTCCTTGAGCTGATCGAACGCGCGGACGTCGAAGTAGATCTCGTGGCAATCGATCATTGCGCCGGCCGCAGCACAGGCCTCGTCGATGAAGTATTGCTTCATCATCTCCGGCGTACGCGGATTACCATTGACGTCGACCTGCACTTCGCCGGTCTGCAGGTTGCGAGTGGCTTCATAGACGACGTGATTGAGCGCGTAGGTCTTGTACTGGAAGATCACGAACTCGACGAGGCCGAGGATCAGCATGAAAAACACGGGGGCGAGCAACGCGAATTCGATCATCACGTTGCCGCTACGCGCTCTTGAGAGGCTCCTGCGCGATTTCATGGATTCCCACCACCGTTACAGAGCCATCAATGCACGCTCAGCCTTAATGTGACGCTTCCTTCGCCGAGGAATTTCCAAACAGTTTCACCGTTCTCGTTTACTTTCCGGCAATCGTCCTGGCGGGAGGCGACCGGCTGGCCACCGGCGACTGGACGGGAGAGTGAAGCAGACGTAAACGCGGTGCATGACCAGCATCGTTACCGCAGCCGTTATCCTGATCGGGGATGAGCTCCTTTCCGGGCGCACCCAGGACACCAACCTCAAGACCATTGCGGATTTCCTCCATCCGCTCGGGGTCGAAGTGCGGGAGGCGCGCATGATCCCGGACATTCACGAGACAATCGTCGGGACGATCAACGCGCTGCGTGCAGCCCACGATTATGTCTTCACCACTGGCGGCATCGGCCCCACGCATGACGACATCACGGCTGATGCGGTCGCAGCAGCGTTCGGCAAGACAATCGATGTACGGGAAGATGCGCTGGCAATCCTGCGCCCCTATTACGAGGCGCGCGGGCAGGAGATCAATGAGGGCCGCATGCGCATGGCGCGCATCCCGCAGGACGCCGAACTCATCCTCAACCCCGTCTCGGCCGCCCCCGGCTTCCAGCTCGGCAATGTCTTCGTCATGGCCGGCGTGCCGTCGGTGACGCGTGGCATGCTGCAGGATGTCGGGCGGCGCATTCGTGGCGGCGCGGTGGTCCATGCCCGCACGGTGCGCGCCACCGGCGTCCGTGAAGGCGATATCGCCGAACCGCTCGGCGCGCTTGCAAAGGCGACGCCGGACGCCAGCCTCGGCTCCTACCCCTTCATGCGCCTCAATGGCGCCAAGACGGAATTCGGCACCAACCTTGTCGCGCGCAGCCGCAACAAGGACGCGGTGGACCGTTGCATCGAAGCAATGTCGGACATCATCAGGGCGCAGGGCGGACAGCCCGAGATCGATCCGGGCGTATAGGGAGCAGGACAATGAGCGAGCCAACCGAACAGATGCTGCTGGTCGAACGCGACGGCGCCGTTGCGATCCTCACGCTGAACCGGCCAAAACAGCTCAACGCTCTTTCGGTCGCCCTGCGTGTCGATATCGTCCGCACCATCCGCGAACTGTCCGCCGGCAATGACGTGCGCGCCATCGTGCTCACGGGCTCGGGCCGCGCCTTCTCCGCTGGCGTCGATCTCAAGGAGGCCGGACAGAAAGGCTTCTCCCTCGGCGTCGGGGACAAGAAGTCTGCCGAACCCGCTCCGGACATGGATCTTGCTTCCGCCTTTGCGGCCTGCCCATGGCCCGTCATCGGCGCGATCAACGGCTTTGCCATCACCGGCGGCTTTGAACTCGCGCTGATGTGCGACGTGCTGCTCGCCTCCACCGAAGCCAAATTCGCTGACACCCACAGCCGCGTCGGTCTGATGCCCGTCTGGGGCCTGTCGCAGAAACTGCCGCGCATCATCGGCGCCAGCCGCGCGAAGGAGTTGTCGCTCACCGGCAACTACCTCGAAGCTGCCACCGCTGAACGCTGGGGCCTCGTCAACCGGGTTCTGCCGGCCGAAGACCTTCTCCCCGCCGCGCGCAAGCTGGCGCACGAGATGGCGAGCGTCGAAGGTGGTCTTCTGAAGCGCATGAAAGCCGTCATCGACGACGGCCTCGCCCTGCCCCTGCCCGAAGCCCTGAAAATGGAGATCGTGCGCGGGTCCGCCAACAACGCCGCCATCACACCCGACGCTGCCGAGGAATCCCGCAAGGCGGCCATGGCGCGCGGCCGCGAGCAGGCAAGTTGAGCTGGTCGCGCCTATATGACGGCGACGAGCCTCAGCGCGTCAACAAATGGCTCGCGCATGCTGGCGTATGTTCGCGCCGCGAAGCCGAAACGCTAATCGAGGCTGGCGCGGTCTACATCGATGGCGAGCAGGTCACTGATGTGGGCCGCAAGATTGCGCCAGGTCAGACGCTCCTATTGAACGATCGCGCGGAGCTCGGCCTCGGCGCGCAGATTTCAGTGGTGATCCACAAGCCCGTCGGCATCGTCTCGGCCCAACCCGATCCCGGCCAGATCCCCGCCGCCCGGCTGCTGACGGCCGAGAACCAGTCCGGCCCCGGCATCGTCCCGTCCTCGCGCGCCAGCCTGCCACCCCTCGGTCGCCTCGACCAGGACTCGCGCGGCCTGCTTCTGCTGTCGGAGGATGGCGTTCTGGCGAAGGCGATCATCGGCCCCACCAGTGAGGTCGACAAGGAATATGTCGTCACCGTCACCGGCAAGATCGATCGCGCCAAGATTCAGAAACTCCGCCACGGCCTTGAGCTCGACGGCCGCCAGCTCAAGCCCGCGAAAGTCACGCTGCAGGACACACAGATCCTGCGCTTCGTTCTCAACGAAGGCCGTAATCGCCAGATCCGCCGCATGTGCGAGCTGGTCGAGCTTGAAGTCACCGACCTTGTCCGTGTCCGCGTCGGCCCACTGCTGCTCGGCGACCTGCCCGAAGGCAAATGGCGCCATCTCCTGCCTGCCGAACGCGATGCGCTCGTTGCCGCAGGCGGGGGCGTGTCCTAGTCCATCAGCGCCGATTGATAGAGTCCTAGCGCCTCTGCGCTGAAGCAGCAGAACATCACGTCGATCTCCGCGCCTGTCTCGCGCAGGAATTCACGCACCGCCCGCACTGCAATGTCTGTCGCCGCCGGAATCGGGTAGCCATAAGCGCCCGTTGATATCCCCGGGAACGCCACCGACCGCGCGCCGGACGCCACGGCCAGCTTCAGTGAATTGCGATAGCAAGACGCCAGTAGCTCCGCCTCATCAAGACCGCCGCCATACCAGATCGGCCCGACAGTATGGATCACGTGGCGATGCGGAAGATTGTATGCGCCTGTGACCCGCGCCTCGCCGGGCGGACATCCGCCCACTGTCCGGCACTCCGCCAGTAGGCCTGGCCCTGCCGCACGATGGATCGCCCCATCCACCCCGCCCCCTCCGAGCAACGAGGAGTTGGCCGCGTTGACGATCACATCCACCACGGCGCGTGTGATGTCGCCATGCTCGGCGAAGATGCGGCTGGCCGGCATATCCCGTCTCCTGCGGCCTTATAGGGCCCGGTTTCAGGCGCTTACCAGCTTGTTTCGTCCGCCACATTGCAGAATCACCCCGGTCGCGTAAATGACCGCCAGATGCGGGGTCACAAGCCCTGCCGGGAGCGACCGCATGAGTCTCGATCAGTTTGTCGCCTGCCGCCGCGCGCCGAAGCTTCCTGATGACTTGCCGCAAGTTGGCGACTGGAAGAAGAGCGATTACAGAGGCGCCTCGGTCTATACGCTCGACGGCAGTCGGTGGCTGATCAACGTGCTGGTCGAACCCGGCTTTCCCGAAGACATGATCGAGCAGCTTGCCGAGGATCTCGCGAACACCGGCATCGAAGGCGCAATGCCGGCCGATTATCCCGTCCTCGTCAACGTGACGGTCGAACCTGTCACCCGCGACGACGACGCACTCAGCCTGCAAATGGCCGTCCTCGACATGCTGGTTGAGACCTGCGACGGCATCGTGATGGCGAACTGAGGATAGTTATGACCGACATCTCCCCCCTCCTCGTCCCACAGACCGCCGCCGATGCAGCCTCCCAGGGCATCAAGGCCGATGAGTTCGCGATCCTGCTCGATCGCCTGGGCCGCGCGCCCAACAAGGTCGAACTCGGCATCTTCTCGGTCATGTGGTCGGAACACTGCTCCTACAAATCCACCCGCCGCCATCTCGGCAAATTCCCCACCAAAGGCCCGCGCGTGATCCAGGGCCCGGGTGAAAACGCCGGCGTCGTCGATATCGGCGACGGTCAGGCCTGCATCTTCAAGATG
Source organism: Hyphomonadaceae bacterium (assembly GCA_947478925.1). Lineage (GTDB taxonomy): Bacteria > Pseudomonadota > Alphaproteobacteria > Caulobacterales > Hyphomonadaceae > UBA7672. The sequence continues at coordinate 8,136 of CANJXY010000074.1, read as the reverse complement.
GAGAGCCACAACCATCCCTCCTACATCGAGCCGCGCCAGGGCGCCGGCACGGGTGTAGGCGGCATCCTGCGCGATGTGTTCACGATGGGCGCTCGTCCGATTGCGCTGGTCAACGCGCTGCGCTTCGGCGACCCAAGCCATTCGAAAACGCGCAGCCTCGTCGCCGGCGTCGTCAGCGGCATCGGCGGCTATGGCAACTGTGTCGGCGTGCCGACCGTCGCGGGCGAGACGCAGTTCCACAAGGGCTATAACGGCAATATCCTCGTCAACGCGATGGCGGTGGGTCTCGCCGATCAGGACAGGATTTTCTATTCGCGTGGCGCAGAGCCCGGTAACGCCATCTTCTATGTCGGATCGAAAACCGGCCGCGATGGCATCCACGGCGCAACCATGGCGTCGGCCGAATTCTCCGAGGGCGACGAAGAGAAGCGCCCCACTGTTCAGGTCGGCGACCCCTTCACCGAAAAGCTTCTCATCGAGGCGTGCCTCGAACTGATGTCGACCGACTGGATCCAATCGATCCAGGACATGGGCGCCGCCGGTCTCACCTCCTCCTCGGTCGAGATCGCGGACAAGGGCGGCGTCGGTGTCGAGATGGACATGGACAAGGTGCCCCAGCGCGAAACCGGAATGACCGCCTACGAGATCATGCTGTCCGAGAGCCAGGAACGCATGCTCATGGTGCTCAAGCCGGGTCACGAAGCCGACGCGAAGGCGATCTTCGACAAGTGGGACCTCGACGCAGAAGTTATCGGCCACACCACCAACACGGGCCGACTCGTTCTCAAGCAGCAAGGCCAGGTCGTCTGCGACATCCCCGTGCCGCCGCTGTCACAGGACGCGCCCAACTATGACCGTCCATGGAATCCACCCAAGCCAGCCCCCGCGCTGGACATCTCGCAGTATCCCGAGCCCGCCGATTACGGCGAGACACTCATCAAGCTGATGTCCTCGCCCGACATGTCGTCCAAGCGCTGGATCTGGGAGCAGTATGACCGGCACGTCATGGGCGACACGATCGATAGTTCGCAATCCGGCGGGGACGCCGCCATCGTTCGCATCCACGGGACCAACAAGGCGCTCGCGATCTGCTCGGACTGCAACCCGCATTATGTCGCCGCTGATCCATATGAAGGCGGCAAGCAGGCCGTCGCCGAAGCCTACCGCAACCTCTCCGCCGTCGGCGCAACGCCCATCGCGATCACCGACAACCTCAATTTCGGCAATCCCGAAAAGCCCGACACGATGGGTGTTATCGTGAAAGCCATCGAAGGCATGGCCGAAGCCTGTCGCGTGCTGGAATTCCCCGTCGTCTCCGGCAACGTCTCGCTCTACAACGAGACAGATGGCGTCGGCATCCCGCCCACGCCCGTCGTCGGCGGCATCGGCCTGATCGACAATCTCGACCACATCGCGACGCTGAAAGGCGCCCAGCCCGGCGACACGCTGCTTGTCATAGGCGAGACCACGGGACATCTCGGCGCCTCGGCCTACGCACGCACCATCCTCGGCCTTGACGGCCCCGCCGCCGGCATCGCTCCGCGCGTCAATCTGGCAACCGAAGCCAAGCACGCCGCCATCATTCGCAAACTGATCGCCGCCGGTCTCGTCAACGCCGTCCACGATGTCAGCGATGGCGGCATCGCCTGCGCGGCCGCCGAGATGGCGCTCGCCTCTGGCGTCGGTGTTACCTTCGTCCCCGACCGCGAACCGGGCGATGAACTCGCCGCCCCTGGTCTCTTCGGCGAGGATCAGGCGCGCTATCTCGTCGCCGTCAGCGACACGCAGAACGCGCGTTGGGGCGTCACCGGCACGGTGCCGTCCGCCATCGGTCATTTTGGGGGGGACGCGGTGGTGATACAGACGGGCTGGGGCGCGGATCAGGTGTCGCACGTCGTCCCGCTGGCGAAACTCCGCGCCGCCTACGAGGGCTGGCTACCCGGCTATATGAACAGCGAGGGCTGACGCTCCGCGCCAACTTGTTGCAATCACAACAAACACAAACGTTCGGGCTCGCCTCCGCGCGAATTGCACCTACCTTGCTGAGACGATCTGGCGCGCCCTGTGTTGCGCTGGGTCCACGCCCGCTGCTTCGCGTCGTGCTTGATGAAGAGCGCTATTGTGCCCCCCGGCGGGCTGTCTAGAAGAAGCCTAGGGGACTAGGTGCCTGATGATGGGGAAGCCCGACATCAGGCGAATGAGGGAAGGACGATACCATGGCGATGGAGCGTGCAACGCTTGAGGCCTTCTTGCGTGAAGCGTTTCCCGACGCCCAGATCACGCTCAAGGACCTTGCCGGTGACAATGATCACTGGAGCGCCGAGATCGTCTCTGAACGGTTCCGCGGCAAGACGCGTGTCGCCCAGCACCAGCTCGTCTATTCGGCACTGCAGGGCCATATGGGAGGCCAGCTTCACGCGCTTGCGCTCTCCACCCGCGCACCCGGCTGAGCAGGATATCATCCTTGATCGAAGGTCGCCGCGATAACGCTTATGGAGCACGCCGCCTCGGTTTCGGGGTCAGCGGCCCGCATGGCACGCCGATGATTCGGCCAGAAACCACGGTGCGCATGATCCAGCACGCCTATGCGCTGGGCGTGCGCATCTTCGATACCGGCCCGTCCTATGGCGCGGGCGAGGCCGAGCGCCGGCTGGGCGAAGCGCTGGCCCGCCTGCCTCCCTATGATCCGATCGTCGTAACCAAAGTGGGCATCCAGTCGTCGGGCCTCACCAAGCGCCACCGCGACTTTTCGCCCGCCGGCATCCGCCGATCGGTCGAAGCCTCGCTGAAGCGTCTGCGTCGAGAGCGCATCGACTGGCTGTTCCTGCACGGTCCCGCACCGGAGGAAATGACCGATGACGTGCTGAAAGTGATGACTGACATGCGCCGCCGGGGTGATGTCGTTTCCATCGGCGTCTGCGGCCGGGGCGCGGAACTCGATACGGCGCTGCAGATGGGCGAATTCACTCACTTCATGACGCCCGTCCATCCAGGCCTCAGCTCCGAGCAGATGCTGCGGCTTTATCGCCTGCGCTCGGTGGGGGAGCTGATCGGCATCGAAACCCTGTCTGCCGCCATGCCTCGCCTGTCCTTCCCCCTCTCAGCCGGCGCAACCTGGCGCATGGCGCGATCGCTGGTGAATGGGTCAGGCCCCCGTCAAGGCCCCACCCCGATGACCATCGATGAGGCCCTGCTATGGGCCCTCACAGATGGCGGAGCCCACCGGCTGATCACGACCACGAGCCGGTTGGAGCACCTGGAATCCAACATCAATGCGGTGGCAAACCCGCCCAGCGGACGCTTGATTAGCGGCGGCACAGGTCTTAGCTCATCTCCAGGCTAGCCAATTTGCCGGGAAAAGCGCCATGACCGACATCAACGCACGTATCCAGGGCCTGGTCGACGCCAGCCCGGTCTTCCTTTTCATGAAGGGCACGCCGACTTTCCCGCAGTGCGGCTTCTCGGCAACCGTGATCTCGATCCTCGACCATCTCGGCGTCCAGTATGACAGCGCCAACATCCTCGAGGACGCCGAGCTGCGTCAGGGCATCAAGGACTTCTCGAACTGGCCGACCATTCCCCAACTCTACGTGAAGGGCGAATTCGTCGGCGGCTGCGACATCACCAAGGAGATGTTCCAGTCCGGCGAACTGAAGCAGTTCTTCGAGGAACAGGGCGTCCTGCAGTCGGCATAAGCCAGCTTCGTCGCCACCAGACTACTCCCCCACATACCTTGCCCGCGGCCGGATGATCTTTCCTGTAGCACGCTGCTCCATTGCGTGCGCCAGCCAGCCCGTGAGCCGACTCAACGCAAAGATCGAGAACGGCGCCTCGTCTGGCAGGCCCAGCTCCCGCGTCATGGCCGCCATCGCCGCGTCGCAGTTCGGCTTGTCGTGCGTTTCCTTCTCCATCGCCTGCAGGATGCGCGCGATCGCGGCGCGTGGCTTAAGTGCGGCCAGCAGGTTCGCCGCGCGCGGATCGCCATCCGGATAGAGCGGGTGCGACCAGCCCGCCAGCGGATCGCCCCGCGCCAGCATCGCGCGCAACTCCGCACCCGCATCCTTCGCCGCCGCCAGCCGGTCGAGCTGCGCCAGCGCCCGCGACGCCGCCTCGCCATGCAGCGGACCGGCCAGCGTCGACAATCCCGCCAGCGCACACGCCGCCAAGGGCGCACCAGTCGACGCCGCGATCCGCACCGCAAAGGTCGACGGGTTCAGCTCATGGTCCGCCATCAGCACCAGCATCCGCCGGATCAGCTGGCCTGCACGCTCATCCGCCCTCCATGCCTTCGTCAGACGGGCGTGCAGAGGCCCGTGACCTGCGACGCCTGTCAGTGCATCGGCAAACTCCGACAGCAGCCGCCACGCATCGTCACACAGCGCCGCTGCATTGCGACCTAGCGTCGGTGCATCCACCGCCGCACGCCGCGCCAGTAGATTGAACGCCCGCGACTTCGGCGTCTGGCCGTCGATCCTTGCAGAGGTCGCCTTTCCAGCCGGCTCCTCGGACTGCCACAGCAGGCTGGCTACCTCCTCCAGCGTCGACCGCTTCGCTAGATCCTCGACCGCCTTGCCGCGAAAAATCAATCGCCCGTCGCGCACGGTAGAGATCGCGCTCTCCAGAACCGGTTCGCCCCAGGCAATTGCGCTCGCCGCCACTTCGGCCCGCCGCCGCGCACCGCGCCGCCTGCCCTTGAGCCGCGCCAGATCGGCCACCGCATAAAGACTGCGGCGCGGATCGTCCGCGTCGGGACGCGCCCGTAGCAGGCCACGGCTGACATAAGCGTACAGCGTCTGCCGCTGCACCCCCAGCTTTTCCAGCGCGCCCTCGACGGGGACCCAGTCGCTCATATTGATTATATTGCTCAATCTTGACCAATGGGAGCATGGAACGCCATCTCAACTCCGTCAAACATGGAGTGCGTCATGGATGCGGGTCTGGAGAAAGTCGTCGCAGCTGAAACGGTCCTGTCCGATGTACAGGGCGCCAATGGCCGCCTGATAATTCGCGGCCGCGACGTCGAAGACCTCGCGCGCGACTTCTCATTCGAGCAGACCGCCAGTCTTCTCTGGGGTGGCTTCTTCGACGGCATGCCTGCCGACCTGCACCCCCCACTCGGCGTCGCGCGTGTCGTCGCCTTCGCTCGGCTCGCGCCTGATTTTAAGCGAATCGCCGCCCTGCCGGAAACCGAAGCCTTGCGCGCTGCACTCAGCCTCATGCCCGACGGCGACGATCTGCAGACCGCCATCGATCTTGCCGCTACAATGGCGGTCGCCACCGGCGCCATTGCGCGCCTGAAATCCGGCGGTGCGCCACTCGAACCCGATGCCACCGCCCCGCACGACGCCGACCTCCTGCGCATGATCCGCGGAGACGCGCCTACCGAGGTGGAAGCCCGTGCCCTCGGCGCCTATCTCGTGACAGTCTGCGACCATGGACTCAACGCTTCCACCTTCGTGGCGCGCTGCGTTGCCTCCACCCGCGCCGGTCTCGGCTCCGCCGTCATCGCCGGCCTGTCCGCTCTGAAAGGCCCGCTGCACGGCGGCGCGCCAGGCCCCGTGCTGGATATGCTCGACGGCATAGGTTCGATCGGCAATGCTGAACACTGGATCCGTGATGCGCTGGATCGCGGCGAGCGCCTGATGGGCTTCGGCCATCGCGTCTACCGCACCCTCGACCCCCGCGCCGGTGTCCTGAAAAGCGTCGTCACCGGCCTGCCCGCCTGTCATGGCCGGCTTGCGCTTGCGCAAGCCATCGAAGGTCGCATCCTGCAACGCCTCGCTGCCGAAAAACCCGACCGCAAGCTCGACACCAATGCCGAATACTACACGGCCATCCTGCTCGAGGCCCTTGGCGCTCCACGCGGCCTCTTCACCTGCCTCTTCGCCTGCGGCCGTGTAACCGGCTGGATCGCCCACGCGCGCGAACAGCTCGCGACCGGCCGCCTCGTCCGCCCGGCTGCGACCTATGTTGGCCCGTTGCCGGCGATCGCTGCCTGAGCCCTGGCCGATAAACACTTCCGGTTTGACGCATCGCCCTGCTGCCCTATCAAAGAAGAAGGTGCAGCAGGGAGGATCGGCGCGCAGTGGAATTGTTCAGCGTCGTTCTGGTGATGCTCCTCGCCGTCATCGCCAGCGGCTACGTCGTCCGGATCTCGCCCATTCCTGTGCCTCTGCCGCTCGTGCAGATCGCTTTTGGCATTCTCATCGCCTCCGCAACGAATTTCCGGGCGGAACTCGACCCCGAACTCTTCTTCCTCCTGTTCCTCCCGCCTCTCCTCTTCCTCGACGGCTGGCGCATTCCCAAGCAGGGCTTGTTCAAGGACGGAACGACCATCCTGGAACTCGCCTTTGGCCTCGTCATCTTCACGGTGGTCGGCGTCGGCCTGTTCATCCACTGGCTGATCCCATCCGTGCCGCTCGCAGTGTCCTTTGCGCTAGCGGCCGTCGTGTCGCCCACCGATCCGATCGCAGTCTCCGCAATTGCCGCCCGCACGCCGATTCCAAAACGCGTCATGCACATTCTGGAGGGTGAATCGCTGCTCAACGACGCGTCGGGCCTCGTCTGCCTGCGCTTTGCAATCGCCGCAGCCCTCACCGGCTCGTTCTCTGTTGTCGATGCATCGCTGACCTTCCTGCAGCTCGCGCTTGGCGGCGTCGCGATCGGCGTTGGCGTCACCTGGACCATCACGCGGCTGAAGGGCCTGCTGTCGCTGAAGCTCGGCGAGGAAAGCGGTTCGCAGATCCTGATCAGCCTGATCATTCCTTTCGCGGCCTACATGCTGGCCGAGCGTTTCCACTGCTCCGGCATTCTTGCAGCCGTCGCCGCCGGCATCACGATGAGCTATGCGGAAATCTCCGGCGGCGCGAAGGCCGAAACCCGCGTCAGCCGAAGCGCGGTCTGGGACACGATCCAGTTCGCGCTCAACGGCATCATCTTCGTTCTTCTCGGCGAACAGCTGCCCAACGTGATCGCGAGCGCTTCCGAAACAGTTCGCAGCACGGGCCACGAGGAACTCTGGTGGCTTGCCGTTTATGCCATGGCCATCACATCCGCGCTCGGCGCTCTGCGTTTTGTCTGGGTCTGGGTTTCCCTGCGCATGACCATCCTGCGCCGCACAAAGGCTGGCGAACCCGCGCCACCGCAGAGCCTGCGCCTGGTGGCCGTGATCTCCGTCGCCGGCGTTAGAGGCGCCATAACGCTCGCCGGCGCGCTCATCCTGCCGCTCACGCTGGCAGACGGATCGGCTTTCCCCGCGCGGGATCTTGCCATCCTGCTGGCGTCCAGCGTGATCATCAGTTCGCTGATCGGAGCGAGCGTGTTCCTGCCGCTCCTGCTGAAAGGCCTCAGGCTGCCCAGCGAGCAGGTCGCAGACGCTGCCGAAAGTTCGGCGCGCGACGCGGCTGCGGAAGCGGCCATGCTGGCGATCGAAAGGACGCAGCATGAACTTGCCACTGGCCGGTCCGATCCTGAAATCTACGCCGAAGCTGCAGCGCGCATGATGTCGCTGTATCGCATCCGCATCGAGGGGCGCTCCCAGACCGGCGCGGCTGCGGATCTGGTTCGCTTGAACGACGAGATCGAACGCAAGATGCGCCTCGCCGGCATTCGTGCCGAGCGCGACAAGATCTACAGCCTCGCGCGCGACCGCCATATCGATGATGACGTCGCCCGGAAACTTGTCCGCGAACTCGACCTCGTTGAAGCCCGCCTCAAAGGCTAAGCCTGAACCAGACTAACAAGCGGATTTGCGGTGGCGCTGTCGTGGAAAATCCTGGTGTCGAGACGCTTGCTGTCCAGCCGAGATGATCGCACAGCAGCCCCTTGAACAGGGATCGCGCATCGATTGCGGGAACAAGATCGTGATTCTCGTACAGCGCAGTCGGTTTCAGGCCCGCAACCTTTCGTCCGGATCGACCACCAGACGTCCGAGCGACTTGTCGCACTGGCCCATATTTCAATCCGCCCGGCAAACGCCGCGTCTTTCCGTGCGTTGTCGCAACGGTTAACAACAACGTGCTACGGATTACTCTATCGGCATGTCGGGGGCGCACCCGAATAGAGCTAGAAAAGCCCAGCGTTTGCCACGAAATCACACTTGCGCATGCAAGTATCTGGACGAAAAATTCCATGCCT
>CANJXY010000073.1 GCA_947478925.1 Hyphomonadaceae bacterium | reverse complement strand
TAAAAAATTAACCGGGGCCGCACTTTGCCTTGGGCGCCCGCTTCTGTTTGGCGCCTTCGCCAGTGACTAGTAACGATAGTGCTCGGGCTTGTACGGGCCCTGCTGCGTGACGCCGATATAGGCGGCCTGGTCTTCGGTGAGTTTGGTGAGGTTGGCGCCGAGCTTGTTCAGGTGGAGCAGGGCGACTTTCTCGTCGAGCTTCTTGGGCAGCGTGTAGACCTTGTTCTCGTAGGCCTTGCCATTGGTCCAGAGTTCGATCTGGGCCAGCGTCTGGTTGGTGAATGAGGCCGACATAACGAAGCTCGGGTGACCCGTCGCGTTGCCAAGGTTCAGCAGGCGGCCCTCGGAGAGGAGGATCATGCGCTTCCCATCCGGGAAGGAGATCATGTCGACCTGCGGCTTGATGTTGTCCCAGGCATAGTTCTTGAGCGCGGCGACCTGAATCTCGTTGTCGAAGTGGCCAATGTTGCCGACGATGGCCATGTCCTTCATCTCGCGCATGTGCTCGAGGCGGATAATGTCCTTGTTGCCGGTCGTCGTGATGAAGATGTCGGCAGTCTTCACGACGTCTTCGAGCGTGACGACTTCAAAGCCATCCATGCAGGCCTGCAGCGCGCAGATCGGATCGATCTCGGTGACCTTGACGCGGGCGCCAGCGCCCTGGAGGGACGCGGCTGATCCCTTGCCGACGTCGCCATAGCCGCACACCACCGCAACCTTGCCGGCCATCATGGTGTCGGTGGCGCGCCGTATGCCGTCGACCAGCGATTCCTTGCAGCCATACTTGTTGTCGAACTTCGACTTGGTGACGGAGTCATTCACGTTGATCGCGGGGAAGGGCAGCAGGCCCTTCTCGACGAGACGGTAGAGGCGATTGACGCCTGTGGTGGTTTCTTCGGTGACGCCCTTGATCGCGGCGCGCTGTTTGGTGAACCAGCCCGGCGATTGCGCGAGGCGTTTCTTGATCTGCTTGAAGAAGTAGATTTCTTCTTCCGACTCTGGCGTTTCGATCAGCTTGGTCTCGCCCGCTTCGACGCGTGCGCCGATCAGCACGTACATGGTGGCATCGCCGCCATCATCGAGGATCATGTTGGTGAAGCCGCCATCCGGCCACTGGAAGATCTTGTCGGTGTAGTCCCAATACTCTTCCAGGCTCTCCCCCTTCACGGCGAAGACGGGGATGCCGGCTTTCGCGATGGCGGCGGCGGCATGGTCCTGCGTCGAGAAGATGTTGCACGAGGCCCAGCGGACTTCGGCGCCGAGATGCGTCAGCGTCTCGATCAGAACGCCGGTCTGGATCGTCATGTGGAGCGAGCCGGTGATGCGTGCGCCTTTCAGCGGCTGCGCCTTGCCGTATTCGGCGCGGGTCGACATGAGGCCCGGCATTTCGGTCTCGGCGATCACCAGTTCTTTGCGGCCGTAGTCGGCGAGCGAGATATCCGCTACCTTGAAATCGTCGAACGCCATCTCGGAACTCCTTGGAAAATTGGGTCGGCCAGGCTCGTCCCGGCGCCGCGCCAAGGGCCTATAGCAACCGAAGTGCAATCGGGCAAATCATATAAAGATATCCTTATATGATTTTCCGCCGGGGCGATTTGAGAGCGGTCTGGCCTTTCGTGACTCCATTTTGCTGCCCATCTGTCTGCTTCGCACGGTTGCGCAAAGTGTTGCCGCCGGGCCACATTCGGGATCGAAGACAACACTGCACGTCCTCGAGGCCGCAGGTGAAAGATGAGTGGTATGCCGCAATCAAAAGCGATCTGGGCTCTGGCGGGGGTTCTCGGTCTGGCGGCTTTTGCCGTGGCTCCGGTCTTCGCGCAGGAGCCTGACCGGATTGACCGGGTCGCGGGCGTATCCTCGCCCGGTGGCCTGGGACGGCCGCCTGAGGGCGTTCGCGTAGCGGCGCCGGGTGCGCTGGTATTTGCGAGTTTCGATCGCAATGCGGACGGCAAGGTCACGGCTGCCGAGATCGAGGCAGGGGCGGGCGCGGCGTTCGCAGCGGCGGACCGGAATGGCGATGGCAGGATCACCGGTTTCGAGCAGTCGGACTGGGCGGCGTCGATCGGCAGCCCGACGGATGTGATGGCGAACACGATGACATTCGACATCGATCTCGATCGAGCTGTCACGCAGGCGGAGTTTGTCACGGGGTTGAAGCGTATCGCCAACCAGATCCAGCCTGCGGGCGAACTGACGTTTGCAGACCTCTTGCGCCCGCTGAGCCGTCCCTCGAGCGGGGAAAGCGTTCCGCCAAGTTCGGGTTGGAGTGCGACGCCGCGTGTGAGCGGCAATCGCGGCGGCGGTGGGCAGCGCTAAAGGCCCGGCGTTATTCGCGTTCGTCGAATTTCCGCGCGATGAGATCGCAGATCGCGTCGAGCGCTTCGGCGGCCTGAACGCCTTCCACTTCGATTTCGATTGTCTGACCGACACGCGCGCCGAGCATCAGAAGATCCATGATGGAGGCTGCACTTGCGGTCATGCCGTCATAGTTCACGGTGACTTTTGCATTGAAGCGAGAGGCTTCGCGCGCGAACGCGGCCGATGCGCGCGCGTGCAGGCCGCGCTGGTTCACCAGCTCGGCCTTGCGTGACAACTTCCCGCTCATTCGGCGCGTTGCAGCAGGGCTGAAGCGACGGAGATGTATTTCCGTCCGGCTTCTTGTGCTGCCAGAGCGGCTTCTGCGAGGGGCAGGCGGCCGCGCACTTCAGCCAGCTTGATCAGCATGGGCAGGTTGACGCCCGCGATCACTTCGATCTTTGCCCCGCCCATCACCGAGATGGCGAGGTTGGACGGCGTGCCGCCAAACATGTCCGTGAGAATGACGACGCCGGCGCCGGTGTCGATTGCTTTCGTTGCTGCGATGATTTCCCGGCGGCGCATGTCCATGTCGTCGTCCGGTCCGATGCAGACCGTGCCAACATTTTCGAGATGGCCCACGACGTGCTCGGCGGCGGCGATGAACTCCTCGGCCAACCGGCCGTGCGTAACCACGACCAAACCGATCATTGGAAGTACTCCCGCTTTTTCCAGCTAGCCATGGTGACGACTCGTTTGTTCCAGGGTCAATAGTGATTCAGATATCGAGCGGCGCCGGCGGAAGTTCCACCACGAAGCGAGCGCCGGTTATCTTGCCGTCGACCATGCGGTTTTCGGCCCAAACCTGTCCCCTATGCGTTTCAGCAATCTGACGCACGATGGAAAGGCCCAAACCTGAATTATTCCCGAACTTCGCGCCGACCGGCCGGTCGGTGTAGAAGCGCTGAAAGATTTTTTCGAGCTTGTCCGGCGGAATGCCGGGTCCCTGGTCCTCGACAGTGAGACGCACGACGGGGCCACGGGCGGAACTGATACTGGCCAGTGTAACCGTGACTTCGCCGCCGGCTGGGGAGAAGGACCGTGCGTTTTCAACAAGGTTGCGGATCACCTGACCGAGCGGGCCTTCGCGCCCCATGACGTCGTGGGTGGCCTTGTCGGCGAGCGCCAACACCACGGTTGCTTCGCCTTCGCGGACGGTGTCGCGATAGATCGACACGATGTCCTCCAGCAGGCGGTTGAGATCGACGCGGACAAGCTTTTCGCGAACGATCTCGGCTTCGAGGCGCGACAGATTGGAAATGTCGGAGATCAGGCGGTCGAGCCGGATCACGTCGCGCGCAATGACGTTGGCCATTTTCGCCTTTTTCTCGGGATCGCTGATCGCCTGCATCGTCTCGACAGCCGAGCGGATCGAGGTGAGGGGGTTCTTGAGTTCGTGCGCGACGTCCGCGGCGAAGCGCTCATTCTCCTGGATGCGGTCGTAGAGCGATACCGTCATCGCCTCCATCGCGCGTGCGAGATCACCGATCTCGTCCTTGCGATCATGCAGCTTGCCGAGGTTAAGTCTTTGGGCGGCGCCGGTTGCGACGCGCTCCGAGGAAAGCGCAAGTTTGCGCAGAGGACGCGCAATACCGAGCGTGAGCAGCGTCGCGGTGATGAGCGCAACCAGCATCGCCACGACGATCAGCGGCACGAGGGCCGCGCGTTCGGCCGCGATGATCTCGGCAACGTCGCTGGTTTCGATCGTCAGCGTGCCAACGACGCGCAGCACTTTCTCGATCGGCATGGTGATCGAGAGGACACGCTTGGCCTCGTCGTTGAAGCGCTCCGAGAAGACCGGTTCGCCTTTGAGCGCGCGGGTTACCTCCTCATCGAGGGAGAGCGCTTCAGCGATGGGCTGCCGGCCGGTCGCACTGACGGTTTCGACGGTGCGGTTGATGGCGCGGACAGTTTCCAGCCAGGTACGCTCAAACCAGCTCGGTTCCCGGATTTCCGGCAGGTTGCTGGCGTTGATGACATCCTTGATGAGCCGAGTGTCGGCGACGATCTCACGACGCGGATCGTGCACGATGATGCGCGTCGCCTTAGTCAACGGCATCGAGGTGAGCTGGCGGATGACTTCGTCGATATCAAGTTCGACCGGAACGTCGGTGGTCGCATTGTCGGTCATGAACGAGGAGATGAGCTGTCCCATCTCCTCGAGACTGGCCTTGCGCGCATTGACGAGGCTGGCGCGGACTTCGTTGAGCACCAGTGCGCCAGCGATCAGGATGATCAGGCCGGCGAGGTTGGAGGCGAGGATCAGTCTCGCAATGGGAGACCAGAACAGGGAGCGCGGCTTGCGCGGCACCACCCTGATTGCCTTGGCTGTCCTGGTCACTTTTGCTGGCCTGACTGTCTTTTCAGGCTTCCTTATATCGATACCCCACGCCGTACAGCGTCTCGATGCCGTCGAAGTTATCGTCGAGGTCGCGGAACTTCTTCCGCAGCCGCTTGATGTGGCTGTCGATGGTGCGGTCGTCGACATAGACCTGATCGTCGTAGGCGGCGTCCATCAGCTGGTCGCGGCTCTTCACATAGCCTGGACGCTGGGCCAGCGCCTGCAGGATGAGAAACTCCGTGACGGTGAGGCGTACGATCTTGCCATCCCACTGGCAGGCGTGGCGGTTGGGATCGAGCGTCAGACGGCCACGGATGATCGGCTTCTTGTCGCTGTCCTCGCCGCCTGGAACGACACCGCGCGAGCGGCGCAGAATAGCCTTCACGCGCTCGGCCAGAAGCCGGGTGGAGCAGGGCTTGCGGATAAAATCGTCGGCGCCGATGTTGAAGCCGACAACCTCGTCGATCTCATCATCCTTGGAGGTCAGGAAGATCGCGGGCAGGTTGGATGTCTGGCGCAGCTTCCGCAGCAGCTCCATGCCGTCCATCTTCGGCATTTTCACGTCGAGGATGGCGATATCCGGCGGGTTCTCCGAAAGCCCGGCGAAGGCCGCGGCGCCATCATGATAGGCGCGCACCTGATACCCTTCCGCTTCAAAGAAAACCTTGAGCGATTCAACGATGTTCTCGTCGTCGTCGACAAGGGCGATGGTGGCCATACCGAAATCTCCTCGCGGCCGTCCCGCCGCGCTGCACTGCGCCATAATCAGGGGGAGCGGGCGCTAGGGCAAGGGCCTCGGCGCGCATGAAATTGACCTGTTTTCAGCTGGAAGGCTCATCTGGCACGCGAATTGAACCCCACCCCCTGCGGGAGTTGGCAGGGATGCCAGCCCCGTCGCCAGACCGGTCCTCAGACCGCAGGCGCCGGAAAAACGGAGAGTTCCATGCAAGTGGTAACCATCAGCGGGTTCAAAGGCGGCACGGGCAAGACCACGCTGGCGTGCCTTCTGGGCGTGGCGGCCGTCAAGGATGGGCTGCGTACGGCCTGTCTCGATCTGGACCGCAACACGCGGAACCTGTCCGGTTTCCTGACCCAGCGACGTGAATCACGGCTGGAAAGCCCGGACCATGTCATGCTGATGGACACCGAGGAAGAAGCCCGCACCAACGCCAAGCCCAAGCATTCCGGCCGGCTGGAGCCGCTGGTCCGCATGGCGAAAATGGACGGCTATGACCTCATGATCATCGACACGTCGTCGGGCAACCTGGCGGACGTCTACGAAGCCCACCTGCTGGCCGACCTGATCCTGACGCCGATGAATGAAAGCCCGGCCGATATGCACGGCCTGTTCGCGCCGATCGGTTCGCCCGCAGCCCCCCTGATCAATTATCGCGATATGATCGACACCGTGCGCTTTGATCGCCGCCGCGCCGGCCTGCCGGTGCAGCGCTGGCAGGTCGTGATGAATCGCGTCTCGGCCCTGCCGAGCAAGATCGGTACGATCATCAATGAGCGCGTCGCGAAAATGGCCCAAGAGGCAGGTTTCGAGACGATCTGGAACCTGCGCGATCGGGTGGCTCACCGGGCGCTGGCGCTTGAGGGGCGATCAGTTTTCGACACGCCCGTCGATGGCAAGCTGACCATGAGCGAGATTTCGGGGCGCGCCGAAGTGAGAGCGATCCTATCGCTGGTGAAGCGCGCGCCGGAGCGGGTTGCTGCCGAACCGGCCGCAGCGCAACAAAAGTCATCAGAGGAAAAGATCGCGGCGTAAGGCCCCGATTTTCCGACTCGGAACTGTCGCATCACTGGACTAGCCTCCGCGCGCATCTGACCTGCGCAGGAGACTTTCCATGATTCGTGCCGCCATGATTCGTGCAGCAACAGCGTCCGTCGCCGCACTGGCCGCCGCCGCATGCGTGACGAGTTCTCACACAGCCTCCGTGCCCGCGCCGGTTCAGTCGGCCGACAGCTATTACGTGAAGGGCCATAATGCAGTGGCGGCGCGCGCGGCCGAGCGCTCGCCGAAGAAGGCCAAGAACGTCATCCTGTTCATCGGCGATGGCATGGGCATCTCCACCATCACGGCAGCGCGCATCTATGCAGGCCAGAAAAAAGGTCTCGATGGGGAGAGCTACCAACTGGCGATGGAGAAGCTGCCCTGGTCGGCGTTCTCCAAGACCTACACGCATGACAGCCAGGTGGCCGACTCTGCGCCAACGGCGACTGCAATGACGACGGGCGTCAAATCTTACAACGGCACGCTGGGCGTCACGCAGGCGGCCAACCTGAAGGATTGCACGAGCGCGAAGACGGCTGGCACGACATCACTGTGGGAGATGGCCGAAGCGGCCGGCATGGCGACGGGCGTGATCTCGACGGCGCGCCTGACGCATGCAACGCCGGCGGCAACCTACGTTGAAACGGTGGAGCGCGACTGGGAGTCGGATGCGGACATGTCGGCCGAAGGCAAGGCGGCTGGCTGTCTCGACATCGCGGCGCAGTTCGTGAACTGGCAGAAGATCAATGGCGATGGCTTTGAAGTGGCGCTTGGCGGCGGGCGACAGAACTTTCTGCCCAACACGATGGCGGACCCGGAGTATCCGGACCAGAAGGGCCGCCGGACCGATGGTCGTAACCTGGCCGAGGAATGGCTGGAGGGACATCCGGAGCGCAAGGTGACGATCGGGCTCAACACCTTCGAGCAGATGAACTTCGACAGCGACATTCAGGTGCTTGGTCTCTTCGAGCCGAGCCACATGCAGTACGATCTGGATCGCGCCAAGGACAAGCGGGGCGAGCCATCCCTCGCCGAAATGACCGAGGCCGCCGTCACGCGCCTTTCGCGCAACGACAAGGGCTATGTGCTGATGGTCGAAGGTGGGCGGGTCGATCACGGCCTGCACGCAAGCGATGCGCAGCGCGCGCTGGGCGATGCTGCGGCGCTGGATGACGCGGTCGCGGCGGCCGTGGCGATGACCAACCCGGAGGAGACGCTGATCATCGTGACGGCGGACCATTCGCACACGCTGATCATCCAGGGCTATCCGGATCGCGGGAACCCCATCCTCGGGCTCGTGAAGGAAGGCGGCAAGGCCGTCCTGGCGCGGGATGGCAAGCCCTATACGACGCTGAGCTTCGCCAATGGTCCGGGGTCGGTGTGCAAGCCGCAGGCGGACGGCAAGTGGCTGTGCGACCGTCCGGATCTCACCAGTGTGGATACGGGCGCGCTGGGCTTCCTGCAGCAATCGCTGATCCCGTTGGGTTCGGAAACGCATGGTGGCGAGGACGTCGCGATCTTCGCCGGCGGACCAGGGGCCAACCTGTTCTCGGGCGCAGTGGAAGAGAACGAGATCTTCCACGTGATGTCGCAGTCGCTGGGGCTGGTGAAGTAGGCTCACGCCTTAACAGAGGCGCCACGCTGGGGACAGGCGCAGGCCTTCAATCCGCCCGGATGGGAGGCTAGACGGCCTGTTCCTGGAGAAAGCTGATGCGCTTCGTTTTTCCTGTCCTTGTTTCGCTGACCCTTGCGAGCGTGGCGTTTGCGCAGGCCGCGCCGCGCGTGACAATCGAGGATGACGTGTCGCACGTGAACGCGGTGAAATGTGCTGGATTGCGGGCAGCGCAGATCACTCAGAACGCTGCGCCGGATGCGCTGCTGCAGGCCACGCTTGATGCCTGGATGCTGTCGCTGCGGCAGGCGGGGCATGATGCCGGCAAAACCCGACAGGATGTCGATGCCGAAGCGGCCCAGCTTGCTCAGAGCAGCGCGGACGCTAAGACTGCGATGGCGCGGGGCTGCACGCCCTTCGAGATCCGCGCTGCCGGGTAGGGCAGCTGAACGGCAAGGGGAAACATCATGCGCGTGACCGCAACACTCTTCGCAGTCCTTGCGCTCGCAGCGTGCCAACCAGACGCCAAGCCCGTGCAGACGGCCGGGCCGACGCCGGAAGAGATGGGGCAGGATGATCCCAGCGTGCCGTTCGCGCCGGCGGCTGTCGGACCTGCGAGCACCTATGAGGCGATGTCGAAGACAGCGATGAGTTTCACGCCTGGCAAGTTCACCCTCACGCCCACCCCGCAAGTGGGACCCAACTCGCCGGAAGGTGCAGTCTTCGCATTCGAGAACGGCATTACTTACGAGACGACGCTGATGCCTGGCGGCGCTGATATGGGCGACAAACCCTACGACTTCGCGCGCCTGTTCCCCTCCGCAGGTCCGTTCGATCCGGCGAAGATCGTGATGTACACGGTCGACAAAGAGACCATCCCCGCGGGGACGCCCAATGGCGGGTTCTGCAAGACGACGCTCGCCTTCGCGACCTACACGCAGGCGGACACGCTCACGATCGCAGCCTTCGACGGCGACCAGTGGCCGCTGAAGGATGACACGCACCTGTGCGGGACGTTCGCGTATTCGCGGGTGAAGTAGTTATTCCAGCGCGGAATAGATCAGCGAGCGGATCTTGGACTGATCTTCGAGTCCGCCAGCCGGAATGATCTGCGTCATGTAGACGACCGTGAGGCCTTCCTTCGGATCGACCCAATAGGTCGAGTGGTAGGCGCCGCCCCAGCCATAATCACCGGGCGATCCCGGTTGGCCGGCCTTGCTGGGATCGAGCATGATGCGGAAGCCGAGGCCGAAGCCCTGCCCGGGCTGATAGGTCGCGCTGACCAGCGTGTCGTGCGTCATCAGCTCGACCGTCTTGCGCGACAGGTAACGCTTGCCATCGGCGACGCCGCCCTGGCGCAGCATCTCAAGGAAGCGCGAATAATCGTGCGCGGTGGAGAGCAGGCCAGCGCCGCCGGCGAACGCCTTGCAAGGTCCGTTGGCGTAAGCGCCCTGCCCGATATGGCTGACGCCATCAAGGGCGCCGGGGGAGGGCGCGCGCTCCGCCTTGCCGTTCTTCGCAGAGTAGACGACGGCGAGGCGATCAAGCTTGGCAGGCGGCAGACAGAAGGCGGTGTCGACCATCCCGAGCGGATCGATCAGGCGTTCCTTCAGGAAGACGTCGAGCGATTGCCCTGAAAGTTTCTCGACCACGACGCCCAGAATGTCGGTGTTGTAGCCATAGACCCATTGCTCGCCCGGCTGGGCCGCCATCGGTAGTTTCGGCATCTTCGCGACGACATCGGCGACGGGCACGGACTTGTCGGCGAAGTACCAGCCATAGACGCCAGCATCCTTCCACGCTTTCTCGCCAGGGCCTGTGCCATACGAAATGCCTGCGGTGTGGCTGAGGAGGTCGCGGATGGTGATGGGACGTTTGGCCGGCACGACATCATAGCCGCCCTTGGCGTTTGTGACGGCGACAGTGGTGCTGGCCCAGTCCGGCAGGAATTTGCCGAGCGGATCGTCGATCACCAGCTTGCCTTCCTCCGCCAGCATCATGATCGCGGTGCTGGTGAGGGCTTTCGTTTGTGAGGCGATGCGGAAGATATCGTCTTCGGCCATGCGGTCGCCGGCCTCGCGGTCGCGCCAGCCATAGGCGCCGTGGAAGACTTCGCGGCCATCCTGGTGGATCATCAACACGGCGCCGGCGAGTTTGCCGTCGTCGATGTATTTTCGCATCGTTGCGTCGAGCACCTGCAGGCGCGTCTGCGAAATGCCATGCGGGGCGTCATTGGCGAGCGGGCCGTGGCCCAGGGGCGCGAAGCCCGCGCCGTGTTCGGTCTCACTGACGGACACCACGCAGCCTGACAGGGCCAGCGTGCAAAGTCCGGCCATAAGCAGTGAACGCAGCCGCATGATCATTTCTCCCGACGTTTTGCCAGACGATGGCAGGGTGGGCGATGCGGTCAAGCGTGACGTTTGGGCAGTCTGCCTGTTGCAGGTTGATCCTTTCGCGCAGGTGGTGAATGTGGCGCGCATGAGCGATCGGTTCGACTACATCATCGTTGGCGCGGGTACGGCTGGGTGCCTGCTGGCCAACCGGTTGTCGGCGGATCCGCGCAATCGCGTGCTACTGCTGGAGGCGGGCGGGAAAGACGACTGGATCTGGTTTCACATTCCGGTCGGCTATCTCTTCGCCATCGGCAATCCGCGCGCTGACTGGATGTTCCAGACGCAGCCTGTGCCGGGCCTCAACAGGCGGACGCTGAATTATCCGCGCGGGAAAGTGCTCGGCGGGTCGTCGGCGATCAACGCGATGATCTACATGCGGGGGCAAGCGGCCGATTACGATGGCTGGCGCCAGCTTGGGCTTACGGGTTGGGGCTGGGATGAGGTTTTGCCCTATTTCCTCCGCCATGAAGATCATGTCGATGGCGGCGCGTATCACGGGCAGGGCGGAGAGTGGCGCATCGAACATCCGCGCATGCGCTGGAAAGTGCTGGATGCGTTTGCGGACGCGGCGGTGGCGACGGGCATTCCGCGCGTCAGCGATTTCAACACGGGTGACAACTCCGGCGTTGGTTATTTCCAGGTGAACCAGAAGGCGGGGCGACGCTGGTCGTCGGCGCGGGGATTCCTGAAACCGGCGCTGGGGCGTCACAACCTGAAGGTCGAGACAGGTGCGCTGGTCGAGCGGATCGTGATGCGCAATGGCGCGGCGGAGGGCGTTGCGTGGTCGCGGAACGGTAGCCATGAGCGACACGTTTCGATGGCAGATGGCTCCGTGATTATCGCGGCAGGCGCGGTGCAGTCGCCGAAGCTGCTGGAACTGTCGGGCATTGGCGATGCCGGGCGATTGCGTGCGCTGGGCGTCGATGTCGTGCATCACAGTCCCGGTGTCGGCGAGAATCTGCAGGATCACCTGCAGCTGCGGCCGATCTACAAGGTGAGCGGCGTGCCGACGCTGAACGAGCAATACGCCAATGTGATGCGCCGGCCGCTGATGGCGGTGGACTATGCGCTGAGGCGGCGCGGTCCGATGACCATGGCGCCGTCGCAAATGGGGGCGTTTGCGAAATCCAATCCGCGGCATGCGACGCCCAACATCCAGTTCCATGTGCAGCCGCTGGCGCTGCCGAAGTTCGGCGAGGCGATGTATGCCTTTCCGGCGATCACGATCAGTGTGTGCAATCTGCGGCCAGACAGTCGTGGATCGGTGCATGCGAACACGCCCGACACACGTGCGGCGCCGGAGATCCAGCCCAACTATCTGGCCACGACTAGCGATCGGATGACGGCGGTTGAATCGCTGCGACTTGTGAGGCGCATCGTCGATCAGCCTGCATTGCAGCGGTTCGCCCCGCAGGAGTTCGCGCCGGGATCCGAGCTGCAGAGCGATGCTGAGCTTGCCAATGCTGCGGGCGATGTCGGCACCACGATATTCCATCCTGTCGGCACGGCGAAGATGGGCACAGCATCGGATGCGATGGCTGTGGTGGATGAGCGCCTGCGCGTGCGGGGCGTTGATCGGTTGCGCGTGATCGATGCCTCCGTGATGCCGCACATCACGTCCGGCAATACGAATTCGCCGACGCTGATGATCGCAGAAAAAGGTGCGACAATGCTGCTGGAGGACGCGCGCTTGTGAACGGAACCGCTGCTTTCGCCCGACGTTATTCACGCGACGGGGATGTGAAACAGAAGGATTTCGACATGAACAAAAATCAGATCGATGGCGGCATGAAAGAAGCCGCAGGCAAGGTTCAGAAAACCGCCGGGAACATCGAAGGGAAGGCCAGGAATATCGGCAAGGAAGCCGCCAAGCCCATCTAGGGCGATTTCCTTCCAAACTTGAAGCAAAAGGCCCGGCGTTCGATGCGCCGGGCCTTTTGTCGTTCACCCCTATACTTTTTGGTGCGGGGTGTTCTTTGTTTCGAGGCATTTCACGCTGTGGCTTTGCAGCGCGGGAGGAAATGTCCTAGCAGGGCGCCGTCACCCCAAGCCGGAGCGAATGCGTGGAGACGGCGACAACGATTGCCAGTGAACGCGCAAAGCCGCGTCTGACGGGCGCGGCGCTCAGCTGGGCTGCGCTCTTGCTGCTGGTTGTTATCTGGGGCTCGACATTTGCGGGTATCCGCGTGGGCGTCGAGACAATCACGCCGGGCTGGCTTGTTGCCGGGCGTCTCATCAGCGGCGCGCTGTTTCTGGGTGCATGGATTCTCGGCGCGCGGCTGCTGCGTCCGCAGGCGCGTGGCGCCGATACGGCAAGACTGTCCTGGCGGGCGATCGGATGGTTTGCGTTGGTCGGCATTGGCGCAACGATGGTCCCGTTCGTGTTCTACGCCCACGCGGCAGAGTCGGTTGGCTCGGCCGTGATGGCGATCTGTAATGGCGCGACGCCATTCGCGACCGTGCTGCTCGCGCACATGTTCACCGGAGACCGACTGACACCGCAGCGAATTGCTGGCGTGCTGCTGGGATTTTTCGGACTTGTCGTCCTGGTGCTGCCAGAGTTCGAGCACGGGATGGGTGCGAGCCTGATCGGCATCCTGCTCGCAATCGTTGGGGCCTGGCTCTATGCCGTCGGCAATGTGGGGACCCGGCTGGCGCCGCGTGTCGATCCGGTGGTGTCGAGCTTCATGATTGTCGGGCTCGGCGCGATCGCAGCTTTGCTGCACGCGATGGTGATGGAGCCGTTCCCCGTTGCAGCAAGCGCGGCGTCGATCATCGCGATGGTGGTGCTGGGTCTGTTGCCAACGGCGTTCGCGATGTTCGTCTATGTCTGGCTCATCCAGCGGGCTGGGCCGGTGTTTGTCTCGTTCACCACCTACATGTCGCCGTTATGGGCGACGGGCCTGGGCGTTCTGTTCCTCGGGGAGCGGCTGCAATGGTCGATGGTTGGCGCGCTCGCCCTGATCCTCGCAGGTGTTGCAGTCGCGAACCGGCCGGTGCGGCGAATCTAGCCGCCATAGACCTTCATCAGCCGGTAGAGATACTGGCGCCCGTCCATCAGGGTCTTCACCTTGATGCGCTCGTTGAGGCCGTGAATGCCATTGCCGTCGGAATCCACGAACATGCCGGAGATGCCATAGGTCGGGATGCCGATCGGCGTCAGGAAGGCGCCGTCGGTGGCGCCTGCCTGCATGATCATCAGGTTAGGTACGCCGGGGAACATGGTCGTTGCCAGCTTCACGGCCGGGTCGAGCACTTTCGGATCGAGCGGCGGCGGCGGCGCGGGCAGGTTGCGCGTTTCGCGGATCGAGACCTTGATGGCGGGATCAGCCACAAGCGTCTCCAGCTGCTGGCGCACATCGTTCGCCGTCGTGCCGGGGAAGATGCGGCAGTTCACATTGGCTTTGGCGCGTTGCGGAAGTGCGTTGGTGGCATGGCCGGCATCCAGCATCGTCGCGATGCAGGTGGTGTGAAGGATGCGGTTGTAGTCTGGATCGGCTTCGAGGCGGGCTTCGGCAGTCTTGTCGTTCGGGTTGGCGATCAGCGCGAGCATCGCCTTGCCATCTTCGCCGCCCTTCAGCGTCGCCATCTGCGTCAGGAAGGCGCGCGTCGTATCGTTGAACGTGATCGGGAATTTATACTGTGCGATGCGGGTGAGGCCGAACGCGAGCTGGTTGATTGCGTTGTCGGGCATCGGACGAGACGAGTGGCCGCCGGGGTTGGTGACTTCCAGCGTGTAGTTCTGCGAGAGCTTCTCGCCAACCTGGATGCCCATGAAGATGGGTTTGCCCGCCGCGTCCATCTGGCCGCCGCCGCCCTCATTGATGGCGAACTCGGCGTTGATCAGCTCGCGCTCGTTTTTCGCAAGGTGTTCTGCGCCATTGAACGCGCCGTTGGTTTCTTCGCCGCAGGT
>CANJXY010000072.1 GCA_947478925.1 Hyphomonadaceae bacterium | reverse complement strand
CCAACGCGGAAAGTGGAGCGGGCCATGCAACAGGTTATCGACATTGCTCAGCTCAGGGCGATGACCAGCGACGACGCCGTGCTTGCAGCCGAGGCGCTGGGCATTTTCCGACAGTCAGCCGAGCTCTGGTCGCGTCTGCTCGATCCGCATGCGGAACCAGATCACTGGGCGGACGCCGCCCATGGAATCAAGGGTGCAGCCCGCTCGGTCGGCCTGATGCCGCTGGGAGATGCCTGCGACATCGCTGAAGCCCTGGGCCGGACAGGCGTTGCCACGGCAGTCGAAGCCGGCGTTGCGTTGTCTGCCTTGAAAGACCGGCTGGGTGAGGCGCTGGAAGCAGTCGCCCACGTTGAACATCAGCTCATGATGAAGCGATCGTTCGACGGTGTGCGACTGGACTGAGCGGCTTCAGAAAACCCAGGTCAGCTCGGAATAGCCGTAGACCGGATTGCCCTGGCGTGTCGCGTTTGGGGCGTTTTTCATGAAATCGCCCTCAAACAGCATGACGGCGCCGACAGACAGGCGCAGAGAGTCCCTCATCAGCCACCGGCGGTAACGGCCTTCGACCTGCAGACCGATGTCCTTGCCCGACGCTCCGGTTGCATCGCGAACCGCCGTATTGGCGAAGGAATCACGCCTCGCTTCAAGCTGCACACGACGAAGCGCGACATAGGCCTCACTGGCGGCGTCCGGCCTTACCTCGATACGGATGGCCGGGCTCGACAGGTTCGAGCGCAGAACCAAGCCATAGATGCTGGTCGGACCAAGGTCGAAGGCGCGGTCCCCAAACAATGTGTCGAACCGCTCATTGCGAGCATCCGCCCGCGACTTGTCGCCGGTCGCGTAATCGTATTGCAGGGCGACGCGCGGCGACCATGGCGCGCTGAAGCTGTATCCGGTTTCCAGATGGCCCATCTGCGCATCGTGTTCGAGCGGGATGATGTCGGCCGCGCTGGTGGTTGCGCGCACTGAGCCCGTTTGAAGGGCGAGTTCTACGTCGAAATCAAACTGTTCAGGCGTAGGAGGCTTGCGCAGACGAAACCCGGCGGTCGTCAGCTTGCGGTTGCGCGTCGCCACATCGCCGCTGTCGTTCTCGTCGAGATCCATCACGTAGAGATCGCCATGCAGTCCGAAGGGCAGGGGCTGGTCCACCTGGGCGAGCGCGAAGCGTGTCCTGTTGAGCGTCTTGTTCAGCGCAACTTCATTGTCGATGGCCGAAGCGGCATCGGCCGGAGCGCGCGCGACCGGGGCGGCGTAGGCCAGCGTGACAGACAGCTTGTCCGGCGAGGTCCACGCAGCGCGCACGCCGTCGAACGATGAAAAGATGTTGCGATAGAGCGCGCGCGCGACGAGGCGGCGCGAACCGACATCCATGGTGAAGCGCCCAAGCGTCAGGTCGAGCTTGGCGCCATCCACCAGGAAATCGTCAGGTCGCCAGGCAAGGTAGAGCTGCGATGGCTCCAGCGTGTCGATCTCGGTCGACGCGCCACCCGTTTCATTACCCGCGATGAAACGCGAATCCAGCAACTCGCCGCCAACTGTCAGCCCGGTCCCGCCGACATCCACCTCGACATCGAGCACGGTCTGAACCCCGAGATATTCGTCGTCCTCGGTGCGGCCTGCGACGAAGGGACTGCCGAGCGCCTCGTACCGTCCCCGCATCGAGCCCGAAATCCTGACCCCGTCTGGCTGATCAAGCGCCTGGCCAAGGCGCCACGGTGTCGAGCTGGCGGTGGTCGGTTTGGCGTCGCCGGGGGCGGTCTGTGCCTCTGCGGCGCCCGCGCCCAACGAAAGGGCGACGACAAGAACAGCAAGGCGCGGCATGCAGGATGGAGGTCTCATCTGGTCGATTTGAGGTTGGCGAGCGGATTTTGCGCGCCATATGTCAAGAAACGGTCAGGACGTGCACGCCCTTTCCCCCAATCGGAGGAATGAAGGCGACGCCTCGATTTACTTACTCTACAGGGACAATATAGTTTAGAGGACGACGGGTCCGGATGCATCCTGACGCTCGTTCCCCGTGTAGAGGCTCGGCCCGGCATGATCTCGCAAAAAGCAAAGTACGCCTTGCGCGCCCTGGTCGCCCTCGCCAAGCAGCCCCCCGGGCAGCCGACTTTCATTGGCGACATCGCTGAATCCCAGAACATCCCGAAGAAATTCCTCGAGCAGATCCTGCTCGATCTCAAGCACCACGGCCTCGTCGCCTCGCGGCGCGGAAAGGCCGGTGGTTATGGGCTTTTGCGCCCTGCAGACACCATTTCCTTCGGTGAGGTCCTGCGCATTGTGGACGGCCCGATCGCGCCCCTGCCGTGCTTATCCAAGATCGCCTACCGGAAGTGCGAAGACTGCCAGGAAGAGGCGAGCTGCGAGGTGCGCCGCGTGTTCGCCCAGGTGGCGGATGCGACCCGCGCCGTGCTCGATCGCACGACCATTGCTGACGCCGTTGGCGCGAATCTGCCGATCCGTCTGCGCGAGATGGTTGCGTGATTGCGGAGGCCGACGGGTTTGACAAACCCGACCGGAGCACTAGCGTAAACGGGTGGAGGATTTCCCATGCGCGGACCCTTGGTCGCCTTGGCGGCGCTTTTTGTGTTGGCCGCCTGTGGCGGGGGCAACACCCAGACAGTGACGCTCCTCAACGTGTCCTACGATCCAACGCGTGAGCTCTACGAAGATTTCAATGCGGCCTTCTCCGCCGGCTACAAGACGGCTGACGGGAAGACCGTGACGGTGAACATGTCCCATGGCGGTTCGGGCAAGCAGGCCCGCGCAGTGATCGACGGCCTCGAGGCCGATGTCGTCACCATGGGTCTGCAGAACGACATCGACGTCATCGCCAAGGCGACCGGCAAGATCCCCGCCGACTGGCGCACGAAACTGCCGTCCAATTCCTCGCCCTACACGTCGACCATTGTGCTGATGGTGCGGAAGGGCAATCCGAAGGGCATCAAGGACTGGGACGATCTTGTGCGGCCGGATGTGTCCGTCGTGACGCCCAACCCGAAGACCTCCGGCGGGGCGCGCTGGAACTATCTTGCAGCTTGGGCCTATGCCGCGAAGAAGTTCAACGGCGACGAGACGCAGATCAAAGCCTTCGTCACTCAGATCTACAAGAACACCGCCAAGCTCGATTCCGGCGCCCGCGGCTCGACCACCACCTTCACGCAGCAGGGCACTGGCGACGTTCTGATCACGTGGGAAAACGAAGCCTTCTACTCGCTCGCCGAGCTTGAGCCCGGCGCCTACGAGATCGTCTACCCGTCATTGTCGATCAAGGCCGAGCCGCCCGTGGCTGTCGTGGCCGGCAATGCCGAGAAGCACGGCACGCTGCAGGTCGCCGAAGACTACCTCAAGCATCTCTATTCGCCCGAAGGCCAGAAGATCGTGGCGAAGCACTATTACCGCCCCTCAGATCCGTCCGCGGCAGATCCCAAGGATCTTGAACGCTTCAAACAGATCGAGATGGTCACGATCGACGATCCGCTGTTTGGCGGCTGGTCGCAGGCGCAGCCCAAGCATTTCGATGCAGGCGGCCTCTTCGACCAGATCTATCAGCCTGCAAGATGAGATAAGGTATGGCTTCGGCTGCGCTGGACGGAGCGCGAATAATACGCTGGCGGCGTCGTAGCGTCCTGCCAGGCTTCGGCCTGAGCCTGGGATACACGATCGCTTACCTGTCACTCGTCGTCCTGATCCCGCTGGCCGGTCTCGGCATTCGTTCGGCGACGCTGGGCTGGGACGCGTTCTGGGCCATAGCCTTCGACCCGCGTGTGGTCTCGGCGTTGCAGCTGTCATTCGGGGCAGCGCTGATCGCCGCCATCGTCAACACCGTTTTCGGCGTGCTCGTTGCCTGGGTGCTGGTTCGCTACCGCTTTCCGGGCAGGCGCTGGCTCGATGCGGCCGTCGACCTTCCGTTCGCCCTGCCGACCGCCGTGGCGGGCATCGCACTTGCGACGCTCTATGCGCCCAACGGCCCATTCGGCGCGCTCCTGATGTCCTGGTTCGGCGTCAAGGTCGGGTTCACGTCGATCGGTGTCACGCTGGCGCTGATCTTTGTCGGACTTCCGTTCGTGGTTCGGACCGTGCAGCCGGTGCTGGAGGAGATCGACCGCGAGACCGAGGAAGTCTCGGCAACACTGGGCGCCGGCCGGCTGCGCACCGCAACACGCGTCATCCTTCCTGCCATGTTTCCCGCCATCCTGACGGGGTTCGCGCTGTCGTTTGCCCGCGGCGTGGGGGAGTACGGTTCGGTAATCTTCATCGCCTCTAACCTGCCGTACAAGTCCGAGATCGCGCCCTTGCTGATCGTCATCAAGCTGGAAGAGCACAACTACGCCGGCGCCACCGCCATCGCGACCATCATGCTGGTGATCTCGTTCGCCATGCTGTTTGTGATCAACATGCTGCAGGCCTGGAGCCGGAAGTGGTTCGGCCATGAATAGCGCAAAGCCCCGCAAGATGCGTCAGGCGATCGGCGAGGGCCGCTGGACCCGCCTGACCCTTATCACGATCGCGCTGGTCTTCCTGGGCCTGATGCTGATCGCACCATTGCTCGTCGTGTTCGTGGAGGCCTTCAGCCGTGGCGTCGGTGTCTATATCGACGCGCTGGCGATGCCCGACACCATGGCCGCCCTGCGACTGACCCTGCTGGTCGCTGCTATTGCCGTGCCGGTGAACCTCGTCTTCGGTGTCGCCGCCGCCTGGGCCATCGCCAAGTTCGAGTTCAAGGGCAAAGCCTTCCTTCTCACCCTCATCGACTTGCCCTTTGCCGTCTCGCCGGTCGTCTCCGGACTGATCTTCGTCCTTCTCTTCGGCGCCAACAGCGTGCTTGGTCCATGGCTCGACGGGGCCGGCATCAAGGTCCTGTTCGCCGTGCCCGGCATCGTGCTCGCCACGATCTTCATCACCTTCCCCTTCATCGCCCGCGAGCTTATCCCGCTCATGCAGCAGCAAGGGTCATCCGAAGAGGAGGCCGCTGTCTCGCTCGGAGCGGGCGGCTGGCGTACGTTTTTCCAGGTGACCCTGCCGAATGTGAAGTGGGGGCTGCTGTATGGCGTCCTGCTTTGCAACGCCCGCGCAATGGGAGAGTTTGGCGCCGTGACGGTTGTGTCGGGTAACATTCGCGGCGTCACCACGACGCTGCCCTTGCACATCGAGATCCTGTACAACGACAACAAGGCCGCGGCCGCTTTTGCCGTCGCCTCGCTGCTCGCCTTGCTTGCCCTTGTCACCCTGGCGGTCAAAACCCTGCTTGAAGCGCGGTTCGCCAATTCACTTGCCGCTCAGCGGCGCCACTGAGTTTTTAGAAGTATGCAGGTCAGAGCCGAAAACATCAGCAAGCGGTACGCCAATATGGCGGCGCTCGACGACGTCTCGCTGACCGTCGGGTCGGGCGAGCTCGTGGCGCTGCTCGGGCCGTCCGGCTCGGGCAAGACCACGTTGTTGCGCACGATCGCTGGCCTCGAGCACCCCGACGCGGGCGCCGTCTATTTCAACGATCGCGACGCATCGGAAAGTCGTATTCAGGATCGCGGTGTCGGCTTCGTGTTCCAGCACTACGCCCTGTTCAAGCATATGCGCGTGATGGACAATATCGCGTTTGGCCTACGGGCCCGGAAGACGAACAAGCCGAGCGAGAGCGAGATCAAGCGCCGTGTCATGGAGCTGCTCGACCTCGTGCAGCTCTCTGGCCTCGACCACCGCTTCCCATCCCAGCTCTCCGGCGGTCAGAGACAGCGCGTGGCGCTGGCCCGCGCGCTGGCGATCGAGCCGAGTGTTCTGCTCCTCGACGAACCCTTCGGCGCGCTCGATGCGCGTGTGCGAAAGGACCTGCGCCGTTGGTTACGCGAAATCCATGAGCGCACCGGTCACACCACGCTGTTTGTGACGCACGACCAGGAAGAAGCGCTGGAACTGGCCGACCGCGTGGTCGTCATGAACAAGGGCAAGATCGAGCAATCGGCGACGCCGGACGAAATCTATGACACGCCGGCGACACCGTTCGTCTTCTCCTTCATCGGCGAGTCGAGCGTGATCCCGGTTCAGGTCGGCAATGGCCGCGCGACGCTGGATGAACGCATGCTCGACCTGGAGGTCGGCAACCTGCCGGATGGACCCGCGCAGCTTTACTTGCGACCGGAAGACGTCGCCATGGTCACCGATGGCGGGCCGGGTATCCCCGGTCTTGTTGTCTCGACCCGCCGGATCGGCGGCATGCGTCGCGTGACCATCGAGTGCGGACTGGCACGGCATCGAATCGAGTTCGATGCGTCGGCGGAAGTCACAATTGCGAACTCGCAGCGTCTTCAGGTCCGCGTCATCGGCGGCCGCGTCTATGGCGCCGGAAGCGAAGGCTACGCGACCGAGAAGCTGGCGGCCTCTGCAACCTCCGACTTCAAGTGGGCGAAGGCCGAAGGCTGGCTCGACCGCTAGGCGCGGTGAACCAGCGCTGCCGCAACTGCCAGGCCCATGAAGGCGCCGCCTATGCCGCGTTCGAACCAGCGTTTGACGGGGCCCTGCGACAGCGCCTTCGACAACATGCCGCCAGCTGCGATGTAGAGAAGCTGGATCATGAAATCGAGGCCGACGGCGATCGCGCCCAGCATCAGCGATTGCAACCAGATCGCGTGCGCGGGGTCTATGAACTGAGGGAAGAGGGCAAGGAAGAAGAGGATCGTCTTTGGATTGCCCGCGCCGATCATCACCCCGTCACGGTAAGCGCGGGAGCTGGCTTCACCGAGTGTCAGAGATGAGGGCGCCTCTGCGTTGAACGACGCACGAATTGCCTGAAAGCCGAGCCAGACAAGGTAGGCTGCGCCTGCCCATTTGATGATTTCGAACGCGGCGCCCGACGCTGCGATTAGGCTGGCAAGGCCCGCAGCGGAACAAAGGACGTAGACCGTGTTTGCGCTTTCCACACCGGCTGCCGCGGACAGGCCGGCCTTTGGTCCACGCCACGCCGATTGCGTCATCACGAACAGAACATTCGGTCCTGGCGCGATCGCGATGGCGAGCACGAGGCCGACATAGGCGAGCAGGGTGGGACCGGAGACGAGGTCGAACATGGGAACGCTCCATCGGG
Organism: Hyphomonadaceae bacterium; assembly: GCA_947478925.1. Classification (GTDB taxonomy): domain Bacteria; phylum Pseudomonadota; class Alphaproteobacteria; order Caulobacterales; family Hyphomonadaceae; genus UBA7672. The sequence goes on along the minus strand of CANJXY010000072.1, from coordinate 7,330 downwards.
GTGGAGACGCCCTAGCATGTCATCCTGCCAGAACATGTCAGCATGGGTGGCGGGGGGGTCAAGGTTCCTTCGGATAGTCCTGTGCCTGCTGTTTCAGGATATCGGCACGCATCGTCGGATCGGCTTCCGGGTTTGACGCACGCGTTGCTTGAGCGGTGGGCAGTTCGTAAAGTCGCGCGAGGCTGACGAAAGCAGCGACAACAGCGGCGCCAGCTGCAATGAACAGCGACACCATGGCGCCATGACCGGGCACGTGGATGAACATCATCGCAACGACCGCTGCGCCGGTGGTTTGGCCGAGCAGGCGGGCGGTTGCGAGCATTCCACCGGCGCCGCCGCTGCGCGCTTTGGGAGCGGCATTCATCATCGCGCGATTGTTCGGCGACTGGAAGGTGCCGAAGCCCGCGCCGCAAACGGCCATACGCCAGCCGATATCGAAAACCGTGGCGTTCGCTGGCAATAGCGCGAGCGACAGGAGGCCGATGGCGAAGATGCCGAGGCCGATGCCGCCGAGCAGCCCTGCCGGGTAACGATCCGAGAAATGGCCCGCCAGCGGCGCTGCAATTGCAATGGCGATCGGCCAGGGTGTGATGAGCAGGCCCGTCGTCACGGCGTCGAAGCCCAGGCCGTGCAGCATGAATGGCAGCGACACCAGCGCGAGCATCTGCGCCATGAAGGAAGCGATCGACGTTGCGATCGACAGGGCGAATATGGGTATACGCAGGAGGTCGACCGGCAGGACGGGTGAAGGCTGACCGATCTCGCGACGGGTCAGGATCCAGGCGAGGATGCCGCCGAGTGCAAGTTCAGCGACGAAGAGGCCAAAATTCTCGCCCTGTCCGAGGGCGTCAATGCTTCCAATCAGAAGTCCGAATGCCGCCGCGCTGAGCAGGGCGCTGATGATGTCGAATTTCTGCGACGTGTTTTGTGTCCTCGGCAGTGAGGGCGCAGCAAGGGCAAAGGCGGCAATGCCGATCGGAATGTTGACGGCGAACAGCCACGGCCACGGCGCGAACGCCAGGATGGCGCTTGCGATGGTCGGCCCCGCGGCGGCGGCCAGCGCGACGACCAGCGCATTTATGCCAAGGCCGCGCCCCAGCAAACTTTGCGGATAGATATGGCGCAGGAGGGCTGGGCTGACGCTCATGATACCGGCAGCGCCGATGCCCTGCACGACGCGGGCGAGGGTCAGCAGCTCCAGTGACGTCGCCATCGCGCAGGCCAGGGACGCGAGCGTGAAAATCGCAAGGCCCGGCACGTAGATGTTGCGGTAGCCGATACGGTCGCCGAGAGACGACAAGGGCAGCAAAGCGACCGTGATCGCCAGCTGGTAGCCATTCACGACCCAGATGGAGTGGGCGGGTTCGGCGTTCAAGTCGGATGCGATGGTCGGCAGGGCCACGTTGGCGATGGCTGAATCGATCACGGCAAGCGTAATGCCGAGGGAAATGCCGCCAATTGCCCAATAGCGTCTCGGGACGGGCAGGCCATCGACATCTGTCATGAAATACGGGCCCCGGTTGCGCGCGTTCTCGTCATTTGCGCCTTGCGGCCAATTTCGTCTAGGTTCGCCGCATCAACAGCGCCGCCGAATGGCGGGCAGTTTGCCAAGTCGCGGTTCAAGGGAGAGAGAGCCATGTGTGACGACCATACCGAGCATGACAACGAAGAAGGGTTTCTGACCGGCCGCCTTTCGCGCCGCGGGTTCAGCGCCATGTCGCTTGCCGCTCTTGCCGCCTGCACCACCAGCCCGGCGGGCGCCGTGAGCGTGGTCGAGCGCGAAGTCGAGATCACCACGCCGGATGGCGTGATCGACGCGCACTATGCTGCGCCGTCGTCGGGCAAGCACCCCGCTGTTCTGGTCTGGCCGGATATCATGGGCCTGCGTCCGGCTTTCCGTCTGATGGGCAAGCGCCTTGCGGAATCCGGCTATGCGGTCCTGACGGTGAACCCGTTCTATCGCGCAGCCAAAGGTCAGGTGTTCGACGCCACGACTGAGAAATTTTCGGACCCGCCTGTTCGCCAGCGCCTTGTCGCCCTGATGGGACCGGCGACGGGCAATCCGGAGAACACCAAGAAGGACGCGATCGCGGCCATCGGCTGGCTCGACAAGCAGAAGGAAGTCGACACCTCCAAAGGCGTCGGCACGACCGGCTACTGCATGGGCGGTCCGCTTGTGATGCGCACGATGGCGTTTGTGCCGAGCCGCGTTCGGTCGGGCGGAACGTTCCATGGCGGCGGTCTCTGGACGACTGCGCCGACCAACCCTTCCGCGCTCGTGCCTGACATGAAAGCCAAAGCGGTGCTGATCTGCGTCGCGCAGAATGACGACAAGACCGATCCGACTGTGAAGGAGAAGGTCAAGGCAGCGTTCGATGCCAAGGGCATCGCGGCGGAAGTCGAAGTCTATCCGGCCGATCATGGCTGGTGCCCACCCGACAGCCAGGTCTACGACAACGTTCAGGCCGAGCGCGCATGGTCGCGACTGCTTGCGACATTTGAAAAGGGCCTGAAGGCCTGAGTGACGGCTAGCGTGTGAACCACAGAAGCGCGGCTCGCTCGGCGGGCCGCGTTTTTGTTTGTGCTATTTCGTGGCGCGAGGCCTGGCAGCTGTCTTTGGCAAGAGGTGCGTGTCTCATGTCAGAAAGCCTGCAGGGATTTGTGAGGACGTGAAGGCCTTGAGCCGGCGGGCCGATGGGGCCAAGCTGAGGCATGGCCACCGATCATTTGCCCGTCATCAATGTTGCGCCGCTGTTCGGCGGGGATGAGGTTGCACGCCGTCATGTAGCTGAGCAGATCGGCGCGGCGTGCCGTGATCTTGGCTTCTTCTACGCCAGCGGACACGCGATCGCGGAGCGGACGCTGGCGTCTCTGAGTGTTGCGAGCCATGCGTTTTTCGCGCTGCCCGAGGATGAGAAACTGGCAATCGCGATGGCGAAGGGTGGTCCGGCGTGGCGGGGGTTCTTTCCGGTTGGTGGTGAGCTGACCTCGGGCCGGCCGGACGTGAAAGAGGGCATCTATTTTGGCGAAGAGTTGCCGGCCTCCGATCCGCGCGTGGCGGAAGGATTGCCGCTACATGGCGCCAATCTGTTTCCGGCGCGGCCCGCAGACCTGAGGCCCGCGGTGACGGATTTCATGCATCAGGCGGAGGCGTCGGCCCATGCGATCATGGAAGGCGTTGCCCTGAGCCTTGGGCTCGACGCGCAGTATTTCCGGCTCGCCTACACCACGCAGCCGACCATGCTGTTCCGTATCTTTCACTATCCTGCGTCGGATGCGGCGAGAGGGTGGGGCGTGGGGGAGCACACGGACTATGGCCTGCTGACGCTGTTGGCGCAGGACGATATCGGCGGGCTGCAGGTGCGGACGCCACAGGGATGGATCGAGGCGCCGCCGATTGCGGGCACGCTGGTGTGCAATATTGGCGACATGCTGGATCGACTGACGGGCGGTGTCTATCGGTCGACGCCGCATCGCGTCCTCAATGCGAGCGGCCGATCACGGTTGTCATTCCCGTTCTTCTTCGATCCGGGGTTCGATTCGCGCATCGTGCCGCTGCCGGGGCATGTTGCAAGTGACGACAGCGACAGGCGATGGGACAAGTCCAACTTGCACGATTTCAGCGGGACGTATGGCGACTACCTGCTCGGGAAAGTGTCGAAGGTGTTTCCCGAGCTGGCGCAGAGAGTGACGTGATCCCTATTTTGGTGTGTCCGGCGCGGTGATGGGCCGCGCGTCTTCCCAGCGGTAGGGAAGGACGTTGGGGTTCACATAGACTTCGGTGGTGAACTTGAACGGGTATTTTGTGGTGCTCGGATAGGTGAGTTCGACGAAGTAGGCGGTGAAGCCAGTCGCAGGTTTTGCGACATTTCCGACATATGTGCCGTCGGCGGCCGGTTGCAGCAGCGTTGACGTGAAAGCCTTGTCGCCGAGGGTCTGGACGCGGAAGTCGCGGCCCTTGGGGTTGGTGCCCTGCCAGAGCCGAACCTCGCTGGGCTTCTGCGCGCCGGGGCTCACGACGAGGGCGCCGTCGTCGCGCACGGTCCAGCTGTATTCGGGAATGGGCGCGTTGTGGATCAAGCTGCCATACCAGGCGGTGAGGCTATCGTTGATGTCTGTGCCGGCCGTCGAGTGGCGCGAGTTGGGCAACATGCGCAGCTGTTTCGCGCCCGGGAGCAGGTGATACGAATACTGCGTGTTGTCGGGCGGAAAATACTCGTCGCCGACCGCATTGATGATGAATTTAGGCATCAGCATCTGCGGACGTCCGCGATAGTTGAGCGGGTCCTCGATCGTGTTCACCGCGGCCATCTTCAGGCCGGTCTGGTCGGGGATGAGGCCCGCCTTCACATAGTCGCCAAGGGCGGGGGAGAAGTAGCCCATCGCCTCCCAGTGGTGGCGCGTGGTGGCGTTCACGTCGAGCACGTTGATGACGATCGGGATCATGCCGACGACCCGTGGATCGAGCAGACCGACGAGCCAGCTGGTCCAGGCCCGTTTCGATCCGCCCGAGACAACAAAGCCATCAATAGGGAGCTTGCCGCCGGCGTCACTGGCGAGAAATTGCTGCACGGCTGTCATCGCGGCCGTGCCGCTTTTGACCATGGGGAGGCGTGCGAGCGCGACGGCATTTTTCTTGGCGTCATAGTTCGCCTGCAAGTAGGCGATCATGTCGTCTTCGCTGCGCGCAGCGTCGGGCGTGGCGGTGAAGCGGATCGGCTGGTTCGGGACATTGCTGAGATCTGCGATCACCGAGCCGGTGTCGATCGCCATGGCGGCAAAGCGAGCCGAGGCGTCCGTGGGGGCGGCCGATGTGTTCGAGCCGCCATTGATGTAGAGGAAGGCCTTACTTGCGGTGACTTTGTTGGGAACGGTGATGGTAAGCCAGTGTTTCCAGATCGAGCGGTCCGAGTCAGCTGGTGTCATCCAGGTCTGCGAGGTGAGCTCAAGAACGGCGCCGCGATAGCCTTGGCCGGTAAATGTCTTCTCGACCTTCCACGCGAAAGTGGCGTCAGGCGCAGCAACATAGGCATCGAGGATGTTTGGCGGGTTGGGGCCGATGTCTGCTCTGGGCGCGATCGCGCATGACGCAGCTGCGCCGAACGCCAGAACGAGTGCAAATGTCCGGATGAAGCGCATATGTCTCTCCCGCGGCATGTGTCTGCCTTGGGTTGCAATGGAGCACGGTTCGCGGGAGATGCAAGCGTCCGTCGGCCACTGGCGGGATGGTCAGCTCAGCACGGTCGCATCGCCAGACTGCAACGGGTCCAAGACAGGTGGCGAGCGTCTGTCGCAGTCAGACCCCCGTCACCTCAGTGGCCTGCGCTTCTGTCTTGAGCCAGGCCATGAAGGTGCGGGCGAGCTTCGAGGGCGTGCGCCATTTCGGGTACACGATCCAGTACGCGAAATCGCTGTCGGACGCACCGTCAGCGAAGGGCGCGACGAGGCGGCCCCGCTCAAGGTCTCCCGAGGCGATGGCGAATTTGGCGAGCGCGATGCCGCGACCTGCGGCGGCGGCTTCGACCACCAGCGATGACTGCGTGAAGCGCGGACCGCGGCTGCCGTCCACGGTGGTAACGCCACGCGCCTTGAGCCAGCTCGTCCAGTCAGGTCGCGAGGCGTCGTTTTCAGGGCTCTCGTCATGCAGCAGGACATGGCCGGCAAGATCGGCCGGTGTGAGCAGTGGCTTCGGGCCTTTCAGCAACTCCGGGGAGCAAACCGGAAGGATGGATTCCGACATGATCTTCTCGGACCGCAGGCCCTCGTAAAGGCCCTTGCCGTAGCGCAGGGCGAGATCGATGTCGGACGAGTTGAAATCCGTGATGGCGACATCGGCGGAGATCCAGACTTCGGCCTCAGGGTTCTGTTCCTGAAAGCGCTCGAGACGTGGGGCGAGCCATTTGGCGGCGAAGGAGGGCGCCGAGGAGATCATCAGGCGGTCGCGGCGGGCGGGCGCGCGCATGTGGTGGACGGCCTCGGACATCATCTCGAAGGCAGAGGTGAGGAGGGGCAGGGCTGCCTGACCGGCATCGGTGAGCAGAACGGACCGCCCCGTGCGCCGGAACAGAGGGGCGCCCGCGAATTCCTCAAGCTGGCGAATCTGCTGCGAGATGGCGCCGGGCGTGACGTTCAGTTCCTCAGCGGCGCGGGTGAAGGAGAGGAGACGTGCGGCAGACTCGAACGCGCGCAGCGCGTTCAAGGCAGGGAGGCGGTCTTCCTGGGCCATTTTACTTGAGGTTTTCTGCATCAGAGCGTGGGTAAGGGCGACTAATGGTTCGGCTTAGGTATGGTTCATTGCGTCCGTTACGCCTTCCAGCCATTTGCCGTTAGGGATGGCGTCCGGTAAGGTCAGCGCTGCCCCCTTATACGCGTATGCGTAAGAAAAACTAAAGGGCGAAATCGATGTCTGACGTGTCGGCCTCTCGGACGGGAGAGCGCAGGACGCAGCCCCAGGCGCCAGGACGTGTGGCGTTGGTGGGTGCGGGTCCGGGCGATCCCGATTTGCTGACGATCAAGGCTGCGCGCCTGATCGCCGAGGCGGACGTGATTTTTGCAGACCGGCTGGTCGGCAAGGGCATTCTGGAGCTGGCGGACAGGTCGGCGCAGATCGTGCCCGTGGGCAAGAGCAAGGGCGAGCATTCGGTTCCGCAGGATGAGATCCAGCGACGGCTTGTTGAAGCGGCGCTCAGCGGCAAGCGTGTCGTGCGCCTCAAGGGCGGCGATCCCTTCATTTTCGGACGCGGTGGCGAGGAAGTCGAAGCCCTGCGCGCGGCGGGGATCGAGGTCGAGGTCGTACCGGGAATTTCATCGGCGCTCGGTTGTGCGGCGTCAGCGCAGATTCCGCTGACGCATCGCGATGTGGCTCAGGCGGTGACGTTCGTGACAGGGCACGCCAAGCTGGGCGAGGCGCCTGATCTTGATTGGAATGCCCTGGCGCGCACGAACCAGACCGTCGTGGTGTTCATGGGTGTCGGCACGGCGGGCACGATCGCAGCGCGGCTGGTGGCGGCAGGACGCGGGCCTGAGACCCCGGTGGCGGTCATCGAGAATGGCACGCGCGACGACGAGATTCGTGCGTTCGGTGCGCTGGGCAATCTGTCGGAGATCATTCAGGTGGCAGGCATACAGGGCCCAGCGCTGCTGATCATAGGCGAGGTCGTCGCGTTGGGGAGGGACGCGCCACGTGCAGCCGTCTCCAGGATAGACGCGCCGAAAGCGGCGCCGTCGCTCGCAGATCTCTGGAGGATGTTCAGTTGAGTTCGGAACGGCCAAAACTGGGACCGGATATTCCCAAGGTGATCACGGCGTGGCTCTCGGCGACGGGCCGCGT
>CANJXY010000071.1 GCA_947478925.1 Hyphomonadaceae bacterium | reverse complement strand
GAACATGATCGCGGCAAACAACGGGACGGCAAATTTCTGCGGCGCTAACGGCGGCCCTTATAAATTCGAGCTTTTCGGCGCTGATCAGGACTGGGCGAAGATCGCAGGCGTCGTCCTCTTCGCCGCCCCCGATGGTAAGTCCTGGCGCATCATCCGCGTTGCTGATCACGGCGGAATGGAAACCGACGTCGCCACTTTCTGGCGCTGGCGCGAAGCTCGCCGCTACGGGGCGACCGCCATCTTCGTGCGCCCGAACGCCGACGTGAAATCCCGCCGCATGGAAGCAGCCGATCTCGCGCTCGGGTTGGATCCGGTCTTTGCGCCCGGCAGCGAACTGGCCCGCGAGCCGGAACTGCTCGCAGCTTAATAGAACCTCGTCATCCGGGGCTTCGTGGGTGTTCGTCTCCGCACACCCTGCGCCTGGACCACAGACGGGAAGCGGGCCCGCGGACATGATCCGCGGGCCCGGTCTGTTTCAGGGTGTGGGAAGCCTACTCGCCGATTACATTCGGCTGCTTCAACGCCTGCTGGTTCGCCGCCGTCTTGGCGAGCCGGGCCAGCTGAACGAATTCGGCGCGATAGCCGAACTCATCCTTACCCTTCGCGGCATTCGCGAGGTCGATCACACTGTCCCAGTTGAAAGCTTTGGCGATGTATGGGTCGCCGCGAAGTAATGAGCCGTATCCCGCGACCGCCGTCGCGAACCGTGTCGATTCCGGTGCGGTCGCGAGGCTGGAGACTTGATCCGACGCTGTGATTGGCCGCGTGATCAGTTTCGACGTGTCATTGCCCGGCAGCTTGTAGCGGATCTTCAGGAAGGCGTATTCGTTCGTCGCACCAGTCTCGGGCTTGGGCACAGCCTGATAGCGGCTCGGGTCCACCAGGGTGGCTTTTGATCCAACAGGCGTGATCTCGTAGACCGCCGTCACCGAGCTGCCCGCACCGATCTCGCCGGCGTCGACCTTGTCGTTATTAAAGTCTTCCTTGTTGAGGACCCGCGTTTCGTACCCTATCAGGCGATACTCCGCGACCTTTGCCGGATTGAATCCGACCTGCAGTTTCACGTCGTTGGCGATCGAGAACATCGATCCCGAGAGGTCGTCGTTCAGCACCTTCCGGCCTTCATTGAGGTTGTCAATGTAGGCCGCAATGCCGTTGCCGGATTGCGCCAGCTTCTGCATCAGCAGGTCATGATAATTGCCGCCGCCAAAACCGAGGATGGATAGATAGACGCCGCTCTCCCGCTCGCGGCTGACGAAATCCTCCAGCTGTTCCGGGTTGTTGATGCCAACGTTGAAGTCGCCATCGCTCAACAGGATCACGCGGTTGACCGCATTCTTCGAGAAATTCTGCTTGGCGAGACTGTAGGCCACCCGCAGCCCTTCGCCGCCCGCCGTCGATCCGCCCGCATGCAGCTGATCCAGCGCCGCTATGATCTTGTTCTTGTCTGCGCCAGACGTCGGCTCCAGCACAGTTCCCGCCGCGCCCGCATAGACCGCGATCGAGACGTGGTCGGTGTTGTTCAGCTGGTTGACCAGCAGCTTCAGCGACTGAATCGCCAGCGGCAGCTTGTTCAGATCCGACATGGATCCTGACACATCGATCAGCAATGTGAGGTTCAGTGGCGGTCGGCTGTCCGCCTTGATGTCATACCCCTGGACCGCAACATGCATGAGCTGCTTGCCTTCCGCCCAAGGCGACGGCACGACGTTCACCGTTGTCTCGAACGGTGTGTCCTTCGATTTCGGGCGGTCGTACCCGTAATCGAAGTAATTGATCATCTCCTCGATCCGCACCGCATCCTTGGGCGGCATGTATCCCGAGTTCAGCATACGGCGGACGTTCGAATAGCTGGCCGTGTCGACGTCGATCGAGAAGGTCGAAACCGGCTCATGCACCACAACCTTCACGCCGTTGATCTTCACGTTCTCATAGTTTTCGCGATCGACATCGCCGGGCAGGGGCTGCGCAATGATCCCGCCCTGCGCAGCCATTTTCGGGGCTGCCATGCCGACGGACGTGGGAGGAGGCGGTGGTGGAGGAGCGTAACCGTTTTCGGAGGTGATTGCGGTGACGCCTACCGCGATGTCCTGCGTCGTCTCTTCGCGCTTGTTGCCCGTTACGACGACGCGTTCGCGGCCGCTTTCATTGCTGGCGACAGACGTGCCGCCGCGGTCGCCCGGAGCGGATTCGCACGCGGCGAGACTGATGACGGATGCGGTAGCGAGAATGAATGCCGGGAAGCGAGCCATGCTGAAGTCCCCAATGTTTGACTGCGTGCGGGGGATCAGGCGCGCCGAATGGGGCGCGTTTGCGCCGGAGTACAGGCGTAATCTAGGCTATTAAGCGGGAGGGGGCGCGGGCTTCTTCGAGGCGATCCAGGCTGCGATATCGGCTTCTACCACAGGCAGGGGGCGTGGTCCCGGCCCAAGGATGGCCGCGTGAAAGGCCTTGAGATCGAAAGTGCTTTTCAGCTCACGCTGGGCTGTCGCTCGCAGCCGGCGGATGGTTTCCCGGCCCGTCATGTAGGCGCAAGCAAGTCCCGGTCGAATCGCATATCGATCGACTTCGAGTTCCGCGTTGGGTAGGGCGAGACCGACGGTATTGACAAGATAATCGATGGCTTCCTGCCGCTTCCACTTCTGCGCGTGAATGCCGGTGTCGGCCACGAGCCTTGCGGCCCGAAACAGCATCGACTGCAGGTAGCCGATCTTTCCCAGCGGATCGTTTTCATACGCGCCAAGCTCATCGGCGAGATCTTCCGCATAAGTTGCCCAGCCTTCGGCGAAGGCTGGCGTCGCGATAAGGTAGTTGACCACCGGAACATTGGGCCGGTCGCGCGCAATCTCGACTTGAAGATGGTGACCCGGCTCAGCTTCGTGAAACGTCAGCGAGGGTAGGCTCCACATGGGGAAGTCCGCAGTGGAGCGAAGCGTGATGTTGTAGACCGCCGGTTGCCCGCCACTCAGCGGCGCCGCGCGATAATACGCTTTCGATGCCGTGTCCTGTGCAATGCGCGGTGTCTCCCGCACGACAATCGGGGCTGGCTTGTCCACCGTTGCAACTTTGGCTGTGACGCCATCGGCCCACTTCATCTTGGCGCCAATTGCATCGAGCAGAGCAATGCGCCCTTCAGGCGTGTCCGGAAACTGAAACTGCGGATTCATCGACAGCACCCGCAGACGCTGCCCCACCGTTCCTTCGGCCAACCCTTGTGCCGCAAGCAGCGGATTGAGTTGCGCCGATATCTGCTCGACCAGTTTCAGCCCCATGTCGTTGAGCTGTTTCGGCGTGAAGTTCGTTGTGGTGTGCAGCCGGAGGGCGTCAGCATAGTAGGCGTCACCCTGTGGCAGCCTCCACACGCCGGGATCTTCGTCCGCCTTCGGCAATGTCTTCTCGAGCAGCGAGATGAGCTTCTCGTATTCGCCCTTGATGTCGCCGCCAACCAGCCTGGCGGCCTTGCTGGTCAGCGTCGCGATGTCGGCTTCGGGAATGTCTGCGATCTGTGCGAGCGCCTCCGTGAAGTACTGGACCAGCAGATGATCACGCGGATTACCCACGGGCGCGAGCGCGCGCGCCTTGTCGAGCGTCCGCTGGATCACGGAGCGGGGTGGGATAGCGCCCGCATCGAGATCGACCTCTAACCGGCGACGCTCGTCCCGCATCGCATCGTCCATATGTCCGAGCCGCGCGAGCCATGCATCGGCCTCCGCTCGCGACCGGATCGGCGCATGCAGGGTCAGCAGTTTGACGATGTCGGTGAACGCCGCGTCTGCAAACGAGATGACATAGGGGCTGGTCCATCCGAGCGAAGTGGCACCGTAACCGTGGGCGTCCGCCTTAACGCTGGCGGCCAGCATCGCGTCGATTGAATCGTAGGTTCGTGCCGCGCCAGGGGATAGGTTCGTGCGGTCGATCCGTTCAAATTCGGCAAGATAATCCAGCCGCATCGTCCGTGTCCGTTCGGTCACAGCCATCGACCGATCGTTCAACAATGCGCCGTAGGGTCGCCCAAAGGCCTTGTCCGACAGCCCGGCCATGTCGGCTTGCTCGGGCAGCTGTTGGATTTCGCTAGCCCCGAAACGATTGACCAGCTGCGTTAGGATTGGGTCGGTATTCACCCGTTCCGGGGTGCATCCGGGCAGCAGCAGCAGGGCCAGGGCCGATGCCGAGGCTCCGAAAGGCGATCGACAGGCCTGAAAAAACATATGATTCGCTTTGGTTGAGACCGCCGAAGTTTTCCGATAAGGACCGCGCTGCATCAAGTCAGGAGCCCGTTAATGAGCACCCCAGCCCCCGGTGGACAGCCCGAACTGACCGGCCAGGTCATGTTCTACAAGCGTCCGGAGCCGCTGTCCCTCGAGAAGCACCGGGATCTTGGCGTCAAACAGATTGCCGCCCCGTTCTCGTTTCTACGGACGGCTCATGCTGTTCCGATCACCGTCAGCGAGTTCGGCGTTGCCGCCACCTGCTTCCCGATCATCTTTGTTGGCGCTGAAAAGACCCCGGTTGCCGTCATGGGCGTCCGCCAGAACGAAAACGAATACCTCGACGCCGCAGGTCAACCGGACCCGGACGCCTACCTGCCGGCTTTCGTGCGCCGCTACCCGTTCGTGTTCGCCGCCGATCCGGGCAGCGACCGCCTGCTGCTCTGCGTTGATACGGCTGCGGAAATGGTCACCACCAACCCGGACGTGAAGTTCTTCGACGGTGAAAACGCCTCGAAATTCACCCAGGACGCGATCGAGTTCTGCAAGGAATTCGAACGCCAGCGTCGCGCTACGTCCGAGTTCGTCGAGATGATGGACAGCGCCTCGCTGTTTGAACAGAAGTCGGTTTCGTTCACCCCGCGCGACGCGCAGGGCAATGCCGGCCCGACACAGAAGATCGCCGACTACTGGGCGATCTCCGAAGACGGCCTTAACGCCCTCCCGGAAGCCAAGTTCAACGATATCCGCAACACCGGTGCTCTTGCGGCGATCTATGCCCACATGGTGTCACTGATGAACTGGCAGCGCGTGATCCAGCGCACGATGCGCCGCCTCTCGACCCTGCCATCGGCCTGATGACCGCCCGCCTCGTTAAAGCGGGGCACGGCATAGTAAATATGCAGATCCATCCCTCACGTTCCGGCGAGGGGGATGGATTTGTCGTTTCAGGCCCCCCTAGTTGAGGTATTGAGCCGTCAACTACGTCTTTGGTCTGTAACTGGCAGGTTGTCAGGTGCGAAGTCTCAGGATGCGCCCTCACGTGACCTTGATCCTAGAACGGCTTACTAGCATGGCAGCGGCTTTTGCCGCGATGCTGGCGTTTGCCGCGCCCGCCATTGCCCAGGCGTCCGCGAAAAGCGAACACGCCGAGGCAACGCTGCTGCTGGAACGGTCCGCCGTGACCTCGGACGATCCGTTCCTCGGCGCGCTTCATCTCAAGCTGGCTGCAGGCTGGCACGTCTACTGGAAGAACGCTGGCGACAGCGGCCTGCCGCCCAGCGCCGCCTGGACCAACTCCCCCGCCGTAACGGTCGGAGAATTCCGCTTCCCGACCCCGGAAGCGATCCCGCTCGCGACGCTGATGAACTATGGCTACGAGACGGAAGTTACCCTGCCGTTCGAGATCAAGATTGCTGCCAATGTGAAGTCAGGCGACCAGATCACGATAGGTGCTAAGTTTGACTATCTGATCTGCGCCGACATCTGCATTCCCGAAGGCGTCACGCTCTCCACCACGCTACCCGTGGCGGCGGCCCCAGGCACGGATGACGTCGCCAGCGCTCTCATAGCTGCAACGCTTTCAGCTATTCCCGTGCCGTTGGCCGGACACGCCACGGTTCAACGTTCGGGTGACACATTCAAGGTTGCGGCGGTGGACGAAAGCCTCGCCCAGGTCGTCACCTCGGCAAAGACGCTGCGCTTCTTCCCGTATGGCGCTGACGTCCTGAACCCCGCACCACAGGTCGTGCGCTTCGGTCCTGAAGGTGTCTCCGTCGAGGTAAAGGCATCACCTTTCGCCAATCCGGGCGAAGTTCCCGTCGCGGGCATCATCGGCATCGAGACCACCGACGGAGTCCGCCGCGGATGGGAAGTGCCTGCAACCCCGGGAGCGATCCCTGCCGGCGTTGCGGACACGACATTCTCCGGTGCTGTAGCGCCCGAGACCGCACCGGTTATGGGCGTTGCCGAACTTCTCGTGACGCTCGGCTTCGCTTTCCTGGGCGGGCTTGTGCTCAATCTCATGCCCTGCGTGCTGCCGGTGCTTACCATCAAGGCTGCGGGCCTTGTCCACACGGCGCATGATCCCAAGCAGTCGCGCGCCCACGGCATCGCTTACCTCGCCGGCGTGGTTGTATGCTTTGCTGCCATCGGCGCTACGCTGGTCGCACTCAAGGCAGCGGGCGACACCTCTGCGGGGCTAGGCTTCCAGCTTCAGTACGCATGGGTGACAGCGATCTTCGCGCTCGTGATGTTCGCGGTTGGGCTCAACCTTCTCGGCGTCTTCGAGATCGGCGGCTCGCTGATGGGAGTGGGCGGCGATCTGGCGGATCGGGGCGGCGCGTCCGGCGCGTTTTTCACCGGCCTGCTTGCGGCGTTTGTTGGCGCGCCGTGCGTTGGGCCCTTCATGGCGCCAGCCATAGGCGTTGCGCTGACGCAGCCCGCGCCGATTGTCCTGGCGATCTTCATCACCATCGGCATCGGCCTCGCTGCCCCCTTCGTCTTGCTCAGCTTCACGCCGGCCTTCGCCAAGGTTCTACCCAAACCGGGTAAGTGGATGGAGACGTTCCGGCAGGTGCTGGCCTTTCCGATGTTCCTGACAACACTGTGGCTGCTCTGGGTGCTCGCGGGGCAGGCGGGAACAGATGGTGTGATCGCGGTAATCGGCGGCGCCATCGTGTTGTCCTTCGGCATTTGGCTCGCACGAAGGATAGGTCAGCGAACCCTGGGGCGTGTCTTTGCGGCCGCGATCATTCTCGGTGCCTTCATTGTTCCCGCGTTAACAACTGTTACGTTCAAGGCCGAAGCCGCCGCCGTCACCCCGGACTCGTGGTCGCCCGAGCGCGTGGCTGCGCTGCGTGCTGAGAAGAAAGTCATCTTCGTAGATTTCACCGCGCGGTGGTGCGTGACGTGCCAGGTCAACAAGAGCGCGATGAATGACGCGGCAGTGCAGAAAACTTTTGCCGATCTTGGCGTCGTCTTCCTCGAAGCGGACTGGACAAACAAGGACAGTGTGATCTTTGAGGAGCTGAAACGGCATGGTGCGGGGGGCGTTCCGCTGTATCTTGTCTACCCGGCCTCAGGCGGCGAACCGAAGAAATTCGACGGACTGCTAACAGCCGGTATGATCCAGCAAGCGGTGCGGGAAGCTGCTGGATCCATCTAGGGGTTGGGACTGCGGGCAGACCTTGGGGTGACAACAATGGCTCTACTCAAGCGCGACAGGGTTCCACTGGCGCTAGGCGCACTCGTGGCGGGGGCTTTAACGGTAGCGGCAGCTGTCGCTTCAGTTGCGAACGCTGCGCCGCGAGGCAATGTGGATTTGGTGACGCAGACGGCGGCGGCCTCCGAAAGCAGCACCCCGTCGAGCGCGCGCTAGGTCAGACGGAAGTCAGGATCGTTCAGAGTTGCCGCAACGCCGGGCACTGCGTGGCAGAAGCCCTTGCAGCCCCGGCCTTCACCGGCGGCATTCCTCCGACAGCTGGCGCGATCTCAACCGCATCTTTCAGCATGTCTGTTAGACGGGCATAGGCCTTCGCCTGGTCCGCACCCGTCGTGGCGCCGCCCGCTGCTGCAAGCTGTTTGTCGGTCTCCTCGGCCATACCCCGGAAGATGCAGCGAAGATCCGTGGGACCGCCGCGCCGGTCGATCTCGACCGAAAGCCGGCTCGCCGCCAGGCCGAAGCGCTGCAGGTCAGCCGACAGGGCAGTCGTGACCGCTTGCGGCTTGGCTGCCGGCTGGGCCCTGGCCGCAGCTTCAGCAGCGTTCACCTGCGCCAACAGCCGCGCCGCCTCGGCCCGAACCTGATCGGCGAGCGTGTCGGCCGAGGCGGGTAGGCCTGTGAGCAGCGCCAACGAAAAAAGGACGGCATATCGCTTCATCCGCCAAGACTGGCGCACCGTCGTTAAGCCTTCACGAAAATCGCTGTGCGATGTGTCCCAACGCGCGTAGGCCAGGTGCACGAAGCATGAACACATGCGGTCATTCTGGAGTGATGCATATGAAGCGACTTGTTCTGGCGCCCATCGTCCTTGCCATCGCAGCCTGCACGCCCGCGCCGACTGCCAGCAAAGAGGCAGCTCCGGTTGAAACGCCCACAGCGTCACTGGTTCCCGCCCTTGGCATGCTCGAGGAGCGGCTTGGTGCGACCACGACGGAACCCACCCGGTCGGCGGTCCGCATGCTGTTCCAGAACGATGGCGCGGGCTGGAAATCGCTCAACCCGAGCTGCAACGACGAGGTTTGCCTTAGCGAAGCGCCGGCGAGCCTGCCGCCGCGCACCGCCTGGAATGTCGTCTACCAGGGCGAAGTCAAAGGCGCAGTCACCGCCACAACCCCAGCGAGATGGGCGCTTTATGCCGATGCCGGACTTCAGGAGCTGGCGGCGGGGACCGCCTCTCCGACCGTAGGCCAGGCCACCCTGGAATTCTCTTCCGATGAGACGAGGCCGGTCTACCGGCCACTTGTCGCCGTCACCATTCCTGCCGTTTCGGATCCCGACGCATGGAAGGCCGGGAGCCTATCAGCCGCAGCGCTCCCGTTACTGCACGTCGCATTCCGCGAGACCTTCGCCACCGTCACAAACTGCGCGACGGATGGCGGTTCCGACCTCAAGGCGGTGACCTACATGGACTCCGATGTGATACCGTCCGCCGTGTCCATTTCGGCAAAGGGCTGGTCCGTGGCGACGGCACACCTCAATGGGTATCGCTGCGACGGCCCGCTCGAAGAGACCGCCTTCGCGCCGCAGACCTTCGCGATCTCGCCTGACGGCAAGGCGCTGTATCTTGGGGAGAGCCTGAAGCTGGTCGATACGGGCGATTTCGATGGCAACGGAAAGTCAGAACTGATCTTCGCGATCCAACGTGGCAACACGAGCGGCTACGACCTGCGTTTCGACGATTTCGCGGGGGAGGCAACGTTCGCCTACAACCATCACTAGGGCCGCTTTCGGCATGATGCCTGCGAGTTGCGGCCCTGCGCCCTATGGGCTATCCCGCAGGCCCCAATTCCAAAGGCCCGGGTCGGATGGCCACCATGTCCAAGGACGAGCAACAGCCGGGCGACCGGAGACCGGAGGCCCGCAAACCGCGGGGATTTCCCGACAAGGCAGCGGCGGTCATCGCCACTGAACGCAGTCTCGTGGACTCCATCACCGCCGTTTACCAGCGGTGGGGTTTCGACGCTCTCGACACCGGCCCGTTCGAATATGTCGATGCGCTTGGGAAGTTCCTGCCCGACACCGACCGTCCCAATGCAGGCGTCTTCGCGCTACAGGATGACGACGAGCAATGGATCGCCCTGCGCTACGATCACACGGCGCCGCTCGCCCGCTACGTGGCCGAGAACTGGGAACGCGTCCCGAAACCTTTCCGCCGCTATTCCGCTGGCCCTGTCTGGCGCAACGAGAAGCCCGGCCCGTTCCGCTTCCGCGAATTCATCCAGTGCGACGCGGACTCGGTTGGCGTAGCTGGCCCAGCCGCCGACGCCGAAATGATCGCCATCGCTGCCGAGGCGATGCAGGCCGCTGGCGCCGCGCGTGGCGAATATGTGATCCGGGTGAATAGCCGTCAGATCCTCGACGGCATCATGGAAACTGCCGGCGTTCTGGACCCGGCGCAGCGCGGGACTGTGCTGCGCGCGCTCGACAAGTTCGACAAGTTCGGCGTCGAGGGTGTCACGCTCCTGCTTGGCAAAGGCCGCAAGGATGAGTCCGGCGACATCACGCAAGGCGCGGGCCTTGTTGCAAACCAGATTGACGTGCTGATCGAATTCATCACCTCGCGTTCCGTCACGCGGGCCGAGACAGTGCGCAAACTCGCCAACTCCACCGGCATGACCCGCTCGGGCGCGCAGGGCGTCGCCGAGCTGGGCGAGATCGACGCCATCTTGAACGCGCTCGGTATCGGCGACGATGCCGCCGTGTTCGATCCGTCCATCGTACGTGGCCTCGAATACTATACCGGTCCGGTGTTTGAAGCCGAGTTCCTGCGCGAGTTCCATGACGCGGACGGTAATCCGATGCGGCTTGGTTCTGTCGGTGGCGGCGGCCGCTATGACGGTCTCGTCGCCCGTTTCCGTGGTGAACCTGCGCCCGCGACCGGTTTCTCGGTTGGCGTCAGCCGCCTCGCTGCTGCGATGGCGGCGACAGGCGAGGAGAAGGTGCAGGGCCCCGTGCTCGTGCTCGTGCTCGATAAGGACCAGTTGGCGGACTACGCCACCCTGGCGTCCGACCTACGCCATGCGGGTATTCGTGCGGAAATGTATCTCGGCTCGTCGGGTATGAAACCGCAGATGAAATACGCCGACCGCCGCAACTCGCCTGCCGTGGTGATCGTGGGCGGCAATGAGCGCGAGAAAGGCGTCGTCACCATCAAGGACCTCAATGCCGGCGCTGCTGCTGCGAAGGGCGTGACCGACAACGAAGCCTGGCGCGCCGAGCGGCCCGGCCAATTCGAATGCCCGCGCAGCGAGATGGTCGCCCGCATCAAAACCATCGTAGGCCGGTCGTGATCCTGACGCCGGAGGCCGCCGCCGCTCTTGCTCGCATCGCGCGCGTCAGTGGCGTCAAGGCGGAGCCGCAAACCCTGGTGCCTGCCGAAGTGATCCTCGAGCTTTCCGGCGAGGCGGTGCGCTCGCGCCTGTGCACCTTCACCGATGCCAGCGGCGCGGAGCATTGCCTGCGCCCCGATCTCACCACGCCCATCGCCCAGATGGTTGCTGTCGGCGAATTTCCGATCGCGCGCTATCACGGCGCGGGCCCCGTTTATCGCCTGCCGCCGCGCGGCTCCGACGATCCGGTAGAGCATCTGCAGATCGGCTTCGAATGGTTCGGCAATAGCGGCTCTCCGGCCGAAGACGCCGAAGCCATCGCAGTTGCGTTGGAGGCCGCGCAAGCAGGCGGCGTCACCGGCGCGACCGTCCGTTTTGGCGATGTTGCCATCTACCACGCACTGCTCGGTGCCCTGCCACTGTCGCCGCAATGGCGTGATCGGCTGCGCCGTGCTTTCTCGCGTCGCAAAGGTCCGCGCGAACTCCTCGACGGCGCCAACCGTCAGACCGCGATGGCTGATGTCACGCGCCGCTTCGGTGGCCTCGGCGCAAACGAAGCCACTCAAGCTGTTGAGGCTGAACTCATCGCGATCGGCGTCGATCCTGTCGCCCGCACCGCTGCGGACATTGCCCTGCGCCTGCGCGAGAAAGCCACCGACCCCGCGCCGGAAGTTGGTGTATCGATGGTGCTCGCCGGCTATCTCGATATCTCCATGCCAGCTTCCGAGAGCGTCGCAGCGCTGGAAGACTTCGCGCGCGAGACCGGTGTGGATCTGGGCGCGGCGCTGGAAGGCTTCCGCGAGCGCATGGCGCTGATCGCCAAGCTGCGTCCGCCGTTCTGGAGCGATGCCGCGTTCAGCGCTGAAGCGGGCCGCCGGTTCGAATACTATGACGGATTTGTCTTTGAACTCGCTCAGCCAAGCGAAGCCGATCGCCCCATCGTCTCCGGCGGGCGGTATGACGGCCTCATCACGCGCCTAAGCGCCGGCGCTGTGATCGCCTCGGGCATCGGCGCCGCCATTCGTGCAGACCGTCTCGGCCGGAGAGACGCGAGATGACAACGCTGAAGCTCGCCGTTCCCTCCAAGGGCCGCCTCAAGGAACAGAACGAGGATTTATTCCGCAGGGCTGGCGTGCCGATCGAACCGCTCGGTGGCGCCCGCGGCTATCTCGCGCGTATCCCGGCCCTGCCGGACATTGAAGTGCGTCTGCTGTCCGCGTCCGAGATCGCCGCCGGCGTCATCGCGGGCGACATCCACGCCGGCGTCAGTGGCGAGGACCTGCTGCGCGAACAGGCCGGCGACCTCGAACGCGTCGCTCACCTGTTGGTTCCGCTCGGCTTTGGACGGGCCGATCTTGTCGTAGCGGCGCCTATCGGCTGGCTGGACGTCGAAACGATGGCGGATGTCGATGACGTTGCCGCGCGCATGGAGGGGGCCACCGGGCGCAAGCTGCGCGTCGCCACGAAATACGTCCGCTCTACCCGCCGCTTCTTCACCGATGAGGGGGTTGGCCACTATCGCATCGTTGAGAGCGCGGGGGCTACAGAGGGGGCGCCCGCCGCAGGCGTGGCCGAGCTGGTCGTCGACATCACCACGACAGGCGCCACGCTGCAGGCCAATGGGCTGAAGATCCTGAATGACGGCGTCATCCTGCGCAGCCAGGCGCAACTTGTCGGCTCACTCGGCGCTGTGTGGTCGCCGGAAGCACTTCTAGCGCTCCGGTCATTGCTCGACGCGTTTGCCCGCATGGCCGGTAAGGCTAACGAAACATACGATCAGTTTGTCCAGGCATTGAACGACACGCGCCCGTGAACGCTACGAGAGGACGATTCCGTCCGGTATCAGGATAACTGCGTGTTTGTTGCGCCTGCGAAGACAAAAACAGGCATTTCCTTGCCGAGCTATCCACTGTTCAGGCCCAAAGCGGCCAAGTCATGCCCGGACGAGATAACGTGAGCGCAAAGTCGCGCTTGACTCAAAGTGAGCTTCGCGTGACTGTCATATCGAACTGCTTCGGCGGTTTGGCGTTTCGGGGAGGAAACGCTCGTATCAGACCCTTCTAGTGGCGGCGCGTTTATCGCGCCGCCCTTTTTCTTTGTGGCTGCAGGTTTGCCCGCACACCCGGCCCTGAAACCAATATCCGTCATCTCAGATGTCGCGTACATGAACGGGCTCGCCTGACGCTTGAGATTCGCGCCAGGTGCCGCTGGATTTGGCGCCATCGGCTGCCGAAAGCCAAAAAGAAGTCGGGGCGGCCCGTTTCCGAACCACCCCGACAACCGGCATTCCGAAGTTCTTTTGTTATGGCTCGCCCGGGGTCAGGATGGGCTACCGATCGAACTTCTCGAAAAACAATAAGAGTATATTGTTTATCGATCAATAGACTGAGTGCAGCTATATCATGGAATATTCAGGTATGTGGACTTGAGATAGCTTTTCGCCTGACCGGCCCTTTGCGAAAGGATGTTTCCCCAAACTGGGTATCTGACGCATCAGATTCCGCCGATCGTGCGCGGGGGCACTTTCTTCGCCTCCGGAGCGTGGCGATTGTCACGGTGTCGTGATCGACCGGCGACCGTCGGCATGCAGAAAGGGCGGCCCTTGCGGGCCGCCCTTTCCAGTTCCGAGTCGGTCTTGGTCCGATGGACTAGAAGTCCATGCCGCCCATGTCCGGCATGCCGCCACCGCCGCCATGGCTGTGGCCAGCGTCTTTCTTCGGAGCTTCAGCGATCGCGGCTTCCGTCGTGATCAGCAGCGCAGCCACCGAAGCGGCGTTCTGCAGAGCAACGCGAACCACTTTCGCCGGGTCGATGATGCCCATCTCGACCAAGTCGCCATATTCTTCGGTCTGCGCGTTGAAGCCGAAGTTCTTCGAGCCTTTTTCCGAGCGGATGCGGCCGACAACGATAGAGCCTTCAACGCCGGCGTTTTCGGCGATCTGGCGGATCGGAGCTTCCAGAGCCTTGCGGACGATATCGATGCCGGCTTGCTGGTCGTCGTTCTCACCTTCGGACTTGATGGCGAAAGCAGCGCGGAGGAGGGCCGTGCCGCCACCGGCGACGATGCCTTCTTCCACGGCTGCGCGGGTCGCGTTGAGGGCGTCGTCAACGCGGTCCTTACGCTCTTTCACTTCTACTTCCGTGGCGCCGCCAACCTTGATGACGGCAACGCCGCCAGCCAGCTTGGCGAGACGCTCTTGCAGCTTCTCGCGGTCGTAGTCCGACGTGGTGTCGTCGATCTGTTTGCGGATCTGCGAGATGCGGGCTTCGATCTCTTTCTTCTTGCCGCCGCCGTCGACGATCGTGGTGTTCTCTTTCGAGATCTGCACGCGCTTAGCTTTGCCGAGCATGTCGATGGTAACGTTCTCGAGCTTGATGCCGAGGTCTTCGGAGATCACCGTGCCGCCCGTCAGGATGGCGATGTCTTCCAGCATGGCCTTGCGGCGGTCGCCGAAGCCCGGGGCTTTGACAGCAGCAACTTTGAGGCCGCCACGCAGCTTGTTCACGACGAGGGTCGCGAGCGCTTCGCCTTCAACGTCTTCCGAGATGATGATCAGCGGACGTGCCGTCTGCACGACCGACTCGAGCACCGGCAGGAGCGGTTGAAGCGAAGTCAGTTTCTTCTCATGGAGCAGGATTAGAGCGTCGTCGAGGACGGCTTCCATCTTGTCCGCGTTGGTGACGAAGTAGGCCGACAGGTAGCCGCGATCGAACTGCATGCCCTCGACGACTTCGAGTTCGGTCTCGAGCGACTTGGCTTCTTCAACCGTGATGACGCCT
>CANJXY010000070.1 GCA_947478925.1 Hyphomonadaceae bacterium | reverse complement strand
CAAGTGCGGGTGCGGGGCGATCTCGCAGGTGGGACCTGCTGAGATCATGGCGGAAGATTTCTGGCTTTCCCCCGAGACTGCACGATGGCCTTTCCATCAAGATGCAATGTAACGCCCAGTGCGCACGGCGTTCTATTCGGCTGCTTTGGCTGCGGCGTCGCCTGCGGCGCGGAGAAGGTTGGCGCGGGCTTCGACCTGGGCGACGATGCGGTCGATCATGTCGGTGTTGCTGACCTTGTGGTCGGGCTTGCCGGAAACGTACATCATGCCGGCATCCTTGCCGCCGCCGGTGAAGCCAAGGTCGGTCATCGTTGCTTCGCCTGGGCCGTTGACGACGCAGCCGATGATGGAAAGCGAGATCGGCTCCTGGATGTGGGCAAGGCGCAGTTCCAGTGCTTCGACCGTGCGGATCACGTCGAAGCCCTGACGTGCGCAGCTGGGGCACGAGATGATGTTGACGCCCCGTGTGCGCAGGCCGAGTGATTTCAGTATCTCGTAGCCCGCCTTGATCTCTTCAACGGGTTCGGCAGAAAGCGAGACGCGAATGGTATCGCCGATGCCGGCCCAGAGCATGGAGCCGATGCCGATGGCGGACTTGACCGTGCCGGTGCGCAGGCCGCCAGCTTCGGTGACGCCAAGGTGCAATGGCGCATCGGTGGCGTCGGCGAGCTGGTGGTATGCTGCAACGGTGAGAAATGGGTCGGACGCTTTCACCGAGATCTTGTATTCGTGGAAGTCGTTGTCATCGAGAATGCGCGCGTGATCGAGCGCGCTTTCGACCATCGCTTCGGGACAGGGTTCGCCGTATTTTTCCAGCAGGTGGCGTTCGAGCGAGCCGCCATTGACGCCGATGCGCATTGAGCAGCCATGATCCTTGGCCGCCTGGATGACTTCCTTCACGCGGCTAACGTTGCCGATGTTACCCGGGTTGATGCGCAGGCATGCAGCGCCGGCTTTCGCGGCTTCGATACCGCGTTTGTAGTGAAAGTGGATGTCGGCGACGATCGGCACTTTGGCGGCGCGGCAGATCTCCGGCATCGCGGCAGTGCTATCTTCATCAGGGCATGACACACGGACGATGTCGGCGCCTGCTTCTTCGAGGCCGCGGATCTGCTCGATAGTCGCCTTCGCATCCGAAGTCGGCGTGTTGGTCATCGACTGGACGGTGATCGGCGCATCGCCGCCGACGAGCACCTTGCCGACGCGGATCTGGCGCGACTTGCGCCGCGTGATCGTGCGCCACGGACGGATATGGTTGATGTCTTGGCTCATGGTGCTGTCCGGATCAGCCGATAGCCGATATCTGGGGCTTTTGGCCTAAGCAGTAAAGGCGACGGCCGCACGACACGACGTCACGCGGTCGCCAGAATGCTGGGATTTCTGCAGGCTACTGGGCCGGAGGCGCGGTCGGAACCTGATCCGGATAGGCGTCAAGCGCCGGATCGTGGACGGGCGGAACCGGCTCACCCGGGGCGGGCTTGCTCGGGGCTGGCTTGGCGGCCGTGTCGGTTGCAGGCGCGGGTTGCGGCTTCGGCGGCCTGGGCTTGGCGGGGGCCGGATTGGCGCCCGTGATCGGAGCGCCGGGCGTCGCCGGATAAGCGTCGAGCGCCGGGTCATGCGGGACCGTGGTCGCGGTCGGATCGACCGGCGGTGCGATGACGATCGGCTGGCGTTGGGCCGCGAGGTCAACGTTCTGCGAATAGACCGGGCCGCCTTCGGGCTGCAGCAGGCCGAGCGACTGGTCGCCGAGGCGCCATTCGAAGGCCGAACCGTCATCGGCGGAAACCGTAAAACCTGCGCCGACGCGCACGACGAAGAACTCGCCGGGGTTGTAATTGCGGTGGACGTACTTGTCGCCCTTGGCCGAACGAACCTCGAGCATCGAGCGCTTGAGGGCGACGATGCGGAGTTGCGGGGCGGCGGGTTCGGCAGCAACGCCGGCGCCGACACTGGCGGCGGAAGGGTCTGTAATCGCGGTCGGCGACTTGTCGCCATTGCTGAGCATCAGGGCTGCGCCGCCGCCGATGAGGGCAACGACCAGGATGCCGAGCACGGGCACGGCCACCGGCAGCTTGCGCGTCTTGGACGAGGCCGGCTGGGCGATCTCGATTTTCTCGGGGTCTTTCAGGATCGCCGCGCACTCGGACAGGTAGCGGTCGAGCGTCGTCTGCTCGTCCATGCCGAGGAAGCGAGCGTAGGATTTGATGTAGCCTTTGGCGTAGACCGGCGCACCGAGCAGGCCCGGCGTCATCTCCTCGATGGCGCGCAGATGGCTGATGTGCACGCGGGTTTCGCGGGAGACCTGTTCCAGCGTGAAACCGGTGTTTTCGCGGGCGGCGCGGATTTCGTCGCCGATGCGCTGGTGGACGGCGGGAGCAGCGAGCTCGGCGTCAGCGTCGGACACGACACGCAGATGTGGGGCCGGGCGGCGGGAACGGGGCTCAGCTTCGTCCTTTACCGCCGGGTCCTTGATCGCGGGGTCCTTGAAAAGCGGAGGCAGATGGGCAGCTGACGCCCCAGCGTCCGGGGAATCGAGCTTCCCGGCATCCTGTTCGCTTTGTGCGGGAATCGTCGAATCCGCAGGCGAATTGGGGTTGGTTTCGTCCTTGGCCACGCCGCTCATATGTTTGTCCGAAACGGGAAGGCAAATCCTGTAAGAACCGCCCTACCGCCTTAACGCCACCCACCCTAACAGATGATTACAAGTTAAGGGCCGCTGATTACTGTCACAACCTAAATCTTCAGCCCGAGGTCGGTTGCAAGGCTTAATAAAGCGTTACGTATCGACTGTTCGGAGCTGTCGAGCAGGCCTTGCACACGCGGCGCCAGCACCGACATGTCGACGGAACGGATCAGAAGCTTGATTGGCGCGATGCGGGCTGCCTGCATTGACAGCTTACGATAACCCAGTGCGGCCAGGGTGATGGCCTCCAGCGAGCGACCACCCGCCTCCCCGCACACCGTGATCGGGAGTTCCGCCTCGTCGGCGCGCTGGCGCATGCGCAGCAGCAGGCGCAGGGCCGGGCGGGACAGGATGTCGTAACGTCCTGCCAGACGGGCATTGTCGCGGTCGGCAGCGAAGAAGAACTGCATCAGGTCGTTGGTGCCGATGGAAAGGAAGTCGGCCTTGCCCTTCAGCTGGTCGATCGAGAAAGCCAGCGAGGGCGTTTCGACCATGGCGCCGACCTGCAGCCGGTTGGGCAGATCGCGGCCGAACTTGATCGCCCATTCCATTTCGCTGTCGAGAAGACGGCGGGCGGCTTCGAATTCCTCCACGGTGGTGACCATCGGGAACATGAGCCTGAGGGTCTTGCCGCGGGAGGCGCGGATCAGGGCGCGGAGCTGGCGACGGAAGAAGAAGGGGTGGTCGAGCGCCATGCGGAGGGCGCGCCAGCCCAGTGCCGGGTTCTCTTCCCGCTCGCGCCGGCCCATGAACGGGGCGATCTTGTCGCCGCCGAGGTCGATGGTGCGGAAGGTGACAGGGCGCTCGCCTGCCCGCTCGATGACCGATTTGTAGAAGGTCGACTGCTCCTCGAGACCGGGCATGGTCTCTGACGCCATGAACTGGAACTCGGTGCGGAACAGGCCGACGCCCTTGGCGCCGACCGTATCGAGATGGTCGAGGTCAAACGAGAGGCCGGCATTGATGTAGAGGTCGACCTCGACGCCGTCGGTGGTTTTGGCGGGTTCGTCGCGCAGGCGGCCAAGTTCGATCTGCGTCTGTTCGGACAGGGCGACGCGGGCCTGGAAGTTGGCGGTAATCTCGGCTTCGGGACGGATGTGCACGACGCCGCCATCACCGTCGATGATCATGACATCGCCGTCTTCCGCGCGCGTCACCAGTCCGGCGAGGCCGCCGACAGCTGGGATGCCGATGGCGCGGGCGACGATGGCGGCGTGCGAGCCTGCGCCGGCTTCTTCGAGGGCGATGCCGGCGAGCTGGGCGTCGCGGTATTCAAGCAGTTCGGCCGGACCGATGCGGCTGGCGACCAGTATGGCGCCGGGAGGCGCGACACGTCCCCCGCCATCATTGCCGTCAAGCTGGCGCAGCAGGCGGTTTTCGAGATCCTCGAGGTCGTGCAGGCGTTCGCGCAGCAGGCTGTCACGGGCGCTTTCGAGACGGGCGCGGTGCTCGCGGCGGACGCGGTCGACGGCAGCCTCGGCGGACAGACCCGTGCGGACGGCTTCGACCAGGCGGGCTTCCCAGCTCGGGTCGTGGGCGAACAGGCGGTAGGTTTCCAGCACGTCGCGGCTTTCGCCGAACAGCACCGGGCCGGCGCGGGTCAGCATCGAGTCGATCGAGTTACGCAGAGATTCGAGGGCGTCGTTGAGGCGGCGCTCTTCTTCCTCGGCGTCGGCGGCGAACAGGCGGGCCGGTGGGACGACCGGGTCGTAGAGATGGACCTTGCCGGACGCGAGCCCCTCGTTGAGCGTGCGACCGCGCAGTTCGACAGGGCGGGTCTGGCGCAGACCGGCGCTCAGCGTATCGGCGGCGGCGGCGACGAGCTCGGCCAGCACCATGGCGACGGTCTGCAGCGCTTCGGCTTCTTCATCGTCATAGGCGCGTTCGGTGCGGTTCTGCACGACGAGCACGCCGAGAACGCGGCCGCCGCGCAGGATCGGCACGCCGAGGAAGGAGTGGAACGGGTCTTCGCCGGTTTCCGGTCGGTAGGAGAAGCGCGGGTGCGAGAAGGCGTCGGTGAGGCGCAGGGGGCGCGCGGTGGCCGAGACGAGGCCGACGAGACCCTCGTTCTCCTTCATGCGCGTGCGGCCGACGGCTTCCGGGCGCAGGCCCTGGGTCGCCATCAGCATCAGGCTTTCGTCTTCGGTCTTCAGGTAGATCGAGCAGACATCGGCCACCATCGTGTTGGCGATGAGTTCCACAACCCGTTCGAGCCGCTTGGGGTCCTGGGCCTGATTGGCCATGAGCGCACGCAGGCGCGAGAGCAAAAGCTTGGCGCCGCCGCCGACATGGCTGCGTTGCGGGGATCCCCCTTTATCTCCTGGTCGGCCGCGATCAGTCACTTAGGCCACTCCATTCAGGGCCCGTGTGGCTCGACTCACTAGTCAGAGTCGAGCCCATAAGCGGTGTGCAGCGCGCGCACCGCCAGCTCGGTATACGATGCATCAATCAGCACCGAAATCTTGATCTCAGATGTCGAAATGACCTGAATGTTGATGCCTTTGTCGGAAAGCGCCTGAAACATTGTCTTCGCCACGCCCGCATGGCTGCGCATTCCGACGCCGATGACCGATACCTTTGCCACATCCCGAGACACGGTGAGGCTTTCATAGCCGACCTTGCCGTCCAGCTGTTTGAGCACGGCGCTGGCGTGGCCGGCGTCGCGGTCGGGACAGGTGAAGACGATGTTCTGGCGGCCCTCCGTCTTGGCGGAAGCCTGCACGATCATGTCGACATTGACGCCCGCATCGGCCAGCGCACCAAAGATGGTGGCGGCGACGCCCGGGTGATCTTCGACGCCGATCATGCTGAACTTGGCTTCGTCCCGCGAATAGGCGACGCCGCTGACAACCTGCTTTTCCACAATCTGTTCCTCATCGCACACGAGCGTTCCGGTATTGGGCTTGGGCACGGCCCCTTCAAACGAAGAGAGCACGCGGACGGGCACGCGATGGTTCATTGCGAGCTCGACGGAGCGCGTCTGCAGCACCTTGGCGCCCAGCGAGGCGAGCTCCAGCATCTCTTCATACGAGATCTTCTCGATGCGCCTGGCTTTTGGCGTGATGCGTGGATCCGTGGTGTAGACGCCATCGACGTCCGTGTAGATGTCGCACAACGAGGCTTTCAGCGCGGCCGCGACAGCAACAGCAGAGGTATCGGATCCGCCGCGGCCGAGCGTCGAGACGCGGCCATGGTCGTCGACGCCCTGGAAGCCGGCGACCACGGCGATCTCGCCGCTATCGACAGAGCGGATGAACTCCGGATTCTCGCAGCCCTTGATGCGGGCCTTGCCGTGCGCTTCATCGGTCGCCAGCTTGAGCTGCCAGCCGAGCCAGGACCGCGCCTTCAGCCCCTTTCGACGCAGAGCCAGGGCCAGAAGCCCCGCGGTGACCTGTTCGCCCGAGGCGACCACCACATCATACTCGTCGTCATATTCGGCGCCATGCAGATCCGGGCCGGCCGCGCCGCGGGTCCATTCGACGAGCTGGTTGGTTGTGCCGGACATGGCGGATACGACAACGGCAATGGCGCGGGATTCCGCCCGGCGCGCGGCGACGATATCGGCCACGTGCGCAATGCGCTCGAGGTTGGCGACCGAGGTTCCGCCGAATTTCAGCACCAGGCGATTCATGACCAGCGAACGTCCTTTGAGCCACCCGAAAACCGGAAGGGGGCGGCGACGGAGGGCTGTCTAGGGGCACAAGGGCCGGAGGGCAATCGGGAGGTTGGGTTAGCTGGGCTGAAGAACAGTTTTATCCCTAACGAGCCGAAAAGCGGCAGGTCAAATCAGGCGGGAATGTGGCTCCGGATTGTCGCGGCCCGTTGCCCGCGAGGCCGTGAGGGTCCAGATAGACGACATGTCCAAGACCCTCACGCGCGACGAGACGATACCCGAGGCGCCCAGCGTCGATCCGGCTGAGATAGACAAGTTCCGCGCGATGGCGGCGGACTGGTGGTCGCCAACGGGCAAGTTCGCGCCGCTGCACAAATTCAATCCGGTGCGCCTGACCTATATCCGCGATACCGCGACGAGGCATTTCGGACTGGACGCTGATGCGAAACGTCCGCTGGAGGGTTTGCGCCTGCTGGATGCCGGATGCGGCGGCGGGCTGGTGACCGAGCCGATGGCGCGGCTGGGCGCACACGCGGTCGGGATCGATGCCGGCGACAAGAACATCAAGGCGGCGATGGTGCATGCCGACAGCGTGCATGTCGATGCGGATTATCGCGTCGGTACGGTCGAGGGGTTGATTGCGTCGGGTGAGCCGAAGTTCGACATCGTGCTGGCGCTGGAAGTTGTCGAGCATGTCCAGGACCCGGCGGTGTTCCTGAAGGATTGCGCGAGCCTGCTGACGCCCGGCGGGCTGCTGATCGCGGCGACCCTGAACCGGACGGCGAAGGCGTTCGCGCTGGCTGTCGTGGGCGCCGAGCACGTCCTGCGCTGGTTGCCGGTGGGGACGCACGACTGGTCGAAGTTCGTGACGCCAGACGAGATGTCGAAGGCGCTGACCGAGGCGGGGCTCACGATCGAAGACACGCTGGGCGTGTCGTTCTCGCCGCTAGCGGGCCGGTGGAGCCTCTCGCGCGACACATCGGTCAACTACATGATGACGGCGAGCCGCCCGAAGGCCTGATGCCGCGTCTGCCGCCCCTGCCCGATCTCGAGTTCACCATCACCGAGGCAGGTGGAGCCGCGCCGTTCGCGCGCGGGCATGGCGATGTCTATTTCTCCGGCGAAGGACTTTCGGAAAAGAGAGCCGTATTTCTGGTCGGATGCGGGCTGCCGGAGGGCTGGGCGGGGCGCGAGCATTTCACAGTCGGCGAGCTGGGCTTTGGCACCGGGCTGAACCTACTGGCGCTGTGGGAGCTGTGGCGGGCGGAGCGGCCGAGCGCGATGGCGCGGCTGGATGTGATATCATTTGAGGGGCTGCTGATGCCACGCGAAGCGGCGGAGCGGGCGCACGCGGCGTGGCCGGAGCTCGCCGAGCTGTCGGCGCGTTTGAGAGATCAATGGCCAGATCGGGCACGCGGCGTGCAGCGTATTGTGCTCGGTGATAACGTGACGCTGACGCTTTTTGTCGACGAGATCGCAAGTGCGGTCCGCCAGGCGCAGGCCAGCGTTGATGCTTGGTTTCTCGATGGCTTTGCGCCGGCGAAGAACCCCGAGATGTGGTCGGCAGAGGTGTTGGGGCATGTCGCGCGGCTGAGTGCGGCGGGAGCGCGAGCCGCAACATATACGGTGGCAGGCGACGTGCGGCGCAACCTTCAGGCGGTCGGCTTCGAGGTTGCCAAGGTTCCCGGGCATGGGCGGAAGAAGGAGCGGCTGGAAGCGCGGCTGGAGTTGGAGCGCCCTGCCCGCGCTGTTTCACCGAAGCGCGTGGCGATCATCGGGGCCGGGATTGCAGGGGCGTGCGCGGCGCGCGCGTTTGTGCGCCGCGGATGCAGTGTGACGGTTTACGATCAGGCGGCGGCGGCGGGCAGCGGGGCGAGTGGCAATCCGCTGGCGCTGGCGATGCCGCGTCTGGATGCGGGCGATGGTCCGGCGTCGCGCGCGTTGCTCGAAGCGTGGCTGCTGGCGCGGCGGTTCTATCCGGCGCTGGGACGTGGCGCCGCGCAGGTGCTGGACGCTGTGCATCTGCCGCGCGGCGAGCGCGAGGAACAGCGCTTTGCGAAACTACTGAGCGATCCGCCATTGTCGGACGACCTGCTGCAGCCGGAGGGCGCGGGGCTTCGTCATGTCGGCGCTGTGGCCGTGAAACCTGAGGCCGCGCTGACGCGCTTGCTGGAAGGGGCGGCGCTGCGGTTCGGCGCGCGTGTGGCGTCGGTCGACGAGATCGACGCAGATCTGGTGATTGTGTGCGCGGGGATGGGCGTAAGCGAGATCGATGGCGTTGCAGCGCCGACGGTCGAGGGACGGCTGGGACAAGTGGACTGGATGGCATCGCACGGGAGGCCGAGCGCGATCGCAGATGGCGGTTACGCCGTGGAGGCGTTCGACAAGCTGGTGTTCGGCGCGACATTCGAGGCGACGCAGGGTGAGCCGGAGATCAGCGCTGAAGCGCGGACGCACAATCTTGGCGTGCTGACGCGGTTGCGGCCCGACATTGTTGCGGGTGACCTGTCAGCGCGGGCGGCGATACGGGCGACGACGCAGGATCGGTTGCCGTTTGCAGGACGCCCGCCACAACCAGGTTCTGCAAATGAAAAGGCGCCGGACGGCACTCCGGCGCCTTCAGGACGTTACCGCCTCATCGGCGGCCTCGGCTCACGCGGCTTTCTTTGGGCGCCGCTGCTCGCCGAGCTGGTCGCATCGGAAGCCCTCGGAGAACCTCTGCCCGTTGAGAGCAGCGTTGCCGATTGCCTTGACCCCGGGCGATTCCTTGTCCGCGCGATGAGGCGCGGAAATAATGTCACCTCGTCAGATACGTGAAGTTGAGTCTGTCCGTTTCAGGCGTTCGATCTCGTCGGCCAGGCGGCGGTCGTCGTCGGTGACGAGCTTCTCGAGGACGCGCACGCGATCCTTCAGCTTGGCGACGTCCTGGTGAAGATCGCCGACAATGCCGTGGAGCTGCTCGGTCTCGCCATCCATACCTCGGCTGCGAGCGCGGATCTTTTCGCGTTCGATCTTGAGACCTCCGGTGATGATGCTGGAGACCGTGCCGAGGATCACGAGCGCGATGACGAATTCGAAGACGCCGAGATGCATGTGCCTACACCCTCTGTTCTGACTTCAGCCGGTCGATGTCGCTGGCGAGCCTGCGGTCTTCGTCAGTAACAAGACGTTCAAGAACCTGCACGCGGTCGCGCAACCTGGCGGTCTCGGCCTGATGGGCGGTGAGAATCTGTTCGAGGCGGGCAATGTCATCGGACGAGTCCTTGCGGCCGCGGAGGATTTCGAGACGCTTCTGTTCGTGCTTCAAGGCCACCATCGTGATGATGAGCGAGAAGACGAGGACAATCGAGACGACCACCACGATCATGGTTGTTAGGTCCATGGCTCAGATCCTTTCCGATGAACGGAGGCGATCGATCTCGCTGGAGAGTTTGCGGTCGCCGTCGGTGAGCAGGCGTTCGAGCACGGCGACGCGATCCTTGAGGCGCTGGATCTCGTTTTGCGTTTCAGATGAGCTGGCGCCTGAGGCCCGCTCTTCTTTTGCGATCTGCAGCTTCAGCTGCTGCGACTTGATATGGGTGCCGCCAAGGATGGCGGCCAGGCCACAACCGATGCCGAGAAGAGGGACGAGAATTCCAATCGAGTCCATGATGTTCCGGTCCTATCTTCTAGCTCTGCTTGCGATCAGTATCGCGCAGTCGTTCGATCTCGGCTGCGAGGCGGGCCTCGTCGTTGAGCGCCAGCCTTTCGAGCACGATGATCCGTTCGTTGAGCGAGGCGATGGTTTTCTCCATCCTGGCGACCTTGTCCTGAAGCTCGGCGACGTTTTCACCGCCCGGCTGGCCCCCCATGCCGTGCAGGCCGGCGCCCATTCCGCCGCCGGCGCCGCCGCCGAAGCCCCAGTGCTTCATGCTTTCGGCGTCGAGGCCCCAGAATTTAGGATCGCTGAAATGGCTCCAGTCGCCGCGCCCGGCATGACGCGCGGCGCGACGAGCGCGCCAGGCGGCGCGCTTGGCTTCGCGGCTGAAGGGATCGGCGCCGGCGCGGCGGCTATTATGGCGCTCGTTGTCATCAATCATCCTGCCTCTCCCCTGTCAGCGTAATGTTCAGCGCAGTTTTTCGATTTCGGCCGCGAGGCGCGCTTCTTCATCGGTGCGCACCTGGCTCAGCGGCACGCGACGCGGTTCCTGCACATCGAGGAAGCGCGGGCGCGGGGTCGCCGGAGCGGTGGGAGTGTTGGTGGGGGCGGGCCTGGTATCGTTTTTCACGTCTGTGTCTCCCTTGGCCGTCGCTCAAACCCTTATCAGGCTGGCGGGCGGTCCCGATTGCGCAGGCCATCGATCTCGCGAGAGAGCCTGCGATCGTCGTCAGTCACGAGGCGTTCGAGCACCTGCACGCGCGCCGTCAGCTTGTCGATCTGCTGCTGCATGGCGCCGACAATGGCTTCGTCTTGCTGCGAACCACGCGACAGAAGTTGCGCGCGGCGGAGCTTTCCGTTCTGGATCAGATAGACGATGGCCACCACCATCACGAACGGAGCCGCAACTGCAATAACACCTTCCATCTTACAACTCCGTAGCCGTCAGCGACGCCAGCGGGCGCCAGTCGATCGCAAAGTTGCAATCCGGCGGGCAGCCACGCGAGGCCATGTCGACCTGCAGTCCCTGTTCGCCGCCACCGAAGACAAGCGTCATTTCGCCAGCATCGAGATGAACCACGCCCAGGCGGGCGCCTGCAAGAAGGGTCGTCATGCCGAAGGCGAGGAGCGCTGCTGCGCAGGCCAACCTGATCTGCAGGGGAGTGAGTTGAATGCTGCGAGCCATTTGTCCCTCTTTTGTTTTGTCTTTGGGGGCTTTGTTGGTTCGTCGTTGGCGCAGCGGCTGCGGGAGGAGGAGGATCAGCCGCTGCGCCGGGTGTTCTAGATGCCTTCCAGGTCGCGGAATTCCTTGCGGAGTTTCCATTCCTCGGAGGTGACCGAGCGCTCCATGCGCGCCAGGCGGTCGTCCATATCCTTGAACTTGTAGCGGATGTTGGAGAAGGTTTCGCGCGGGCGATCCGAGACCGACGTCCAGAAGCGTTCCTCGTCCGGTGTCAGGTTGCGCGGGCGATACGGCTGGTAGGGCGTGATGGCCCAGACGACCAGATAGACCGGGATGATGAAGCCGACGCCACCGAAGAGACAGATCGCGGCGACAACGCGGGTGATGGTCGGGTCCCAGCCCATGCGCTCGGCGATGCCGCCGCAGACACCAGCGATGACCTTGTCACGGGAGCGGTAGAGCCGCTTGGGATTCGGAGAAGAGATGTAATCGTCGCGCATCAGTTGATGTCCCCACGGGTGGATTGGGCAGGACGCGGGCGGGCAGGTGCTGCGTCAGGCTCGATGAGACGTTCCAGGGTTTCGATCCGGCGCTCCATTGTTCGAGCTGAGCGCCAGAGGTCCTCCAGCATCCGCTCGTCGTCCTCGGTCAGGTTACGAGACGAGCGGTTCTTGGAGATATAGTGCAGTATCATCCAGGGAAGGACGACGAAGAGGGAGACGATCGCAACGAGCCCGAGGCTCATCCCCATCACTGTTTCGGCTTGCATCAGGCACCCTCACCTTCCGAGGCTTTGCGGCGGACCGGAGCGGGCGGAGCAGCAGGAGCGGGGGCTCCGCCACGACGGCGCTTGATCTCGGCCAGTTCCTTTTCGATCGACTCTTCGGCGGCCAGTTCCTGAAACTGCGCTTCGAGCGAACGGTCGCCGACATTGATCAGATCGGCATAGGCTTCCATTTCGTCGACCTTGCGTTCGATCTGGCCGTAGCGGCGCATCGCCTCGTCGACCTTGTTGACCTCGATGCGCGAGCGCATCGCGATCCGTTGTTCAGCAGCTTCGCGACGGACGACCAGCGCACGATGTTTCGTTTTCGCTTCGTCGAGTTTGGCTTGCAACTTCTCCAGATCGTCCTGACGGCGAACCGAGACTTCTTCGATCGCGGTCAGCGCCTGGCGGCGGCTGTCGATCTCGCGCTCGGCGCGCTGCTTGGCGGAGAGGGCGCCGCGGGCGAGGTCTTCGCGCCCCTTTTCCACGGCGAGCTCTGCCTTGGCTGTCCAGTCGAGACGGGTCTGTTCGAGCGTCTTGATATCGCGCTCATATTCCTTCTTGTCCGCCATCGACCGCGCAGCGGCGGAGCGGACCTCGACAAGGCAGTCTTCCATTTCCTGAATGATCAGGCGGGCGATCTTCTCCGGATCCTCCGCCTTATCCAGCATGGAGTTGATGTTGGAGTTGATGATGTCGGACAGTCGGGAGAAAACGCCCATATCAGAACCTTTCGTCTAAAACTTCTCGGGGGGATGGTCTTCTTGGAGGGGGTGGTCTTGTGTGCCGATGAAGTGGAGGGAGGTCAGAAGAAGATCCGCGCGATCAGGAAGCCGGCGATGAAGAAGCCCCAGCTTTCGATCGATCTGCGTGACAGCCAGCTTCCGAACCGTCCCAGTGGGCTGGGCTTCTCGTAGGGGTCGCGGCTGTCGGTGTAGCGCATCACTGTCTCCTGTGGTCGCCGGTGTAACCCCGGCATGAAACATTGATTGCAACCGGCGTGCCAGTTTTTGGTAACCATTTGGCGCCCTGTATTTTCTCGCTTTTTCTTGAATCGCCCTGTGCATAAGCAAGGAATTTGGTGAAAAGCGCCACCGGCTTATTGGCGAATTAAGCTATCTGGTGGTAATTCTCGCCACATGGCGACACCTTCACCTCCCGACCTGATCGGCCAGTCCGCGACGTGGCTGGAAAGCCTTGAGCGCGTATCGCTCGCGGCGCTGGTCGAGCGCCCGATCCTGGTGATCGGCGAGCGCGGCACCGGCAAGGAACTGATCGCCGAACGCCTGCACTATCTGTCGCCGCGCTGGGACAAGCCGTTCGTTAAGGTGAATTGCGGCGCGCTGTCGGAAGACCTGCTGGATTCCGAGCTATTCGGCCACGAGGCCGGTGCGTTCACCGGCGCCACCAAGCGGCGGCAAGGCCGCTTCGAGCAGGCCGATGGCGGCACGCTCTTCCTCGACGAGATCGCGACTGCCTCCATGCAGGTGCAGGAAAAGCTTCTGCGCGTGGTCGAGTACGGGCAGTTCCAGCGCCTGGGCGGCGAGGACACGATAACCACGGATGTGCGCATTGTGGCGGCGACGAACGTCGACCTGCCGGGGCGCGCCGCCGAGGGCCGATTTCGGCCCGACTTGCTCGATCGCCTCGCCTTCGACGTCATCACGCTAGCGCCGCTGCGGGCGCGACCAGAGGACATCATCCTGCTGGCCGAGCATTTCGGGCAGCGGATCGCACGCGAGCTGGAGGGCGATTTCCCCGGCTGGTCGCGCAGCGCGCTGGAGGCGATGTGCGACTATTCCTGGCCGGGGAATGTCCGTGAACTGAGGAATGCCGCCGAACGCGCCACCTTCCGCATCATGGCGGCGCAGGCCAATGGCGCGCCGCTGGGACCGGTGACTCTGTCGGCCGACATGCTCGATCCTTTCAACTCGCCATGGCGACCGTCGAAGGAGCTGTTTACTCCCGTTGAGACGCCGCGCGCAGGGCATGCACCTGCCCCGCCGGAACGAGCCCCAGCGGCCTCCCCGGCGCTGCCGGAAGGTCCCGTGGACTTCAACACCGTCGTCTCCGAGCTTGAGAAGAAACTGATCGCAGCAGCGCTTGAGACCTGTCGCGGTCACCAGAAGAAGGCGGCCGAGCACCTGGGGCTCAGCTATCACCAGATGCGCGGTTTGCTGCGGAAATACGGCTATGGACGCGACGGCGCCTCCGTCGGCCCCGAAAGCGGCAACGCTGGCGAGACCGAGACCTCTGAAAATTAATTCGGCCCCCGCAACATCTCCTCAACCAGACTTGCCTAGCCTGAGGTCCGAGCCACTGCACAACGGTCCCCATGCCCATGACCCCGCGCATGCAATTCCTGAACGTCGTGTTCGACCCGCTGACGGTTGAAGAAGCAGCGGCGTTGATTGCACGGCGCGCACGGACCCTGGGCCCCTTCGCCTATGTCGCGACGCCGAATGTCGATCATGTGGTGCGGATGGACAGGCAGCCGGCGCTGGGGACGCTGTACCACAATGCGTGGATGAACCTGTGCGACAGCCGCATTCTCGAATCCTTCGCCAGCGCCTCCTATCTGGATTTGCCCGCAGCGCCTGGCGCAGACGTCGTGACCGACCTTTTCCGCAAATACATCGCCCCTGACGACACCGTGTTGATGATCGGCGGGACCGAGGAGATGTCGGCCGCCCTGCGCGAGCGCTTCGGTCTGAAAGATCTGCGCTGGTTCGATGCGCCGTCTGGCCTGCGCGATGACGGGGATGCGCGTGCGGCTTGCGTTCGCTTCATTCGCGAAAATCCGGCGTCTTATGTCTTCCTCGCAGTCGGCTCGCCGCAGCAGGAGATGATTGCCTATGAGGCGCGCCAGGCAGGCGACTGTTCTGGCGTCGCGATCTGCTGCGGCGCCTCGCTGGAATTCCTGGCAGGCGTGACCGCGCGCGCGCCGGCATGGATGCGGGCCAACCGCCTGGAGTGGCTATTTCGCCTGTGTGTCGAGCCGCGGCGCATGTGGAAACGCTATCTGGTCGATGCGCCCCGCATTTT
>CANJXY010000069.1 GCA_947478925.1 Hyphomonadaceae bacterium | reverse complement strand
TGGGCCTCCACCTCGGCATGGACGTTCCGTCCTGGCCGCCGGAGAACATCGAAGAGCTCGCCAAGAAATACGAAGACCACACCTGATTATAGGAGCCGGCCTGCTGAGGGCTGGATTGTCACATGCGCCACGGTTTCGCGCTCCGCAAATTCAATCGCACCGCCGCGCATCGCAAGGCGATGTTCGCGAACATGTCCGGCGCTCTGATCCGCCACGAACAGATCACGACCACGCTGCCGAAAGCTAAGGAGCTCAAGGCTGTGGTCGACAAGCTGATCACGCTTGGCAAGAAAGGCGGTCTTTCCAATCGCCGCCTGGCTGCCTCGCAGCTCAAGGAAGCTGATGTCGTTGTGAAACTCTTCGACACGCTCGCGGACCGCTACAAGGATCGTAAGGGCGGCTATACCCGCGTCCTGAAAGCCGGCTTCCGCCATGGTGACAACGCACCGCTCGCCATCATCGAGCTGGTTGATCGCGACGAAGACGCCAAGGGCTCTGACGACCGCGCCCGTGCCGAGGCTGCCGCCGAAGCCGCTGAATAAGCTGTTCTGGCCCGCTGATTTTGGAAGAGGCCGCCCCATCCGGGCGGCCTTTTTCGTTTCGACATCGTCGGTGCGCGGTCCTTTCAGGTGCGAAAAGTCATTCGGTCTCAGGGCGCACCTGTCGCCCAGCCTTGTTTGCGCCGGAATCTGCGCCCTATTTTTTCGACAGTACCGCTCATTGTGCCGGCCGCGCCGGCGTGGGCGCGGAGGATCGCAATGAACCGTCAGAATATCATCCTCGCCGCATCCGCTGGTATCGCGACCGCGCTGGCCATGCTCGCCGTGCCGGCGGTCGGGCAGCTTGTCTCCCAGGGTGCGCCAAATCCCGCAATCACTGCTTCGCCCAGTCCAGACATCGCGCCTGTGGATGCGCGGGTCATCCCCGAAACCCAGCTTGGCCTGCAGCAGTCCTTCGCCCCCATCGTGAAGCGCACGGCGCCGGCCGTCGTGAACGTCTATTCTTCGGTCAACGTCACGCGCTCCAACTGCCCGTATGCGCAGGATCCGTTCTGGGCGCAGGTCTATTGCAACGGCAATACCCAGACGCGCAGCGAGAAGGTCGACAACTCGCTCGGTTCTGGCGTCATCGTCGGATCTGACGGCGTCATCGTCACCAACAACCACGTCGTCGAAGCCGGCCAGGAATTCCGCGTCGTGCTGAACGACCGCCGCGAATTCGCCGCCCAACTCGTCATGAAGGACGCACGCACAGATCTCGCGGTGCTCCGCATAGACGCCGGCGGGCAACCGCTGCCGATGCTCACCTTCGCTGACACGCGCAATCTCCAGATCGGAGATCTCGTGCTTGCCATCGGCAATCCTTTCGGTGTCGGCCAGACCGTCACCAGCGGCATCGTCTCCGCGCTCGCCCGTACGGATGTTGGCGCGTCCGATTTCGGCTCCTTCATCCAGACCGACGCATCGATCAATCCCGGCAACTCCGGCGGCGCGCTGGTCGACATGCAGGGTCGGCTGGTCGGCGTGAACTCGATGATCTTCTCGAAGGGCGGCGGCTCCAACGGCATCGGCTTCGCCATTCCCGCAGAGATGGTCCGCCGCGTCGTCGACGCGGCCGTCCATGGCGGCACGCTGGTCCGTCCGTGGATCGGCGCCAAGGGTGAAACCATCGACAGCGCGAAAGCCAAGGCCCTCGGCCTCGACCGCCCGCGCGGCGTGCTCATCGCCGACGTCTACAGGAACGGCCCCGCAGACAAGGCCGGCCTTCGCGAAGGAGACGTCGTTATCACAGTTGATGGCCGCGAAGTGTTCGATGATCGCGGCATGAAATTCATCGCCGCCACCAAGGCCGAAGGCGAGACTGCAACGCTCGCCATCCTGCGTGGCGGCAAGCCTCAGCAGGTCTTCGTGAAGATGTCCGCACCTCCCGGTACGTCCCAGGCCGAGCTGGTACAGGTCGAAGGCAGCAACCCGTTCGCGGGCGCGGCCGTCGTCGAACTGACCCCGGCGCTGGGCGAGGAAATCGGCGTCGACGCCTTCAATGGCGGCATCCTCGTCTACAGCGTTCCGGCGCGCACCATCGCCCGCAATGTCGGGTTCCAGCCCGGAGACATCATCCGGGAGGTGAACGGCGCCACGATCCGCACCAAGCGCGATTTCGACGCCGCCCTCAAGAAGGCCGAGGCCACGCCACCCACCACCTGGCGCCTCGCCACAGAACGCAACGGCCAGCGCATCGAGTCGGAACTCCGCGGGCGTTGATCGCGCTGGCCCACGGCGACGCCACGCGGTAGACGGGGAAGGTGACAGACCTCTTCGAAGCCGCAGGCATGACCGATGATGCGCCTCGTCCGCTGGCGGACAGGCTGCGCCCGGAAACGCTTGAGGATGTGGTCGGGCAGGATCATCTGCTCGGGCCAGAAGGCCCCGTTGGCCGCATGCTGACGCAGGGCCGCCTCGCTAGCCTGATCCTCTGGGGGCCACCCGGGACCGGCAAAACCACAATCGCCCGCCTGCTGGCAAAACGCGCCAAGCTCGAATTCGAACAGATCTCGGCGATCTTCTCCGGCGTGAAGGACCTCAGAGCTGCGTTCGAGAAGGCTGAAGGGCTGCGCAAGACAGGGAAGGGCACGCTGCTCTTCGTGGACGAGATCCACCGCTTCAACCGCGCCCAGCAGGATGGCTTCCTGCCATTCGTGGAGCGCGGCGTGGTCACGCTCGTCGGCGCCACGACGGAAAACCCCAGCTTCGAGCTCAACTCCGCGTTGCTCTCACGCACGCAGGTGATGGTGCTGAAGCGCCTCGATGAAGCCGCCCTTGGCAAGCTCCTTACCCGCGCCGAGGCGCTATATGAAAAGTTCGCCCCTCTCACGGAGGATGGCCGCGCCGCGTTGATGGCGATGGCCGATGGCGATGGCCGTTACTTTCTCAATCTCGTGGAGGAAGTCTTCGCGTGGGGCCGCAAGCAACCCATCGACGCCAACGGGTTGATGGCCGCCCTGCAGAAGCGCGCGCCCTCCTACGACAAGGACCGGGAGGAGCACTACAATCTCATCTCCGCCTGGCACAAGGCGACGCGGGGTTCGGATCCTGATGCTGCGCTCTACTGGTTCTGCCGCATGCTCGAGGGCGGCGAAGACCCGCTCTTTCTCGCCCGCCGCATGATCCGCGCAGCCAGCGAGGATGTCGGCTTGGCCGACCCCACCGCGCTGATGATCTGCAACGAAGCCGCCGCCACCTACGAACGCCTCGGGTCTCCCGAAGGCGAACTTGCGCTGGCGCAGGCCGTGATCCACCTCGCCACGGCGCCAAAATCCAACGCCGCCTACAAGGCGTACAACGCTGCTCGCGCCGCCGCGCGCGAGACTGGCTCGCTTGCGCCGCCTGCCCACATCCTCAACGCGCCGACGAAGCTGATGAAGAACCTCGGCTATGGCGCCGGCTACCAGTACGATCATGACGCCGACAACCAGTTCTCCGGCCAGAACTATTTCCCGGAGGGCATGGAGCGGCAGAACTTCTACCAGCCCAAGGGGGCAGGCCGCGAAGCGCCGATCCGCGAGAAGCTTGAACAGTGGGCAAAGTTGCGCCGCGAGCGAACCAATGACTAAAGGCGTCAAACGCAACTACGAAGCCATGCCCGTCTCCGAGGAGGACGCGGCGTACGTTCGCGCCCTCGTCATACATGAAGACAGCGGTGTTCTGGCTTTCAACAAGCCATCCGGCTTGCCTGTCCAAACCCGCAACCCCGAAGATCGCACGCTGGATCGCCTGCTGGCAGCCTTCGCGCGCTCCAACGGCAAGCGCCCACGCCTCGTCCACCGCCTCGATGCCCAGACCTCCGGGGTTATCGTTGCCTGCAAAACACAGCCTGCCGCCGCCGCCCTGAGCGAAGCCTTTGCCGAGCGCCTGGTCTCCAAAACCTACTACGCCATCGTCACCGGCTCGCCCCTGGCCGAGGGCGAGACCGAGTTCTCGATGCCGCTCGCGCGTCATATCGCGCGCCCGGGTCTGGAACTTATGCGCGCGGCGCGTCCTGGAGACCAGAACAGCCAGGCTGCAGTCACCCGCTGGCGTCTCCTTGCCTCCAACGGTCAGACCCACCTGCTCGAAGTGGAACCCCAGACCGGCCGCATGCATCAGATCCGCGTCCACCTCTCCATCGAGGGCCGCCCCATCCTCGGCGACCCCTATTACGGCGGCGCTTCGACCCTGAAGGGCGAGGCCGTCTCCCGGCTGATGCTCCACGCCGCCAGCCTCGATTTCCCGCACCCCACGGCGGGCGGGCGTTTCGTGGTTAAAGCCCCGCTGCCGGTCGATTTCCGTGCCGTCCTATCGGCCGCAGGGCTCGATTTACCCCCTGATCTGGCCTTGGCGGCCAGTTAGCCCTATGGACGGGGCGAAATGCTCAACGTCCTGCTCGTAGCCCTCGGGGGCGGCCTCGGCGCCGCTGGCCGCTATGGTGTCTCGCTGACTGCGCCAGCGCAGCCCGGCGAGTGGCCGTGGGCGACGTTCGCCATCAACGTAACCGGCAGCCTTCTGATCGGCATGCTCGGAGGTTGGCTCGCCACACGCGGCGACCTCGGCGAGCAATGGCGCCTCTTTCTCGGCGTCGGCATTCTCGGTGGCTTCACCACCTTCTCCGCTTTCTCGCTTGAGACCATGCGCCTGATCGAGCGCAGTGACTGGCTCGGTGCGTCCACATATTCGATCGGCTCGGTCCTCGCTGGCCTCGCCGCAGTCGCGATCGGTCTGCTCGTGGCGAAACAGGTGTTCGGATGAGCTGGAATGTCGGTCAGGTCGTCAATCTCAACGTCGATGCGGACGAGGATGACACGCGTCTCGATCGCTGGCTGAAGCGCAAGTTTCACGGCCTGACGCAAGGCCAGATCGAGAAAGCCTGCCGCACCGGAGAGATCCGCGTCGATGGCGCCCGTGCCAAGGCCAACACACGCGTGAAAGCGGGCCAGTCCGTCCGCGTGCCGCCGATGACCGCGGCCAAGGATCGCCCCGGGGCCGACGAAGACGACAAGCCTCGCATGACCGTGAAGGCATCCGACGCTGACATGATGCGCTCGCTGGTAATCTTCGAGGATGACCGCATCATCGCGCTCAACAAACCCTCGGGTCTCGCCACGCAGGGCGGCACTGGCACGTCACGCCATATCGATGGCCTCTCGCGCGCGCTGGTTGACGACACCGCCGAAAAGCCCCGCCTCGTGCACCGCCTCGACCGCGACACCTCCGGCGTACTGATCCTTGCGAAGACGGTCGGCTCAGCTAACCAGCTCAGCAACCTTTTCCGCTCGCGTGAGCTCGACAAGATCTATTGGGCCGTCACCCTCGGCGTACCGCATCCTGTCAACGGGGATATCCGTGGCTGGATGATCAAGTCGACCGGCCCGGGCAGCGACAAGGAAAAGATGCGCACGGCCGAGCAGAACGAAAAGGGCGCAGTTCACGCCCTTACGCTCTATTCTGTTGTCCAGAACGCCGGCCGCAAGGCTGCGTGGGTTGCGCTGAAGCCCGAGACCGGCCGTACCCACCAGCTGCGCTTCCACATGGCCGAGATCGGCTGCGCCATAGTCGGCGATCGCAAATACACCTGTGACCGCGAACTGCCGCAGGGGCTCGCCGAAGGCCTCCACCTCCACGCGCGCGCCTTGCGTCTGCCCGGACCGCGCGGTCCGATCGAAATCGTGGCCGACCTGCCGCCGCACATGAAGCAGACGTTCGAGGTGCTTGGTTTCGAAGAACATTCCGCGGAGAATTTCTTTGATCTCCGCAAGCCGCGCCGCATCCGCTAGCCCGCCGAGAGTCGCCGATGGAATACGCAAAGGGCGTCAAAGGCGAAATCGATCAGCGACCGAAGCGTTTCTACACCGACGTCTCTGTTGCCGCCGATGACGGCCTCTGGCGTGTCCTGCTCGACAAACGCAGCCTGCGCACAGCTGCCGGCCAGCCGCTCACCATTCCTTCAGAGCGGCTTGCCGAAGCCATCGCCGCCGAATGGCGCGCGCAGATCGAACGCATCGATCTTTACACCATGCACATCACGCGCATGGTCTACGGCGCGCTCGACCGCACACCGGAAGCCTGGGAAGCCGCCGCAAGTGAGGTCGCACGCTTCGCAGGCACGGACCTCGTCTGTTATCTCGCGGATGGCCCGGCTGTCCTGCGTGACCGCCAGCAGGTTGCTTGGGCGCCGTTGCGCGAGTGGGCCGGACAGGCGCTGGGCGTCAAACTCGACGCGACGGTCGGCATCGCGCCCATCGCGCAGACCGAAGCTTCACTTCAGGCAGTGCACGCAC
Source organism: Hyphomonadaceae bacterium (assembly GCA_947478925.1). Lineage (GTDB taxonomy): Bacteria > Pseudomonadota > Alphaproteobacteria > Caulobacterales > Hyphomonadaceae > UBA7672. The sequence goes on along the minus strand of CANJXY010000069.1, from coordinate 8,814 downwards.
ACGTCACATCGCTCGACCCCTTCCGCAAGGCGGGCCTCGCGCACGCTGTCCCACTCTTCGGATCCGCTGTGCTTGGCCTCGCCGTCGAACGCGGCCGCCTGACCGCAGTCGACGCATACGAACTCTCGCGCATCGATGAAGCCTTCCAGACAGAACGTTGGGGAGAAGACGCCGAAGCGGTCAAACGCACCGAGCGCGGACGTGCGGAGGCCGCCGCGCTCGATACGTGGTTCGCAGCGCTGCCTTAGGACGTGCCGCCCATCAAGACGACGCCCTTGTCCAGCATGTCGGCATAGGCGTTGATCGCCTTCGCCGTCAGGCCCACATAGGTCTCGGCATCGTCCCAGCGCTCATCTTCGATCGCCTCGCGAACGCCGGGCAGGGTCTTCGCGCCGTATCCGGTGAAACGCCCGGGCGCGTAAACCATATTCCTGTACCAGCCGCGACCCCCGGGCAGGCCCGGTTCCGTTGTCATTGCCTGTTCCGTCTTGCCCGCCAGCGCTACCAGCCTGGCTTTTGCGTCGGCCGAAAGCGTCGGCGCTTTTGCTGCCAGTGTCTTGTCATAAGCCGCCGCACTCGCCTTCAAACGCACGACCGAATTTTCCAGCGGCGCAAAGTTGAAGAACGGCACTACTTTCAACGGCGTCGGCGGACCACTCGTCTGCTTGGGATCATCCGACAGCTTGTAGGCGCCGGTCTCGATCAGTTTGGCCTGTGCTGTCTGCGCTTCGCGCTTCGCGCCAGCGAGCGCCTTCACCTCGTCGAGATAGGTCGAGACCGTATCGGCGAAATCGCCATAGCGCTCGACCGGCGTATCCTGCTCGGACATCCGCAGCACCATTCGACCTGTCGTTTTGGCCAGAGTGCCGGCATAGGCGAAGCCCGGATCGACGAAGGTTGAGTGATGCTCGTACGTGTCGTACGCCGAATGATAGACCCCGCCGCTGTCGCCTTCGCCGCCATAACCAACGTTCAGCGCTGCGATGCCAAGATGCTGCAGGAAGCTCGAATAATCGGAGCCGGAGCCAAGCGGATCGAGCGGAATGTCTTTCCCGTCCGCCGCCGCCTTGCCGATCGCCTTGGTGCGCTCATTGGCGCCTCCCAAAGCCGCAGCCACCATTGCGCCCGCACGGGAACGCTTATCGACGCTCACGCCCGTCTGGGGATCGGTCACATCGACCGCTACCTTGTTGACGAAGCTCTGCAATGCATGGTTGCCCTCGACGCCCAGGAACCCGCGGCCATTGCCGTCCGTGTTGATATAGATCAGCGCCTTCTGCTTTAGCTCGTCCGCATGTGTCTCTGCCCACTCGGTTGACCCCAGCAGCATCGGCTCTTCCGCGTCCCAGCTGAGATAAACCAGCGTCCGCTTCGGCTTCCAGCCCGTCTTGGCCAACTCGCCGATCGATTTCGCCTCAGCCATCATCGCGATGTGTCCGCTGATCGGGTCGGACGCGCCGAACACCCAGCCGTCATGGTGGTTGCCGCGCAGCACCCACTGGTCCGGATAGAGCGAGCCCTCCATCTTCGCGACCACGTTGTAGATGGTCTTCAGCGACCACTCCGACTTCACCACCATATGCGCCTTGGCCGCGTCCGTGCCGCCAACATGGTAGGTGATCGGGATCGATCCGCGCCAGTTTGGCGGCACGACATTGCCGCCCATTGCACCGAGGAATTTCTCTGCATCGCCGTAGGAGATCGGCAGCACCGGAATTTTCAGGATCGTGGGCGCGTCTTCCCGCAACAATCGCGTGGCGCCATCCGTGGCCCCCACGCCCGGCGTCAGCGGATCACCCGGATAGAGCGGCATGTCAGCGACTGAGCCCCGCTGGAAACCCTGCGGCGGCCGCGCTGCGCCCTTGGGATAAACGTCGTCCTGCGAGAAGCCATCATCACGCGGATCGGAATAGATTATGCACCCGACAGCGCCATGATCCTGCGCCAGCTTCGGCTTTAGCCCGCGCCAGCCCTGGCCGTAACGGGCGATCACGATCTTGCCCTTCACATCGATGCCCATGCGCTCTAGCGCCTTGTAGTCGTCCGGCATGCCGTAGTTCACGTAGACGATCGGCGCCGTCACATCACCATCACCCTGGAAGGCCACATAGGCAGGTAGCTCATCTTTGGTGCGGCTTGATGTGGCGTCGCCCGGAATGGGCCGCTCGGTCAGCGTCGCGGCAAACTTCTTCGGTGTCGTCAGGTCTAGGGAGACTTTAATGGGGGTCGGATACAGCACTTTGAACGTCTCGATGTGCGCATCCCAGCCCCACGCCTTGAATTGTGCGAGGGTGTCTTCTGCGTTGAGCCTGTCATGCGCCGAGCCGACATGGTTTGGCTCCGCCGCCATCTTCTTCATCCAGCCACCCATTTCCGGTGGCGAGATGTGGCTGTCGAACGCCTTCTCGAGGTCTGGCAGGCTGCTCGTCTGCTGCGAAAGCACCGGCGCGGCGAGAAGGCCGGCAGCCAGAACGCTGGCCGCGAAAAGAACTGTCTTGCGCATGATCCGCCCTCCGGTTGGTGCAGGCGCAGCTAGGCATTTCCCGCGGAGCGGAGCAAGCCACCGCGTCGATGCGAGGGGGAACTTGCGCGAATTTGCCTGCTTAGGCTTCCGGAGCCGATACTTCGATCGCTTCGAGGATCACGCCTGACTGACACGGGTTCGCAGCGCCCTGCGCGGCCTCATCCCCCTTGGCGTAAACATAGCCTGTCACCGTCATCGGCCTGTTCGAATCCTCCGGCGTCGGCATGCCCGCGAGGGAGAGCAAAACGCCGGAAAGGCAGGGTGCGTCGTTGGCGGGCTTCGCCGCTGTCGGATAGAGCCGGAATGTTCGATCAACCAGATTGAACCATCCGGTCAGCGTGGCTGTCTCGCCGTCCGGAGTTGGCTTCATGCCGGCGAGATCAAACGTTGGCTTTGCGGCTGGCGTCGAACAGGCCGCCGCAAACATCAGGCAACAGGCGAGCAAGCCACGCATCATCCCCTCCAGGTCCTACGCCGAGGTTCTGCCCCGGCGATCCGCTTTGCAAGCCCCAGCTGCAGCCGGGCGGCATCAGACGGGGTGCTCTAGCCCTCCATGCCCGCGCGCTGGGCGCACGCATAGGCAAACTGCGCCAGAGGCGCCACGCGCCCTTCGTTCTGCGCCGCTGCCGCATTGCTGGCGGTGCCATCGCGCACGCGCCCGACGATGCCCTGCAGGATCCCCGCGAGGCGGAAGGCGTTGTACGCAAAGAAATAGTCAAGGTTCGGAATGCTGTCGCGCCCGGTCAGTTCGCAATATCGCGCGACATATGTCTCCTTGTTCGGAATGCCGTAGGACGGGTTCTGCACCACGCCCGAAATCGATGGGCGCTGCGGATCTGACGAGGGCATCACCCATGACATCAGGTGATAGGTGAAGTCGGCCAGAGGATCGCCCAGCGTCGACAGCTCCCAGTCGAGCACCGCCAGCACGCGCGGCTCGGTCGGATGCAGCACCATGTTGTCGATGCGATAGTCGCCATGAACGATGGTTGTGATCTCGCCCGCTGGAATGTTCTTCGGCAGCCATTCGATCAGCTTGTCCATCTCCGGGATCTTGGTCGTCTCGGACATCTGGTACTGCTTCGTCCAACGATGAATCTGGCGCGCGATGTAGTCGCCTTCCTTGCCGAAGCCCTCGAGCCCCGCCTTCTTCCAGTCCACATTATGAAGCGCTGCAAACGTCGATATTTTCGCGTCATAGATCGCGCTGCGTTGCGCTGGCGTGTAGTCGGGCAGGGTTGCGTCCCACAGGATGCGGCCCTCGACCATATCCATGATGTAAAACATCGTGCCGGTGACGCTATCGTCCTCGCAAAGCCCGTACGGCTTCGCGACCGGGAAGCCGAGCGGATAGAGCGCCGCGATCACGCGATACTCGCGGTCCACCGCGTGCGCCGACGGCAACAGCTTGCCCGGCGGCTTGCGGCGCATGACATATTTCTTGGTCGGCGTGATCAGCTGATAGGTCGGGTTCGACTGCCCGCCCTTGAACTGGCGCACGGTCAGCGGACCTTTATAGCCTTCGACATTTGCTTCCATCCACGCGGCGAGCTTTGCCTCGTCGAACTTGTGGCTGTCGGCGACGTCTTTCGTGCCGGAAAACATCTCGCTGGGATTGGTATCCGTCATGGTCCGCCCTATCCGAATTGGGCCGGTCTTGCGCCGGCCGCATACCGAAAATTCAAACCTGATTAGGGCCGTTCAGGGGGGTAGGTCGAGGGTTTTTTCTCGGTCCGACCCAGTCCCTCCTCGGGGCTTGCCTTTCATCCCGCGTTCGGTCCGAGTGAACGGCCTCGCTATCGCATGTTCAAAGGAAATCGGGTCGTTGACGGTGTCCAGCCTGTGCCGTTTCACCTCCACTCCATGCGCGGAATGCAGCCTCCCGCGCATGAGTTTTGCCAGCTCGGCTCGTGCAAAGTGTGGAGCATTCAGACGCCATGGTTCGCCAAGCGGCTCCCCTTAATCAAGGCATAGGGCAGCCCCACACGGCCAGCCTTGCATTATGACCTCGCCCATCAGCGCCACCCGTCCACTGGGCCGCGCAGTCCTGGCGACTGCCTTCGCCAGAACACTGTTCGCCGCCAGCGGGAGGACGTCGAACACCAGGTCAATCGGCGCCGGCGCCGCCATCGTGACCGCCTTCCCGCACGCCTTCGGCAGGACGATCGTGCAGCCCGAATACGCCACCGGTCAGGCCAAGGACGATCCGGCGCTAAAGCGTGCGTGCCAGCCTCGACTAGGCACCGCGCTCCAGCGCTCGCCACGCGATATCGCGCCTGCAGAAGCCGTCCGGCCAGTCGATCAGGTCTACCGCCTCATACGCACGTGCGACCGCTTGCTTCAGCGTCGGGGCCGTCGCTGTCACGTTCAGAACGCGCCCGCCATTGGCGATGATGTCGTCGCCCTTCCGCGCCGTGCCCGCATGGAACACCGTGACGCCCCGCAGGTCGCCCGCCTCATCCAGCCCACCGATCACGCCGCCCTTTTTCGGCTCGCCCGGATATCCTGCGCCCGCCATCACCACGCTCACCGCCGGATCGGAGAACCGCTCCAGACGCTTGCACCCGGCGAGCCCGCCGGTCGCGCACGCCAACAGCTGCGGTAGTGGATCTTCCTTCAGGCGGGTCATGATCACCTGGCATTCCGGATCACCAAAACGGACATTATACTCCACCACGCGCGGTCCGTGTGCTTCGTCGATCATCAGCCCAACGAACAGCACGCCACTGTAAGGCCGCCCATCCTCTTTCATGCCCTTGATCGTGGGCATGACGATCTCGTCCATCACGCGGTTCTGCATCGCCTGGTCGAGGATCGGCGCCGGCGAATAAGCGCCCATGCCGCCCGTGTTTGGACCGGTGTCGCCATCGCCCACACGCTTGTGATCCTGCGCCCCAGCCAGCGCCACCGCTGTTTCGCCATCACACAACGCGAAAAAGCTGGCTTCCTCGCCGTGCATGAACTCCTCGATCACGAGAGACGCCGACGCTGCGCCGAACTTGCCGCCGAGCATCGCATCGATCTCGGCCTCGGCTTCAGCCGTCGATTCTGCGATCACCACGCCCTTGCCAGCCGCCAGCCCGTCCGCCTTCAGCACATACGGCGGCCTATCGAATGTCTTGAGATAGACCTTCGCTTCGGCTGTCTGCTCGGCTGTAAAGCGACGATAGCGCGCGGTCGGAATATTGTACTTCGCCATAAAGTCCTTGGAGAACCCCTTCGAGCCCTCCAGCATCGCCGCCCGCGCCGACGGCCCGAACACCGGGACGTCGATCGCGCGCAGCTTGTCTGCCAGCCCCATCACCAGTGGAACTTCCGGTCCCACGATCACCAGATGCGGACGCTCGGTCCTGGCCAGTTCCACCAGCCCCGAAATATCGTCGGCCGCCACGGCCACGCATTCGGCAATCTCCGCGATCCCCGGATTGCCCGGCGCTGCCAGAATTTGCGTTACGCGTGGGCTCTGCTTCAGCTTCCACGCCAGCGCATGTTCCCGGCCGCCGCTTCCGACAATGAGAATCTTCATGGCATCTGCCCAGCCGGCTGCATTCTGATGTATACGCTCGCCGGATTAGCGGCCTCCTCCGGGAATACAAGGCGTGGGGGGCAAGAGCGGGACGATCCATGCCATCCGGGTTCCAATTATCCCGCGACAGCGACCTCACCGGCTACTGGTCGGGCGAATACTGGTATGACACCGCCAACAACCCGACGCCGTTTTCCGCCCATCTGGAAGATGTCTCCGGCATCCTGACCGGCACGACGCTCGAACAGGTCTATTTGAGTTCAGGTGGCGCAGAGCTTTCAGCAAATCTCACGGGCGGCCGGTCCGGCTCGTCGGTTTATTTCACGAAGGTGTACCAGCCAAAGCGCGGCTTCCGTTTCGAGCCCATCCAGTATTCCGGCGGCTCCAATGACAAGTTCACCATGATCGAGGGCGACTGGCGCATCGCCACCGGCGTCTCAGGTCGCTTTATCATGTACCGCGCTTCTTTTGGCGCCAAGGCGGCGGCCTTGAATCGCAAGCATGAGATTGCGTTGAAGCGCTAGCACGCTGTGTGTCTGGCGGATGCTTCCCGCCGCCCTGATCACGCGGGCAGCGGGAGATCACTTCAGTTCGTGACTGCGATGTTGTTCTGGACTGAGGTCGTACCCGGAGCAGCCCAGGCTGTCATGCCTGCCATCTGCCTGTCCGACCATGTATGCACGGTGCCGTTCAGTTCGACCTTGCCGTCCTTCGCCGTCACCTTGACGTTGTCGTCGTCATACCAGGAGCGATGAAGTGCATGCCGGATGCCTTCGCTGATATCGCCGACGTTCGGACGCGTCTTGACGGTGATCTGGTTGGACACGCCGGTCACGCCCATAAGGCCACGGATCTCTGCAGCTGCAGCATCCTTTTGGAAGAACCATTCCACTTGACCGGTGAGCGTAACCCAGCCGTCCTGGATCTTGACCTTCACAGCATCTTTCGGGATCGACGTATCCCAAGACATGCGGTTGATCGCCGCCGACGCAATCTCGCCGTCGTCGCGTTTTGATAGCGACGGCAGTTTCACTTCGATCTCTTCAGCGATTGCCTTGACGCCTTTGACGCGGCCCGCAGCGACTTCGGCAGCGGCTTTCTCGGCATACGCATCAACATGCCCCATCAGTGTGATGACGCCTCCTTTTGCGGTCACACCGATGTGAGCGGCATTCACGCTGGGTTCCCAGGCCAGTTCGTCGAGAACCGCCTGTTTCAATTGTGTGTCGTTGGACATGGTCTCTCCTGGAGTTGTTCATGTCGCGTGCGGGCTGCAACGCGTGCACGGATCGCCCGATTGTCTGGGAGGTCGCCCCGGTAACGCGGCGCTTGTCTCATCGTTCCCGTGAAACCAAGCGGCGCCAGGCCGCAAAGAATGGAACGAAAGCTTCCATGAAGTGACTGACACTCGCCGCCGGCGGCTTATAGTGCTGCGCATGGAAGACACCATCGAATCGCAATCGGAACAGCCCGGCTCAAACTCCCCGGAGATGTCCGTCTCCGAGCTGGCCAATGCGCTCAAGCAGACGGTCGAGGATAACTATGCCTTTGTCCGCGTGCGCGGGGAGCTGGGCAGGGTGATCCTCGCCAAATCCGGCCACATGTATTTCGACATCAAGGACGAAGGCGCCACCCTCAACACCATCATGTGGAAGGGCAATGCCAGCCGCCTGCCGTTCAAGCCCGAGGAAGGCCTCGAAGTCGTCGCCGAAGGCCGGCTGTCCACCTATCCCGGTCGCTCCAACTATCAGCTGATCGCCGACAAGATGCGCCCCGCGGGCGTCGGCGCACTGATGCAGCTGCTGGAAGAGCGCAAGAAGAAGCTCGCCGCCGAAGGCCTCTTTGACGCTAAGCGCAAGAAGCCGATCCCCTTCCTGCCCGCCGTCATCGGCGTCGTCACCAGTCCAACCGGTGCAGTCATCCGCGACATCCTTCATCGCGTCCGCGATCGTTTCCCCGTCCACGTTATCATCTGGCCTGCTCTGGTGCAGGGCGAGCGAGCTGCTGCCGAAGTCGAAGCCGGCATCCGAGGATTCAACGCGTGCAAGCCTGACGGCCTCATCCCGCGCCCCGATGTCATCATCGTCGCCCGTGGCGGCGGCTCCATTGAAGACCTCTGGCCCTTCAACGAGGAGCGCGTCGTCCGCGCCGCCGCCGAAAGTGTCATCCCGCTGATATCCGCCGTCGGCCACGAGACCGACACCACGCTGATCGACTACGCCTCCGACCGCCGCGCCCCGACGCCCACCGGCGCCGCCGAAATGGCGCTGCCCGTCCGTACTGAATTGATGGCGCAGGTCGACGTTTTGGGCGGCCGGCTCACCCGCCGCCTTCTCGGCACACTCGAAAAGCGCAAGCTCGAACTCCGCTCCGCGGCCGGCCGCCTGCCGAAAGCAGATGCGCTCCTGTCGCGCTCGCGCCAGCGCCTCGACCTCGTCACCCAGCGCTTCGGCGGCTCGCTCTCGCGCATGCTCGCCCGCAAGCGAGGGCGCTTCGACCAGGTCGGCGGCGGTCTCCGCCCCGCCGCCCTCCGCCGCGAGATCGCGGGCCGCCAGACCGAATTGCAACGCCTTTCCGCCCGCCTCCAACCGGCCATCATCCGCCGCCTCACGCGGGCGACCGACGCCCTGCGCCAGCAATCCCGTGTCCTCGACAGCGTCTCCTACGAACGGGTCCTCGCCCGTGGCTTCGCTCTCGTCACCGGCCCAGACGGCCTCCTCCTCCGCTCGGCCTCCGCCATAACCGAAGGCGACGGCCTCAAACT
>CANJXY010000068.1 GCA_947478925.1 Hyphomonadaceae bacterium | reverse complement strand
GCCTCGAAGCCGATCTACGAGTATGCGTGCCATGAGGGGAACATCGCGATGCCGGGAATTCTTGGCGGCGCACGCGAACTGGAGTCGCGGGGCATCACGCCGACGATGGGTCCGGGGATTGCCGCGGGCATCGTACGCCCAAGCGACAGGGCAAAGCAGGAAGGCGCGGACGAGTAGATCGTTCGCCGACTGGGGAAGATAAGAGGGCGCGGCGTAAGTTGCGCCCTTTTGCGTTTCCGATGCGCGATGCTTCGGCGGGCCGATGAGTAAGTGACAGGAAGAAATCAAAGGAAACACGTGACAATCGACGCAGAAATAGACGCGCCTTCGGGCGCGTTGGCGGATGCGCGCGCAATCGGCAACGAGGTGCAGCAGCGCGGGCCTGATGGGCTTTGGCAGTTCATCATTGACGACACGAGCGGCGGCAGCCCAACGCCGTGATCAAACCGCCAATCTCTCAAACAGGTTGAACTTCGCTTCGCGATGAACAAGATGCCGCTCCATTGAGCATGGGGATCCGAGTATGGGTGTCGCGTCGCCGGAAGACATGGCCGGGACTTTCATCGAGCGCTTCAATGCGCGGGATGGCGCCGCAATGCTGGCGCTCTACGCGCCGGACGCTGTGTTCACCTTTGATGGGGTGACGTTCGCGCGGGGTCTGGATGAGATCAAATTGGCGCTTCACGGTTTTCTAGGTTCGCCGATGAAGGTGCGCGGTACATATGTAAGCGTGGTGACGGCGGGCGATGTCGCCATGTGCAGTCTGCGCTGGGAGATGCTCGATGCCGAGGGGTGGATCGACCAGGATGGCATTTCGGCCGAAGTGCTGAAGCGCGGGGCGGATGGCCTGTGGCGCTTTGCGATCGATGATGCGACGGGCGCTTCCAGAGAGCGGGACTAGGATTTCCAGTAGCCGGACATGAGTTCGTGCGCCCATCGCGGCTCGCGGATTTCGCCGCGCGGCGCGAAGCCGGACATCCAGGGCTTGAGATCGATCACGGGTGTTCCGTCGATGGCGTCGAGGCCTTTGACGTGGATAGTGGTGGAGTCCACCCTCAACACTTCGCAAATGGTGAGGCCGATGCGGTTGGGGCGGTTCTTGCCGCGCTGGGCGAAGATGCCGGCCAGCGGCCAGTCAGTGTTGCCGCGCGGGTGGCGGGCGCCGAGCGTGGGCGTGGCGGCTTCTGCGTGGTGGAACCAGTAGAGGACTTCGACGTGGCTGAAGCTGTCGAGACCCAGGAGAGCGTCGCCCGCGAAGCAGGTTGCGTCGAGTTCGATGCGAGTGGTTTCGGCGTCCCAGTTGTTGTCCGTGGGATCGGCGCGGGTGGTGCGGACGTGACCGATTGGAGTGACAGTAATGTTCATGAAGCGGATCCCGTGAGGGCGACAGGTTTGCGCTGCATGTTTGCGCGGGCCTGATAGGCGTGGGCGCCCTCGAAGGTTGCGGCGCGGAGCAGGCGCAGCCAAGTGAGTGCTTCGATCAGGAATGCGGAACGGCCGGCCCGGTGAGTTTTGGTGATGAGGATGATCGAGGTGACGCTCTGGATCAAATCGGCCGACGCGCCGAGGCAGGCGACGATGATGCTGAAGATTTCGTCAGGATCGGAAATGGAAAAGCGAGCGGCGTCTCGACGCCACTCGCTTTCCAGAATCGATACTGATCCGGACATGCGGACCTTATGGCACTATCGCGGCTGCATGCGGATGCCGCCGTCGAGGCGGACGGATTCACCGTTGAAGTAGCCGTTCTCGATCATCTGCATGGCGAGCATGGCGTATTCAGCCGGCATGCCGAGGCGTTTGGGATTGAGGACGGTGGCGGCGAGGGCCGCCTTCACATTCTCCGGCGCACCTGCGAGCAGCGGCGTGTTGAACAGACCCGGCAGGATAGTGTTGACGCGGATGCTTTCGGTCGAGAGATCGCGCGCGATCGGCAGGGTCATGCCGACGACGCCGCCCTTGGAAGCAGAATAGGCGGCCTGCCCGATCTGGCCGTCTTCGGCGGCGACCGACGCGGTGTTGATAATCGCGCCACGATCACCGTCCGGCAGGACATCGAGCGTGAGCATGCCGGCGGCGGATTTCGCGATGCAGCGGAACGTGCCGACGAGGTTGATCTGGATGATGCGGTCGAACTGGTCGATCGGGAACGACTTGATCTCGCCGGTCTCCTTGTTGCGGCCGGCAGTTTTGAAAGCGTTGCCCGTGCCGGCGCAGTTGACGAGGATGCGCTCCTGACCGTTGGCGGCGCGGGCAGCGGCGAAGCCGGCATCGACCGAGGCGTCGTTGGTGACGTTCACGTTGCAGTAGACGGCACCCGTTTCGGCGGCGAAGGCGTTACCGGTCTTCTCGTTCATGTCGAAGATCGCGACTTTGACGCCAGCTGCGCGAAGCGCTTTCACGGTTGCGCCACCGAGGCCGGAGGCGCCGCCGGTGACAATGGCGGAGATCGAGCTGTCGAGTTTCATGGGCGTTTCCCTACGCAGATGGTTGACGTTTGCGGAAGGTCTTAGTCTTTCAAAAACGCCTCGCCTAGTCGTGACGTTGGGGCATGTGTCAGGCTGGCGGGCCGGTGAGTTCGATGGTGACCCCGTTGGGGTCTTTCAGAAAGCACTGGCGGCCGAAGCCGCTGGGGATTGTTGACCAGCGATAAGACACGCCAAGTTCGTCGAGACGCTTCAACGCGGCGTCGAAATTCGGCGCGGTAAAGGAAATGTGGTCGAGCGCGCCATCCGGGGCACGCGGCTGCGCGCGCTCGACGAGATGGATGACGGCCTGGTCGCCTGCGTAGAGCCAGGCGCCGGCGAAGGCAAAGTCAGGGCGCGGGCCGACGCGCAGGCCAACAACCTGTACGAAGAAGTCGATCGTCTCCTGCAGCTTCGCTGTCGAGATGTTCGCGTGATTGAGGCCGTTGATCATCGGCTGTCTCCCGGAATTCCTGCAGCGTAGGACGGAACCCAGAAGCAAAACAGGAATGATTGCAACCATGCTGGCGCCGCCGGCACCGGCGCCCGTTGGGCTGGGCGAAGCGAAAGACTATCTGCGCATCGCAGGCGATGGGCAGAACGAGCTGGAAGGCAAGCTGATCGCTGCGTCGCGAGCAAGCCTCGGATCGACTTTGCGGCCACCAGCAGGCTGGATGCGGGAAGTAGCAGCCCTGCTGTTATCGGCGGCGCAGCGCGCGGGGTGCTTAAGGTCGTCGAGCTGACGCTTGACGGGTGGCGGCGCGGGGGCGGCGCGTAGCCGGTGGTTGTCGACACGCCGCGCGAGCGCGCCGGCCGTTGGCGGACGGTGATGCGGTTGCAGGCGTTGGTAGAGGCTGTCTAAATCCTGGCTGCCTTCGATTTCGTCCAGGCGTAGAGCCCGTAGACGACTAGGAGGAAGGCAGGGACGGCGACCAGCATGGCGGGCCAGCCGGAACCCGCCGGGATCAGGCCGAAGGGTTCGCCGTTGTTGGTCGAGACGATGACGGCGGCGGTGAAGACGCCGAACAGGCTTTCGCCGACAATGAGGCCGGACGCCAGCAGGACACCGAGCCGTTTTGCGGTTTCGGCGTAGGCGGTTTTCGAGACCCAGTTGTCGTAGAGCTTGCCGGCGACGGCGCCGACGACGACGGCCATTGTGGTGGCCATTGGCAGGTAGATGCCCATGGCGACGGCCAGCGGCGGCGCCTTGCGCTTGCCGCCCGAGGTGCGGACCAGGAGCTCGTCAACGACGATGAGGACGACGCCCAAGGCTGCGCCGATGCCAATAAGGTCCCAGCGGAGGTTGCCGTCAATGACACCGCCGGCGAGCGCGGAGATCAGCGTGGCTTGCGGCGCCGGGAGCGGCTGGGCGCCGGGGACGCTTGGCGGCGGGCCGCCGACGAAGCCGTAGGCGCCGTTGAGAAGGTCAAGGATCGGCGGGATCACCAGCGAGCCGGCGACGACGCCGACAAGGAGGGCGGTCTGTTGGCGCCAGGGCGTGGCGCCGACCAGCTGGCCGGTCTTGAGATCCTGCAGATTGTCGTTCGAAATGACCGCGACGGCGAAAACGACGGCTGTGATCATCAGGGCGAAGGCGATGATCGAGGGGTCGGCGGGGATGGCGAGAAGCTGCATCGCGCCGAGCATCAGGCTGGCGGCGGTGATGATTGCGATGATGCCAACGCCGGAGACGGGGCTGTTCGACGAGCCGATCAGGCCGGCCATGTAGCCGCAGACGGCAGCCACGATGAAGCCGATGAGGACGACGTAAATCAGGCCGCCGGCGACGATGGCGGGCGCCTGCGCGGCGAGCGGTGTGCCGTTGGTGAAGGACCAGAGCAGGACGCCGATGGCGACGAGCACTGCGAGCGAGATGAGGCTGACCAGCTTGAGCGGGATGTCCTGTTCGGTGATGTCGAGGACTTCATTGGAGCTGCGGGCGCGCTGGGCTGCGAGGGCGGAAGTGACGCCGGCGATCAGCGGGCCCGCCAGCTTCAGCAGGGTCCAGATGGCGGCGATGCCGATGGCGCCTGCACCGATGAAACGGACCTGGGTGCGCCAGAGCGTGGTGGCGATCTCTTCGACCGTGCCCTCGCCGCCCTGCATGGCTGTCATTACGGGGACGGCGATGCCCCAGGCGATGATGACGCCAGCGAGCATGGCAAGGCCGACGGCGAGGCCCACGAGGTGGCCGGCGCCGAGCAGTGCCAGCGACAGTCCGCCGCCCATGCCGGTGGCGCCGCCGCCAAGGGCTGCGGGCAGTTTGAAGAAGGTTGCGGCCTCGGCGACGAAGACGCGGGCGGCGGCGAGGAAGGCGAACAAGGCCGAGGCCACCGACCCGACGACGACGGTGAGCAGGCCCGCCTTGTTTTCGCGGACGGCGGATTCGGTCTGGCCTGCGCCGCGTGATCCGACTTTCAAGACTTCGGCGGCGGCGATGCCTTCAGGATAAGGCAGGTCGGTATTGACGACGAGCGCGCGGCGGAGCGGGATGGAGAAGGTGACGCCGAGGACGCCACCGAAGGCGCAGATGAGGAAGGACTGCCAGAAGGGGAAGTTGGTCCACCAACCGACCATGACCAGAGCGGGCAGAACGAAGATGATCGAGGACATAGCCCCGCCGACCGAGGCAACAGTCTGAACGGTCATGTTCTCCCAGATGGTCGAGGACTGGAAGACCCGGAGCAGCGCCATCGAAATGACGGCGGCGGGAATGGCCGAGGCGAAGGTGAGGCCGACCCGCAGGCCTAGATAGACGTTCGCAGCGGTGAAAACTACGCCTAGAATTGATCCGAGGATCAGGGCTCGGAGCGTCAACTCGATGCGCTTCGGCGTCGTCGCAGTGTCGGTCATTGTGGCGTGGCCCCTCAGCTTTGCCGGGAGGTAAGCCGACAATGGCTGTCAGGGCAATGCGTGCTTAGTAGCGGCGGCCGATCCGTCCGGCAGCGTAGACAAGCGCACCGCCAAGCAGGCACGCAATTGCCAATTCGGCGGTGAGGAACGGCAGCGGCATCCTGGAATAGAGGTCCGGCCGGGCATGCATCATGGCGGCGTAGAAGCCGGCGAGGCTGCCGACGATGAGGCCAGCCGTGCCGAGGATGATCGCGACCGAGCGCAGGGATTTATCGAAGTCGCGGCGGCGGCGGCCGACATATTTCTGGCCGACATGGTGCGACTGACCATTGAGGAGCCACACTACGAACAAGGCCGCCAGACCCAATGCGACCATGCCGGCCAGGCCAAGTGCCGAGAGGCCGGTGGTATAGGCGACGACGAATGCGGGCGCGTCGCTTGTTGAGCCGGGGGGCGGCCGCGTGAGCGTCAGAAAGACAGGAAATGCGGTCAGCAGCAGCAACAGGCTGGCGCCGGAGATGATGCGAAGTCGCCGGGTTTTGAAAAAACGCATTACGAGATCCGCCTCGATTTTTTTCTGGCACGGGTTTGTTAAGATGGCCTTCGCCAGAAGCTGCAATTTCCATAGAATGCGACGTGGGCGATGATTTTCTTGCACCATGGGTTCACGATCGGCGAAGGTTGAAGTCTCATTTGAGCGGCTGGAAGGTCGTTTCTATCACGGCGCATGAGTCTCCCGACACGCGATTCTTGCGGCGGGCATTGGCCTCGTGTTCGGCGCTAACGCGGCGAGGATAAAACTATCGCCACTGCTTGGATATCTCTTCGCGGGCGTGCTGATCGGGCCGTTCACGCCAGGCTTCATTGCCAGCCCGGGCGCGGATCCCCAGCCATGCGGTGGATGGAGCCTTCATCAGGGAGCTGCAGCTGCAGGTTGTGGTGCTCGCAACTGACCTGATGTTTGCTAAAGCCGCGCTGTTCGTAATGATCATTCCGGGGCGAGTGGAGCCAGCTTAAAGAAGCGTGGCAAGTACGACGAGCATTTTTTCCCAGGAGCCGCGAGCGCGGTCAACAAAGTCGGCGTACTCAGGCGGCATCTCGTGCATCAGCCGGAGCGAACAGCCATCGGCGGTCGGCGTAATGTCGATGCTGACCGTCGCGCTATCAGGTTGCGGGACGACGGCCCATGTGAATGCGATCCGTCGTGGCGGTATCAGTTCGAGATATCTGCCAACGTGGTCGAGTTCCTGATCCCCCCGGCGCACCTTGAAGGAGAAGTCGCCACCGACGCGAGGGGCATTCCTGATATGGAGAATTTCCTCCTCGCGCAGCAGCGGGCCAAACATGAAGCGCGCGATCATGGCGGGTTCAAGGATGGCGTCGTAGACGCGCTGGGGCGGAGTTTTGAAGGTCTGGATGGCGATGGCGACGGGCTTGGTCATTGTCAGTGCCCCTCCGGCCATGTGCTGGATTCAGCGAACGCCGTGCCAGTCTCGAGTAGCGTCTTGAGGCTTGCGAGAAGATTAGGCCAGCCCTCGCCGACGCCAGCGATGACTTTGGAGTCAGGTCTGTCGATCGTGTGTGTGACAGTGAGTTTTACCGTCGAGCCAGTGGCTTCAAGATCGTAGGTGCAGGTCGAGTGGCCTTCCGCTCTCAGGTCCGGCATGAATTCGTTGCGCCAGGAGACTGACAGGCGGCGCGGAGGATCGAAGACGAGCACCTTGCCGCTGTCGCCGACTCGCCCGTCGGGGATCATGATTTTCCAGTCGGCGCCGACCGTCCAATCGGAAACTTGATGTGTGCCGGCCCAATACTGGCGGGTGAACTCCGGTTCGATAAGGGCGGCCCAGAGTTTCTGTGGCGTGGTGCGGATGTAAGTGACGTAAACGAAGCGCGATTGCGATGTGCGGGTCATTCTGACTCCAGCCTTTTCTTCATGTCCACCAGAGCGTCGACCTGATGGCGTTCGAACTTGCGTATCCAGCGGTTGGCTATCTGCGCGATAGGCACCGGGTTGAGATAATGCAGCTTCTCGCGTCCGCGTTTGACAGTCGCGATGAGGTTGGCCTCCTGCAGGATCATGAGGTGCTTCGAGACGGCCTGACGCGACATCGCCAGGCCGGAGCAGAGCTCGTTCAGCGTCTGGCCGCTATGGGCGCAAAGACTGTCAAGCAAGCTACGTCGGCTGTCGTCGGCCAGCGCCCGGAACACCAGATCCATATGTTTCGATATGCAACTATATGGTTGCGTGTCAACACCTGCATTTTGGAAGAGGAGAAGACGGTGGCGCGCCGACGAGGCCGCGAACTATTGATCAGCATTGGCGCTGGAGACGAGCCAACGTGCTTGGCGTGGTCGTTGGGATGCGCGCGCTGACGATTAGCCTTGCGGCGGGCCTGATCGAGGCAGAGCCCTGAGGCGTGGTGCTAGGTGATTGCTGGCGCGGGAGTTGGGGCGCGCGCGAACCCGTCGCGGAAGGCGTGGAGTGCTATCGCATCCGGGTGTCGGGCGGAGAATCGGTGCGCGAGTGGGACGTTTCGGCGCCGGGCATGACAGCTGCCGCTGCGCAGCAGGTTGTGGCGTTCCTTGCCGGTGCATTCGCCTTGCTGCAGGTCACGCAAACTGGGCCCCGATGGTCAAGCTGGCGACCGGACGGGGGATTTCGCAGACGATTCTCGCCCCATGAGCGATCAGCATCTTTAGTTTCGCCTCAATATTCCCATCTTCTCGCTTGTCTTGCAGGGGGGTGAGGTCCCACGCTAGGGGCCAGTGTTTTCGGCAAGGATCAGCAGTGAGCTGGGATCCCTATGCAGTGCTAGGCGTACCTAAAGCCTCCAGCGCTGAAGAAATCAGGAAGGCCTACCGCAAGCTCGCAAAAGAGCTGCACCCGGACGTGCGCCCGAATGACAAGTCGGCCGACGACCGTTTCAAGCGCGTGACTGCCGCTTTCAACATGCTGACCGACGAGCCGATGCGGGCGCGCTATGACCGCGGCGAGATCGACGCGGACGGCAATGAGAAGCCCCAATTTCACCCTGGCGGTGGATTTGCGGGCGCAGGCGCTGGCGCGCGGGCGCGCGCCGGCAATGGGCGCGGCGACGTCTTCGAAGATTTGTTTGATGGCCTGTTCAGCCGCGGCGGCGGTTCGCGTGGGTTTGGACAGCAGCGGGGCGAGGATGTTCGCTACCGGATGGAGATTGATTTTCTCGATGCCGTGAATGGCGGCAAGCGCCGGGTAACCATGTCGGACGGACGCACGCTCGATCTGGCGATTCCAGCGGGACTGACTTCGGGCCAGACGCTTCGGCTCAAGAATCAGGGATTGCCAGGTGTGGGCGGCGGGCCATCGGGCGATGCGCTGGTCGAGATCAAGGTCGGCGAACATCCGGTCTTCCGGCGCGATGGCGAAGACATCCGCATGGATCTGAAAATCACGCTCGCCGAAGCGGTCGAAGGCGGCAAGGTTCCGGTGCAGACACCATCGGGTCCGGTGACGATGTCGGTGCCTCCTGGATCGAGTTCGGGCGATCTTCTGAAGCTTCGCGCCAAAGGCGTGCAGACGCGGCCCGTGCCAGGTGACCTGCTGGTGCGTTTGATGATCGTTCTGCCGCGCAAGGACGATCCAGAGCTGCGGGAATTCATCCGGACTTGGCCCGGACGCAAGATCGACATTCAGAGATGATGTCGGCCCTTGGCAACGAAACGCTGCGGAAACTGCGAGGTTTTCCCGTATCTGGCGCCTGTTCAGACAGGGTTCACTGTACCGGCGTTACACCCGGTGACATGTTCCGCAGAGCCCTCCTTCCCCTGATTGCAGCCGCGCTTGTCGCTGGTCTGGCCGCATCTCCGGCCGCGGCTCAGCGCGGAAGGCATGATCGCGATGACCAGTTCCAGCGAGGCGATTCGCCATTCTCCTCGCAGTGGGATCGCCCACGCGAGGAGCGCGCGCCGCAACGCGAGGTGTCGCTTAGCGATGTGCTTCGTGATCTCCGCAGCAAATATGGTGGCCAGCATCTCGATGCGCGGAAGGTTGGCGACTACTACATCATTGCCTGGATGACGACGGATGGGCGCCGGCTCAACCTGCGCGTCAACGCCGCGACCGGCCGTGAAGAGTAATCGCTGAAGGACTGCCATGAGAGTTCTAGTCGTTGAAGATGATCCCGATCTGGGCCGCCAGCTCAGCGAAGCGCTCGGCCAGGCTGGCTATGCCGTGGATCTTGCGCCGGACGGCGAGGAAGGTCACTTCCTCGGCGAGACGGAGCCATACGATGCGGCCGTGCTCGATCTGGGCCTGCCCAAGATGGATGGCGTGCGGGTGCTCGAGAAATGGCGCGCGGGTGGCAAGGATATGCCCGTGCTGATCCTTACGGCGCGTGATCGCTGGAGCGAGAAGGTGGCCGGGTTCGATGCCGGCGCGGACGACTATCTCACCAAGCCGTTCGTGACTGAGGAACTGTTGGCGCGCCTGCGGGCGCTGATGCGCCGTGCGGCGGGTCATGCGAGTGCGGCGCTAGAGTGTGGCGACCTGCGGGTTGACACGCGTGCGGCCCGAGCGTCGGTCAATGGTGAACCGATCAAGCTGACCGCGCATGAGTATCGCGTCCTGTCCTATCTCATGCACCATCAGGGGCGAGTAGTGCCGCGGACTGAATTGGTCGAGCACATTTACGATCAGGATTTTGACCGCGATTCAAATACGATCGAAGTTTTCGTCGGCCGCCTGCGGCGGAAGATCGGCTCCAACCGCATCTTGACGGAACGCGGGCTGGGGTATCGGTTGATCGACCCGAAGGCCGAGAAGATCGTCGACTAGCATGACAGAAACGGCAGGCGCCGAGACCGAAGGGACGCGTACGCGCGGCTCCATCGCACGGCGGATGCTTGTTGCCGCCGCAGTCTGGAGCGCGCTTGTCGTGCTGATCGCAGGCTGGTCGTTGCAGGCATTCTATCGAACTGAGGCGGACCAGCAGCTGGACCTGTCGCTGAGCGATACACTGCTTGCACTGGTGACGGCGGTCGATTCGGAGAATGGCGAGGTGAAGTTCGACGACGCCAAGTTGCCTCGCGACGAGAAGTTCGGCCGGGCGCTGTCGGGGAGGTATTGGGCGTTCATCGATACGGACGGGCACAACAATGTCGCCCGCTCCCGTGAGTCGGACAGCTTTGCCGATGAAGATGTGCACGTCGCGCCGGAGATACGCGCCCGGGCGCTGGCCAAGCCGGGATCAACCATCAGCCTCGACATTCCGGGCCCGGACAAGAAGCAAGTGCGGATCGGGCTGCAAGCGGTGAAACTTACCGGGCGTGACAATCTGATGTTGCTCTATGCCGCGACCGATCGGACGAGCGCAGACGCGGCGGTTGGCAGTTTCACCTGGCGGCTGGGTATTGCGTTGGGCGTGCTTGCCCTCGGCATCATTGTCGGCGTGCTGGTGCTGATCAGATACGGCCTGCGGCCGCTGCACGAAATTCAGGACAAGCTGGGCGATGTGCGGGCCGGGCGGCGCGACAATCTCGATGGCGAATATCCGGGGGAGCTCTCGCCCCTGGTACGCGAGATCAACACGCTGATCGTGCACAACCGGAAAGTGGTCGAGCGTGCCCGGACCCATGTCGGCAACCTCGCGCATGCGCTGAAGACGCCGCTGGCGGTATTGAAGAACGAGGCCAAGGGCACGGACAAGCTGGCCGACCTGGTGCGGCGCCAGACCGACGCGATGATCAGCAACGTCAATCACTACCTGAAGCGAGCGCAGGCCGCCGCACAGGCGCAGGTGCTGGGCGCGCGGACGGAGGTCCGGGAGCCGGTGGAGGGCATTGCCCGGATGCTGGAGCGGCTGAACCGCGACAAGGGTCTGGCGATCGAGGTGGAGATCGACCCCAAGGCAGTCTTCCGGGGTGAGCGGGGCGACTTCGATGAACTTGTCGGGAACCTGTTGGAGAACGCGGCCAAATGGTGCAAGTCGCGGGTCAACGTGACGGTGACCCGCTCCGATGAAGGCATGGAAGTGATCGTGGACGACGATGGTCCCGGTCTTCCCGCCGAACATCGCGCCAAGGCGCTGCAACGCGGCAAGCGGCTGGACGAATCCACGCCGGGAACAGGTCTGGGACTTTCGATCGTGAGCGAACTCGCCGACATCTATGGTGGCAGCTTCCACCTTGAGGACAGCCCAATTGGCGGCTTGCGGGCTCGCCTTGTGCTGCCGGCGGCGCCGCTTTGATCTGGATCGCACTCGTCGCTGTCGTGTTTGTCGCAGGCGGATCCTGGCTCGTCGCCAAGACCGTGCAGACGCGGGTGATCGTGTTTGCGCTGGGCGTAGCGAGTGTCGCGACTTACTGGTTTGTCGGCCATCCGGACATGAGCGACCATCCGCTGGATGCGCGGCTGGCGGCGGCCGAAAAGCTGGTCAGGACAGAACCGGACAAGGTTGATACGCGTACCGCTATCGCCGTCGTGGAGAGCAAAATTCGCGAGCGGCCTGAGGATCCCACGGGATATGTAATTGTCGGCCGCATGTATGAGAGTATGGCCCAGAACGCGCAGATGCAGGGCGCGCAACTGATGCAGGCAGGCGACCAGACCGGCGCGTCCAAGCAGGCCGGCATCATGCAGGACAGCCTCCAAAAGGCCGAAGACGCGTTTCGCGATGCGCTTCGCCGCGACGGGAGTAATGTCGAGGTGATTTCGGACCTTGCCGACCTGCGCTTCAAAAGCACAGGCGACGTCGATCCGGAGACGACGCAGCTTTATCAGATCGCTTTCAAAGCGCAGCCAGAGCACTTCCGGCTTGGCTATCTTGCGGGGATCGGGCTCTGGAAAGAGGGCAAAAAGGACGAGGCGCAAGCGCTCTGGGACGATATCGAAAAGCGTGCGCCGGCGGGCGGCCCTGAGCGGCAGATGTTTGCTGCGCTGCGGCAGATGTTTGGCATCGATCCCCCGACAACGCCCTGAATTCCAGTTGAAAAGTGACCATGCCTCGCGCCATCGTGTCGCTAGCTTAAGGACGAGCGGGTCCATATACTCCAGTGGCTCGTCGGCCGGGGCCCGTTGACCAGGAGACGTCTTACTCATGCGGAAGCGTTCACAGAGGCTCTGGCTCATCGGAGCAGCGGCGGCTCTCGTCACTGGCGCCGCGGCTTTGGCGGTGGTCGGCCTCCAGGGCGCGGTGGCATTCTTCCAGTCGCCGTCCGACATCGCCGCGAAAGGCGCATCCAGCTACCACCAGAGCATTCGCGTAGGCGGGCTGATCGAGGTCGGCAGCCAGAAGCATGGCGATGGCGGCAAGCTGCTGACGTTCAGCATCACCGACGGCAAGCACACCGTGCCTGTGGTCTATGAGGGTATTCCGCCGGACATGGTAAAGGAAGGCAAGGGCGTTGTCGCCGAGGGCAAGTTCGACGCTCAGGGCACGCTGGTTGCCACCCGTGTACTAGCCAAACACGACGAAAACTACATGCCCAAGGAAGCGTACGACGCGCTGAAGCGCGCGGCCGAGAAAGATGGCAGCGCCGCCGACGCCGCGTACGTAAAAGAGCCCTCCACTTGATCGCTGAACTGGGTCACCTCCTTGCGTTTCTCGCGCTGGCAGCGGCGGCGGGGCAAGCTGCGCTCGGCCTGACAACAGGTGGCGAGGCGCCAAGGCGTCTGGCAGTCGCGGCAGGCATGTTCGCGGTTTTGTCGATGGTGTGCCTGATCATCAGTTTCGTGCGGCTGGATTTTACAGTCGCGCTGGCCGCCGAGCATGCTCATTCGCAGATGCCGGTGATCTACCGGATCGCGGCGGCGTGGGGAAACCACGAAGGCTCCATGCTGCTGTGGTGCATGGTGATGTCGGGCTATGGCGCGGCTGCTGCGTTGTTCATGCGAGACGGCAAGCTGCGCGACAAGGCGTTGGGCGTGCAGGGGCTTCTGACGGTGGGGTCGCTGGCCTACCTGTTGTTCGTGTCGAGCCCGTTCACGCGCCTGATTGATGCGCCGTTCGATGGCGGCGGCATGAACCCGCTGCTGCAGGATCCTGCGGTCGCGATCCATCCTCCCTTCCTCTACACCGGCTATGTCGGCATGTCGTTCGTGTTTTCGCTTGCGGCTGCGGGCCTGATCATTGGCGAGATCGATCGCGAGTGGGCGCGGCGCGTACGTCCGTGGGCGCTGTTCGCCTGGAGCGCGCTGACCATCGGCATCTCGCTGGGCGCAATCTGGGCCTACTATGAGCTTGGCTGGGGCGGTTGGTGGTTCTGGGATCCGGTCGAGAACGCTTCCTTCATGCCGTGGCTTGTTGGCGCGGCCGTCATTCACTCGCTCATCGTTACCGAGAAGCGCGGTGGCATGGCGTCGTGGACGGTGTTCCTGTGCGTGATCGCGTTCGTCCTGGCGTTGCTCGGCACATTCCTCGTCCGTTCGGGCGTCATGACGTCGGTGCATGCATTCGCGGTCGATCCGACGCGCGGGATCGTGCTGCTTGTCGGTCTGGGTATCGCAGGAGGCGCAGCTCTGGCGCTGTTTGCCTGGCGTGCGCCGACCATCAAGCAGGGGCCGGAGTTTGATCCGGTCAGCCGCGAAGGCGCGCTTGTTCTGAACAATCTGTTTCTGTCTGTCGCGGCTGCGCTGGTGCTGGTTGGCACTGTGACGCCGATGATCCTGCAGTGGTTGGGTGAGGTCGGCATGATGTCGCGCGAGGCGGCGTCGCTGTCGATCGGCGAGCCCTACTTCCAGTTGACGCTGGCGCCGATGGTCGCTGTTTTGCTGTGCTTTATGCCGCTGGCGCAGGCCTCGCCATGGCAGAAGGCTGATCTTGGACCGCTGGTAAAGTGGCTGATGCCGGCGGCGGTTGCCGCTGTCCTGGTTGGCATCGTCGCGATGGCGTTTGGCGGCTGGGGCATCTGGCTTGGCTTTGGCGTGCTGGTCGGGGCATGGGTGATCTTCGGCGTCGGCTTCGACTTTGTGCGCCGGTTGGGTCCGGGTGGAGCGAGCCGCGTCTTCCGTCTGCCACTGACCGTATGGGGCATGGCGATCGCTCACCTCGGCATGGGCTTTTTCGTGATCGGCGCGACCGTGGAAACGGCGACGCGAACCGAGCGCACATTCCCCCTGAGTCAGGGCGAGTCAGCGGAGATGGCTGGCTGGAGTTTCGAGTTCCTCGGCGTGAAATCGGTTGAAGGACCGAACTACACGGCGCTCCGCGCAGACATCAAAGTTACGCACGGCAACACCACGGAAATCATCCAGCCGGAACAAAGATCGTATCCGGTGGCGCGCACGAGCACCACGGAAGTGGCTATACGCAAGACGCTGACCGGGGATGTCTATGTCGCGCTGGGTGACCAGGTGCGGGAGCAGCCGGGTGCGTGGCGTATCCGTATTGCGCATCACCCGCTGATTGACTGGGTGTTTGGCGGCGCTGCCCTGATCGCGCTTGGTGGCTTCCTATCTCTAGCCGCACGCGTTCGCCGGCGGGCCCCGACTGCGACGCCAGCGGTCGAAGCCGTCCCTGCAGCTGAGCCTGCCGTGCCTGCGAGCGCTACTGCATGATTGCCCCGCTAATTGCCTTGATCCTGCAGGCCACCGCAGCGCTGGATACGCCGCTGCCCGACACGTCGCAGGAAGCCAGGGCGCAGGCGTTGATGCGCGAACTGCGCTGCACTGTATGTGAGAACGAGCCGGTCTCGCAGTCGACGGCCGATATGGCTGTGGACGCGCGTCGGAAGATTCGCGAACAGATCGCCCAGGGAGCGAGCGATTCGGCTGTGCGGGATTTCTTCGTGTCTCGCTACGGTCAGTATGTCTCCTTCCGTCCGCCAATCGATGGATGGGCCATGGCGCTGTGGGCGTTTCCGTTTGCGCTGCTT
>CANJXY010000067.1 GCA_947478925.1 Hyphomonadaceae bacterium | reverse complement strand
GTGTGCTTGACCTTACAAGCGATGTGCCCGGAGGTATCCCTTCCGGTGGTGACTTCGACAGCTGGAAAGGGAGCCGCCACAGCTGCGCCGGCGACTAGACAGACTACGGCGCACGCAATCCCAAGCCTGAGCATAACCGTTGAGACCTCCCCCATAAGCCCGGGCCATGCGCTGAGTTCGCACTGGCGGCGCACCGTCGCCAAGCAGCAACCTTTCGCCCGACACGCACCGAGTTTAGCTGTACTAATTCCCGCAAAGCTAGGTGCGGCATGCCGGACGAACAGAACGGTGGAAGGCAGGTGGAAGGCAGCGCTTTCGCGCTGCCCCCATTCATCCACCTAAGTGCCTGAAAGTCTTGGTGAGCCGGGCAGGAATCGAACCTGCGACCCGCTGATTAAAAGTCAGCTGCTCTACCGACTGAGCTACCGGCTCCCTCAAGAGCGGCGGAACCTAGTGTTCGATTTACTTGCGGTCAACGGCGGATTCCGAGGTTTTCGGTCTCGCTTGCCCGCATTCGCAAGGGGCCGCATTCTGGGCGCTAATGGCTGACGGCTGCGGGGGCGAATATCATGAAAACGTTGGGAATCCTGCTCGCTTTGAGTTTGACGGCAACGGCAAGCGGCTGCTCAACAGCTGTGGACAAAACATCGGCGGGCATCGGGGGTGCGGCGATGTCGCCGCTGAACGATCTCAACGTGACCCGCGCCGAGGTGCCTCCGGTGCTCAAGGCAATCCGTTCACCCTACGAACCGATTCCCAAGGTGAATTGCGCTGCCATCGCCAAACTGGTGGCCGAACTCGATGCGGTGCTTGGACGTGACTTCGATGCCCTGCCGCTCCCTGAAAAGAGCTTCTCCGATCAAGTCGGTTCGGGCGCCGCCGACCTGACGCTCGGCGCCGTGTCATCCACCATGTCGGACTTCATCCCATTCCGTTCAATAGTCCGGGAAGCAACCGGAGCGTCCGCCCACGAGCGTCGTTTGCGTGCTGCCTTCCAGGCCGGCGTCGCGCGCCGGTCCTACCTCAAGGGCGTCGGCGCCCAGCTCGGCTGCGCGCCCCCCGCGGCTCCGGAGCCAAACGCTGGCTTCGTCACAGGGACAAAGATCGAGTACCGCAGCAACGTTCAGCCGGGCTGACCTTCGGCGGAGCCTGACCAACGGCTGTGCATCTCTGACCGGAAAGCCTCAAAGCGGCCCTCGGTGATGGCGCTGCGCATCGCCGCCATCATGGCTTGGAAAAAGGCGATGTTGTGCCACGACAGCAGCATCGGCCCCAGATACTCACCGGCCTTGAAGAGATGGTTCAAATAGGCCTTCGAATAGGCGCGGCTCGCCGGGCACAAAGACGATGCATCGATCGGCTGGTCGTCCTCGGCATGCCTGGCGTTCTTGAGATTGATCGGCCCATCCCACGTCCAGGCTTGTCCGTGACGACCCGAGCGCGTGGGTAGGACGCAATCAAACATGTCGACGCCGCACGCGACGGCCTCGAGAATATCGATCGGCTTGCCGACGCCCATAAGATAGCGGGGACGCTCTTTCGGCAGCAGCGGCACAGTGAGGCTGATCGTATCGCACATCGCCTTGTGGCCCTCGCCGACGGCAAGCCCGCCTATGGCGTAACCATCAAAGCCGGTCTCGACGACGCGCTGCGCGCTTTCGGTGCGAAGGTCAGAATAGGTAGATCCCTGCACGATCCCAAACAGCGCCTGCGTATCGCGCGCGCCGAAGTAGGCTTTCGACCGCTCGCCCCATCGCGCGGAAAGGCGCATCGCGGCGGCAGCCAGCGCATGTTCGCACGGATTGGCGACGCACTCATCGAGCTGCATGGCAATGTCTGATCCCAGCAGATCGGACTGGATTTCGATCGACCGTTCCGGCGACAGGAAGTGCGCAGAGCCATCGATATGCGAGCGGAACTCCACACCCTCTTCTTTCATCTTCCGCAGCTCGGACAGCGAAAACACCTGAAAGCCGCCACTGTCTGTCAGGATGGGCTGCGTCCAGCCCATGAATCTATGTAGCCCTCCGAGCTTTCGCACGCGCTCCGCGCTGGGCCGCAACATCAGGTGATAGGTGTTGCCAAGGATGATGTCCGTTCCTGACGACCGCACATCGTCGAGGAACATCGCTTTCACCGTCCCGGCGGTGCCGACAGGCATGAAGGCCGGCGTTGCGATGTCTCCGCGCGGCGTCGCGAGTTTGCCCGTACGGGCGTGGCCATCGATGGCGCTGATTTGAAAAGGGAACTCAGCCATGCTCTGATCTTTGGGAGGGCAACAACAGACATGCATCGCCGTAGGAGAAGAAGCGATAGCCCTTCTCAACAGCATGTGCGTAAGCGTGTTTCATCAGATCTAACCCCATCATGGCGCTGACCAGCATGAACAGAGTCGATTTCGGCAGATGGAAGTTGGTCATCAACCCATCGGCGACGCGAAAGCGATAGCCCGGCGTGATGAAGATCGAGGTTGACGCGTTGAACGCCTGAAGCGATCCGCCAGCCGCGGCGCTTTCCAGCGTCCGCAGCGCCGTGGTCCCGATCGGGATGCAGCGGCCACCCGCCGCTCGCGCCGCCTGTATCGCATCGACCGCCGCCACCGAAATCTCGGCCTGCTCGGCATGCATCCGATGCTCCGCAACATTGTCTACCTTCACCGGCAGGAACGTCCCCGCATTAACATGCAACGTCACATCTGCCCGTTTCACCCCTGTTGCAGCGAGGCGCGCCATTAGTCCCGGCGTGAAATGTAGCCCCGCCGTGGGTGCGGCCACCGAGCCGGCCTCGCGCGCGAAAAATGTCTGATAGTCGCTCGTGTCATTCGCGTCTGCCGTGCGCTTCGAAGCGATGTAAGGCGGAATTGGCATAACACCTGCGGCTTCGATGGCCGCATCGAGTTCCCCACTCGCACGATTGAATGCCAACCGTACCTCTGCCTCGGACTTGGCCACCACCTCCGCCGTTAGCCCGCACGCAAACTGAACCGTATCGCCTGCTTGCAGTCGTTTACCCGGCCGCGCAAACGCAGACCATTCCGAAGCAGATAGCCGTGAGTTCAGGTTCACCTCAATCTCGACGTCCGGCCCTTCGCCGCGCGACGGTCGATGCCCCAGCAAGGCTGCACGGATCACACGCGTATCGTTCGCCACCAGAATGTCGCCCGATTTCAGTAGCTCCGGCAGGTCGCTGACGCGGCAATCCTCAAGACGTCCTTCCGGCCCACGGACGACCAACAATAGCGCGGAATCCCGCGGTGAAGCCGGCCGCAGCGCGATCAGTTCCTCCGGCAGGTCAAAATCGAAATCCGAAAGCTTCATGGGGCGCCCATAGCGGGGAACAGCTTCCGGCGCCAGTCCGCCCTTGCGCCGCCCTGATTTGAGGTAAGGTGAACGCGGGAGGACTTGTCATGATCCGTTATGCCCTGACCGTCAGTCTGCTGCTGTTGGGATGCAGCCCGGCCCCGGATCTCGCGGTGCCGCCGGCTGCAGAGAACAAGCAAGCCGTCGATAACGCCCCCCAACCTGCTAAGCTCGAGGCACTGGAGGCGGCTTACGACTGGCAGTACGAGCCCGGCGACAAGCTGAACGCGGCCTGGGATGAGGGCGTCAAGGCACTCTTGGCCAAGATGAGCCGGCCGGGCATTATTGGAGCCGTCAACGCCGCCGGCTTCGAATGCACCTATGGCGAAGCCCACGAGGACTATCCTGATCCTGCGGCCGTTTGCACGCGCAGCTTCGCGACTCGTCGCTGCCAGATGGACTGGGAGATAACGTCCACTGCAGACAAGGGCATGGTCGACGAGGTGGATGGCAACTTTAAGCGCGACTGCGTCGGCACTGCTGACGACTGGCCCGAGCCGATCAAGTCCGCGATCGACGACCAGCTGGCGCCGATGACGCCGCCAGTCGTTCCGCCGACCTAGAGGCCCAGTTTCCTGATCAGGATTTCGTTCACGGCAGCAGGGTTCGCCTTGCCGCCGGACGCCTTCATGATCTGGCCAACCATCCAGCCGAGCGTCTTGGGCTTCTCATAGCCCGCAGCCCGCTGCGCCTTGATCTCTTCGACCTGAGCCGGATTGGCGGCCAGCACGTCATCGACCACTTTCTCGATCGCGCCCGTGTCGGTCACCTGCTTGAGGCCTTCGCGCTCGACGATCTTCGCCGCCGTATCGCGCGTCGCGATCATCTTCTGGAACACGTCCTTTGCGATCTTACCGGAGATCGTGTTGTCCGCGATCAACCCGATCAGGCCGCCGAGTTGCTCCGCACTGATCGGCGAGGCCGAGAGCTCCAGCCCTTCCTTGTTAAGATAGCCGAACAGGTCCTGCGTCACCCAGTTGGCGGCAAGACGTGCATCGCGCCCTTTGGCGACCACCTCGAAATACGCGGCCTTCTCGGCATCCACCGCGATCACGCCAGCGTCGTATTCCTTGAGGCCGTAGTCTTTCACAAAACGCGCGCGTTTGTGGTCCGGCAGTTCCGGCAGTTTCGCACGGATTCTTTCCACATAGGCACCCGTCAGCCCAAGCGGCAGCAGATCGGGATCAGGAAAATAGCGATAGTCGTGCGCGTCTTCCTTCGAACGCATCGAGCGCGTTTCGTCCTTGTCAGCGTTGTAGAGCCTGGTCTCCTGGTCAATCTTGCCGCCTTCCTCGAGAATCTCGATCTGCCGGCGCGCTTCGTATTCGGCCGCCATCTGGATGAAGCGGAACGAATTGACGTTCTTGATTTCGCAGCGCGTGCCCAACTTCTCGAAGCTGCCCGTCTTGCGGTAGTGCTCATACCCGCCCGGACGGCACACCGACACGTTCACGTCGGCGCGCAGATTGCCCTTCTCCATGTCGCCATCGCACGTGCCCAGGGCGATCAGGATAGAGCGCAGCTTCTTCACATACGCCGCTGCTTCCGCAGGCGAGCGGATATGCGGCTTCGACACGATCTCCATCAGCGCGACGCCCGACCGGTTGAGGTCGACATAGGTCGCATTGGGATCAAGATCGTGGATCGATTTGCCCGCGTCCTGCTCAAGGTGCAGCCGCTCGATGCCGACGGTAAAGGAGTAGCCCTCTTCGCTGTCCACCTCGATGGCGCCTTCGCCAACGATCGGCGACTTGAACTGCGAGATCTGATAGCCCTGCGGCAGGTCGGGGTAGAAGTAGTTCTTCCGGTCAAAGCGCGAGACCAGGTTGATCTCTGCATTGATGCCAAGCCCGGTCTTCACCGCCTGTTCGACGCAGAACGCGTTGATCACCGGTAGCATTCCCGGCATCGCCGCATCGACGAGCGAGACGTTGGTGTTCGGGTCATTCCCGAACGTGGTGGAGGCACCCGAGAACAGCTTCGAGTTGGATGCCACCTGCGCGTGGACTTCGAGCCCCATGACGACTTCCCAGTCGCCAGTTCGGCCGGAAATCAGATAGGGTTTGCGGTCAGCCATAGCATCCTCGATGGGGGTGTTGGGCCTCTTCTAGCGGCGTTCTGCCCGCGCGTCATCCGTCCGCGAGGGCCCAAAGACAATGGATTTGGCCGACGTCAGTTCAGCAACTGGCAGTTCTGCCGCTCCATGTCGGATCCGACCGCCGTGGGGTCGCCCAATTCCATCAACCAGGTCAGCGATCCGGGGGTCAGCTTTCGCCACGCCTTGTCCTCGTGTTTCCACCGTCCGATGCAGGATCGCACGGCATCGCCACCACGGCGCAGGGATTCGGCAATACGGCGCGGCCCCTGCCCGCCCTGCTTCACAGAGCCGCTGGTTTCCAACGTGCCGCCCGTCACGACCCAGCGCTGGTTGTGCGAGACGGTGCCCACAGCTCGCTCGTCCAGACCGAAGGGTGAATGGATCAGTGCGCCAGCAAAAATATCCGGATGGTCCTGCGCCAGCGTGAGCGCGAGATCGGCGCCGTTCGAGAACCCTCCGATGAAGCGCTGGTCGCGCAATGGAGCAGCGTACTGGGTACGCTCGGCCCACTCGATCACCTTGGTCAGCACCCACGTCTCGTGTTGGTCGAACGCCTTCTTACCGCCGGGATACGTCCGAAGATACTCGGCGGCGCGATCCTCCGGCTTAGCGCGTGGGTCGGTCGCGACGATCATCAGGGGCGCTACCTTGCCAGCATCCAGCGCTGCCTTGAAATCGAGCAGCAGCACGTGGATGCCGTCCATTCCGTCCATCATGTAAAGCGTCGGAAGAACTTTCCCCGTAGATGCTGGCGGACGCCAGACGCACATGGCGCGCTGCTCGCCTACGCCGGGTCCCGGCGACAGGAAGCACGACGTCTCCTTGTCGATTGCATCAAGCTTGGCCTGAATCTCCGCTGGCACGCGCTGGGCCGAAGCAACGGAAGCCCACAACAAGCAGACGACAAGCAAGCCTGTGAGTGGTCCTCGGATCATCGCGCTTCACGCTCCCGACGGGTTCACCGGATCGAACGCCACCGCGATGTCCGGCAGGCGCAACGGCATATCGTAAGCATAACCCTGCACAAAATC
This sequence comes from Hyphomonadaceae bacterium, assembly GCA_947478925.1. Taxonomy (GTDB): domain Bacteria; phylum Pseudomonadota; class Alphaproteobacteria; order Caulobacterales; family Hyphomonadaceae; genus UBA7672. Next base: position 8,972 of record CANJXY010000067.1, on the reverse strand, counting down.
GCAACCGATGGCGTGCAGTTCGTCCGCCACCATCCTGTCCTCGATCCCCTCGGCAGTCACAGTCATGCCGAGCCCACGGATCAAGCCTGTCAGCGCCGTCACGATCCGGCAGGCGCGCGGCTGGCGCACCATGCGGCACAGTTTGGGATCCAGCTTCACACCATCAGCGGGTATTTCCGCCAACCACGCGAACGACGAATGTCCGGCGCCGAAATCGTCCAGCACAATGCCGGCCCCTGCAGCGCGGAAAGCGGCGAGCGCGCCCAGTGCGCCCTCGAAATCCCGCATTGCGGCCTGTTCAGTCAGCTCAACCCGCAACACGCCGTGCGGCAGACCTGCATCGCGGATGATCGCAGCAATCTCTTCCACCAGCAGTGGCTGCGCGATCTCCGCGGCCGATAGGTTCACCTGCATGAAGACGTCATGGCCGTCGCCACGCAACTGCGCCAGCGTTTCCGCAGACTTCGCAAGCATCACGGGCGCAATCGCGTTCCAGTCGGTGTCACCACCAAGCGCCACCAGTGTATCAGGCCCAACAAGCTTCCCATCCGGTGCACGGAAGCGGGCGAGCGCCTCGAATCCCGCCACCGTCAACGTGTCCAGGCGGCGGATCGGTTGAAATGCCGGCTCGACATTACTTTCGCCGTGAATGAGCCGCGCCCCCGCCTCCGCCGCCACGATCAATCCTCGCGCTACGCCATGATCATGGAAAGCGCCGAAGAAATGCGCCGGCCTGCCATCCAAGAGCGTCACGCGAATATCGATGGGATCGCCGGGCCGGCCCGAGCGCAACGGCGTCGCGATGCGCACGCGCGCAAGACCATCGAACTGTTCCAGCAGCGATTGCAGTGTCCAGCGGCCGTCGAGTTGCGACAGTGGACCACCGGCTTCGGCGCGGATCGTCAACACGCTGTCGGCTGCATACCACGACCACAAGGCGGCCTGGGGCGTCGAAGAAGAACCAGCTGTGGAAAGCTGCGACATAATTCTTGTTTCGTAACGACCTCAGCGACGTGAGGAAGATTTCAGGAGCGGAAGGAGACAAACGCCTCTGCCGCAGCAAGTCCAGCCTTGGGCCCGACGGCGGCGGCAATGGGCGGTCCAGCGAGCGACTGGGCTGCAATTCGGCTAACGTCCGCGATTGTCACCGAGTCAATCTGCCGCATAACATCCTCGATGGCTATAAGTCGGTCAAACGCCAGCAACTCGTATGCAGCACTTCCTGCGCGTGCGGATGGCGCTTCCGCCGCCATGGCGTAACCGGCGGCGGCCACAGCGCGTGCGCGCGACATCTCCGCTTCGGTCGGCCCTTTGGCGGCAATGTCAGCCCAGATGTCCCGCGTGATCTGTCCCACCTCCAGCGCATCCCCGGGAGCGCATCCGGCAAACACAGAGATTCGCCCAGTGTCGCTGTACTGTTCCGCTGAAGCGTCGATCGTGTAGGCGAGCCCCCTGCTCTCCCGCACATCCTGGAACAGGCGCGAGGCCATGCCGCCTCCGAAGATTTCCGCGAAGATGCGCGCTGCAAAGCGGTCAGGTGACAGTGCGCTCGGCCCTGGATGCGCCAGAACCAGATGCGTCTGCTCGAGCTTGCGCGACACGGTTGCCGCATGCGGCTTGGGTTGCATCGGTGCAAGCATCGACTGCGCAGCGACAGCCGCGCGCGGCTCAAGCCAGCGGCGCGCAACGGCTTCGATTGCGGCGCGATCAAAATTGCCGGCGACGGAAACGAGCGTGCGACGCGGCACATAGGACGCGGCGGAAAACGAGATCAAATCCTGGCGCGTGATCGACTTCAGCGTGGCTTCGACGCCGAGAATCGGGCGCCCGAGCGGATGATCCGGGAAGCTCGCCGCCTGCGCCAACTCCATCACAAGATCGTCCGGTTGGTCGGCGGCTTCGCCGATCTCCTGAAGCACGACAAACTTCTCGCGCTCAACTTCTTCCGGCGGCAAGTCCGGCGCAAACACGAGAGACAGCGCCACGTCCAGCATTTGCGGAGCATCTGCCGACAGGCAACGAACGAAGTAGCTCGTCCGCTCATAGTCCGTGGCGGCGTTCATCGACGCTCCACGCGCCTCGACCGCCTCGGCGATCCCTCGGGCGCTGCGCCCAGCAGCCCCCTTGAATGCCATATGCTCGAGGAAGTGCGCGAGACCGTTACGTTCCGCCGGCTCGTGGCGTGCGCCCGCGCCGAGATAAACGCCAACTGACGCAGTCCTCAGCCCCGGCATCGCATCGAACACGATGCGGGCGCCGTTCGGCAGGGTGATGACGTCCCGGGTGTCCATCTCAGCCTTTCGCGATCAGCTGTTCGATGCGCTTGCGCACATGATCCACAGTCATCGGGCCTGTCTCGAACTTCTCCGGCCGAGAAGCGAAGGGACTCGCCCGATCGGGCAGCCCCACATCGATTCCCAGCACGTCCTTAACTGTTTCCGGAAACTTAGCTGCGTGCGCCGTCGCCAGCGTCACGATCGGCCCGTCTGCGTTCGTCGCGCGGCGCGCCGCGGCGAGGCCCACGGCCGTGTGCGGACATACGACCCAGCCAGTCTCGGCCAATGTCCGCTTCATCTCTTCGCGCGTCTGCTCGTCGCTGACCCGCTCCGCCGACAGTCCCATCGCACCAAGACGCTTTGAAACGTCTCCAGGAATCGCGCCCGATCCACGGGCCGTCAATTCTGCATACGTCTTCGCGACGACCGCGCCGTTGCGCCCAGTCGTCTTGCCATCGGCGCTCGTCGCCTCGAAATACAGCCGCTCGAAATTGCTCGGCAGTTGAATATCCATCGCCGGACTGATCGTCGGCGCCGTCTCGCCCCGCGTCAACGGCTGGCCCGAGATCAGCCGTGCCATTGCGTCGTTTGCGTTCACCGCGGACGTGCAGCGGTAATGATTCAACAGCCCGCTCTGCGCCGCGACATAGCATGCCAGCGCATCGCCAAAATTGCCCGTCGGCACCACAAAATGGATCGGGGTGTCGGCCCCCAATTGCGCCTGCGTCTGCGCGAAGTAGACGCTCTGCGCCGCCACCCGCGTCCAGTTGATCGAGTTCACCGCTGCGAGCCGCGTGCGGAGGCGGAATTGTTCGTCGCCGATCAGCTGCTTCAGGATCGCCTGCGTCCCGTCGAAGTCGCCCTCGAGCGCCAAATTGTGCACATTGTCAGCTCCCGTAGCCGTCATGAATAGGCGCTGCGTTGGCGACACGCGATCCAGCGGATGCAGGATCACCATGTCGACGTGCTTCGATCCAGCAAACGCAGAAGCAGCAGCGCCGCCGGTATCGCCCGATGTAGCGCAAAGAATGGTCATCCGCGCCCCGCGCTGCTCCAGCACGTAGTCATAGAGTTGCGCTATCAAGCGCATCGCAATGTCCTTGAACGCCAGCGTCGGGCCGTGATGCAGCTCCAGCATCCAGCGCCCAGGACCAATCTCAACCAGAGGCGCGATCGACTGGTGCGCGAAGGGCGCATACGCCCGGCATGCCATCTCGCGGATTGCATCAAGCGGAACGGCGTCGCCGGCAAAAGACGACATCACACGCGTCGCTGTTTCAACGTAGGAGTCGGTGGGGTTGGGGCGAGCGATACGCGGCCATTCCTGAGGGCTGAACAAGCCCCCGTCCGGCGCAAGACCCATCAGGCTCGCCGACAGAAAGTCGACGGGATCCGTCGTGCCGCGTGTAGAAACGTACCTCATTCCTCAGTCCTGAAGCTTCGGCGCGCGACGGAACCGCAGACGCCCTGCCCGCTTATGCATGAGGCCGTATATCACCGCGAACGCAATCGCTATCCCGAACCATGTAACCGCGTAGCCGATATGTGTCTCGGGAGGCGTACGGATGAGATAATCCGGCATCCCCTCCAGGGGCGCGAGCACATAGCGGGTGTCGAGCGTCGGGAGGCCCAGCGCCTTGATGATCGCCGGCGCGTCGAACCAGCTCCATTCATTGCGCTCGGGCGCATTCGGAGCCGCCATTAGCGGTTGCTCTGGCCAGGGCTTTACAATGAAACGGTCAGGCGCCGCCGTGGAAGCTCCGCGTGGCGTCGCCGCTCCCGGCCCACCAATCGCCAGCGCGTCAAACCCGGTCTCGACCAGCACGGGCAACCCACAGATATTCGCCGCCTGATAGTGCTTCCAGCCGGCTTTACCATCCGCCTGATGCCCGAACACACGCAGCGTCGCGCCCTCAGCAACAGGCGGCGCAATGATCTGGTTGTTGCGGAGCCCCTCGGTGCAGGCCTGTTGCGACGTCAGTGGCGGCGCCTTCATGTGCGCCGAGAAGGCTTCGATCTGGTCGGCCTTCCATCCCGCTCGCTGGCTCTGCCATACACCAAGCGTTACCAGCGCGATGAGCACTGGAACCGCAATTAACGTCAGGACCGGAAGCGGCCGAAAATGCATAACGAAAGGATACTCCCCCGGTAGGCCGCAGCGCCAGCACTACTCTTGCGGTTCGTCCTGCAGGCGCGCTTCGCCGGCTTTGTGCTTCCACTGCAGGGCAAACAGCAGGGCTTTGACAGGACGCAGGAAGAACATTGAAAAGAGGATGGTGATCGGCGGCCAGATCAGGATATGGACCCAACCTGGCGGGCGGAACGCGAACTCGAAGAACATGGCCGACGGCACGATCAGGATCAGCGCCGCGAACATAACGAAGAAGGATGGTCCGTCGCCCGCGTCGGCTATTGTGAGATCTGCCCCGCACGCCTCGCACCGATCCTTGAACGTCAGGAAGCCGCGATAGACGTGGCCCTCGCCGCAATTGGGGCAACGGCAGCGTAAACCAGCCGAGAGGGCGGAAACTGCCATAGCATCGACTCCTCAGCCCTTCCCGGTTCAACCCGGTACGGGTCAGCCGAGCGCGGGCTTGTGGGGGATCACATATAGGACCACCCACATGGCCAACCAGATCACAGTGATCACGATCCAGTTCAGTGCGACAAACTGGTACCCCAGCGGCCGCTCCTTCGTCGCGAAACCCGCAATCACCAGCACAACGGACACCGCATAGAGCGCGAAGCCGATATAGAACTGCAAGTTGAAGGCACGCGAGAACGCATACAGCAGGTCAGCATTGAGATAGCCGGGAGGAAAAGCTGAGTCGCCCTGCCATTGCGTTGCGATGTACCAGTTGCCAGCAGCCCCCAGCAGCAGAGCTGCGAACGACACACCCACCGTGAACCACACCATGGAGCGGCGCCATAGGAGGATTGCGATAATTGCAGCAAGCCCCGCGCCCGCCATGAAGAGCGTTCCGGTCAAGAAGCTGCCGAACGGATCAAATGTCGGCGCGAGCAGGAACTCCTGTCCCGTGCGGAAATTGCTGTCGATGAGGGAGCTCGCACCGCCGGACCAGATCTGCTGGGCTGGGTCTACGACCGGATTCCCGGCCTGCACGAACTCGATCAGCGGCACGCCCCATAGGGAGATGCCAACAACCTGGATCGCCAGGAAGCCGAGGAGAGCCGCCTTCCTGCCCATCACACCCTAGCCGCCGTGGCCAACCGCAGGCGGACCGTCGCCCCAGACGAGGTGCGGGGTGACGTAGACGAAGGCGAAGAGGAAGAGCCAAACTACGTCGACGAAATGCCAATACCATGCGGCAAATTCGAAGCCGAGGTGCTTCTCCGCTTTCATGCCGCCTGCCAGAAGGCGACCAAGGCAGACCATCAGGAACAGCGTGCCGATAACTACGTGCGCGCCGTGGAAGCCGGTTGCCATGAAGAAGGCCGAACCATAAAGCGACCCGCCGTACGAGAAGCCGGCCTCTGAATATTCGATCACCTGGAAAGCGGTGAAAGCCATGCCCAGCAGGATCGTCAGCGTCAGACCGACAATTGCGCCCTTGCGGTCGTTGACCTGCAGCGCGTGGTGCGCCCACGTTACTGTGGTGCCCGACAGCAGCAGGATCAGCGTGTTGATCAGCGGCAGGTGGAAGGGATCAAACGGGCGAACCTGGTGGCCATCCGTCTGGGTCACGGGCCACTGGTCCCAGTGAACCAGCTGCTCTATCGCAGCGTTAGCTAGGTCCGAGTGCGCCGGACTGGCGCGCAAGGTGTGGAAGATCGTCATTTCGAAGAATGACCAGAACCACGCCACGAAGAACATCACTTCGGAAGCGATGAAGAGAACCATGCCGTAACGCAACGAGATCTGAACCACTTCCTTGTGGTCGCCCGCGCGACTCTCCTTCAGGACATCGCCCCACCATCCAATCAGCACGAAGATCAGAGCAACAAGCCCTGGCAAAGGCCCCCAAAGGGCACCCTGCGGGATGAACCACAGGCCCTTCATGTAGCCGGCGCCACCAAGAACCATGGTTCCCAGCGCCAGTGAGGCCAGCAGAGGCCACGGGCTCGGCTTCACAAGGTGATAGTCGTGCTTGACGTCGCCCGCCATGGCTTCAGTCCCTGCGCTAGTGCGAGCCGGCAAAAGGGCCGTCCGCTGATCCAGATTCCCCAGACGGTCTAGTTGACCGCGGGTGTGTTCTCAAGCTTTGCGGCGGGCTTGGAGCCCGTCACGCCGTAGTAGGTATACGAAAGCGTGATTCCCCGTACGTCGTCGGCCTGCCAGTCCTTGGCCATCTCCGGCGAGACGAAGAATACTACCGGTAACTTCACCGTCTTGCCTGGCTCGTAAGTCTGTTCCTGGAAACAGAAGCATTCGAGCTTCTCGAAATAGCGACCGATCTTGTAGGGCGTCACGTTGAAGCTGGCGGCAGCTCGCACCGGCTCCTTAGACATGTTGGTCACTTCGTAGAAAGCCATCATGGTCTCGCCGAGCTTCACATCGACATGCGCCTGCAGTGCGTGGAATTTCAGCGGCGCGTTCTTGGCGACATTGGCGTCAAACGCCACACGCACGCCCCGATCGAGAATTTCCTTGGGTTTCACGACGGCGACCTGCGTTGTTCCCCCAAAACCAGTCACCTTGCAAAACGCTGAATAAAGCGGTTCAGCCGCAAAGCTGAGGCCCAGCATACCGACGATAACGCCGGTAAGGATGCCTACTGTAACCTTCGAGCCTTTGTTCACTGCGGCCCCTGCATATTGTAGACTTGCGGGATGCCCATACCGCTGCCGACCTTGTTCATGGTCAGAACGAATATGATGATGACGAAGGCGAACAGGGCGATGGCGATCCACTGACCGCGGCGCTTGCGGGCTGTGACTTCGGCAGGTGTAAGAATAACACGCTCGCCAGTCGGCAAAGCCTGACGGGCTTCAGACAACATGGACGCGAGATCGGGACGCAGAGCGGCCGGCGACGGAGCGACAGATTCAGCAGCTGGTGCGGGAACAATCGGCCCGACTGGCTTGACCAGTTCGGGCGCGTCTTCCGGTTTGCCGTCCCAGTCCTTGATCTGACCTTTGTCGAGCATCACGCGCCTCCCACAACAGGGAAGTGCAATGGCAGAACGTGCTCAACCAGCAAGGCGGCAAACAGCGCAAAGAGATAGATGATCGACACGCCAAACATCTGCTTGGCGCGGCCGATGTCAGCGCGCGCTTCAGCATCGCCTGCCCGGCTCATGAAGACACGGATCGCGCACCATAGGAAAGCCAGACCACCGACGGCGGCGACAACCAGATAGACCGAGCCGCCAAGGCCCGTGAAGGCCGGCAGCAGGCCGAACGGAGCCACCACCAGCGTATAGAGGAGGATCTGTAGGCGCGTATGCTTCGCACCGCGCGTCACCGGCAGCATCGGCACGCCGGCACGGGCGTATTCTTTCGAGGTCCAGAGCGACAGCGCCCAGAAGTGCGGCGGCGTCCAGAGGAAAATCAGGCCGAACATGACCCAGGCGTCTGCGGAGATCGTGCCCGTCGCAGCAGCCCAGCCGATAACCGGTGGAAAGGCGCCCGCGGCACCACCAATGACGATGTTCTGTGCCGTCAAACGCTTCAGCCACATGGTGTAGACAACAGCGTAAAAGAAGATCGAGAACGCCAACAGCCCTGCGGCCAGGGGCGTTGAAGCCAGCGCCATAAGCGTCACCGACAGGACCGACATGATCATGCCGAAGCCGAACGCATCTTCGCGACGGACGATGCCAGCGGGAACCGGCCGCGACACCGTGCGCGCCATCAGCGCGTCGATGTCCGAGTCGTACCACATATTGAGAGCGCCAGCCGCGCCCGATCCGAGCGCGACCGCAAGTACCGCACAGATCAACGCGAAGGGATTCATCGCGACCGGCGCTGTGATGATGCCGACGAAAGCGGTGAAAACAACCAGCGACATCACGCGCGGCTTCATCAGCAGCACGTAGTCCTTCGCGCTCGCCGGAATGGCGACAGACGGAACAGGGGCGATGGTCGCTTCGGACATCTTGTGCTGCGCGTCAGCCCGGCCCCATTCTTAAGTACCAGGAATGGGGCCCGGGCTGCTTGCGCCCTGTTACCTGACCCTCGGAAGGTCGTTGTACTGGTGGAAGGGCGGCGGAGAAGACAGCGTCCACTCCAGGGTCGTTGCGCCCTCGCCCCACGGATTCGCTTCAGCCTTGCGACGACGGATCATCGCTTCGATCAGACCGACGAAGAACACGATCGTGGCGACAGCTGCAATCCAGTAGCCGATCGTCGACCAATGGTGCCACTCACGGAACTGCGGCGCGTAATCGACATAGCGTCGCGGCATGCCCTGGAGCCCCAGGAAGTGCTGCGGGAAGAAGATCAGATTGGATCCGATGAACATCAGCCAGAAGTGCAGACCGCCGATGAAGCCATTGTACTTAACGCCCCACATCTTCTCGAACCAGTAATACCAGCCACAGAAGAGCGTGAACACGGCGCCCAGCGAGAGCACGTAGTGGAAGTGCGCCACGACATAATACGTGTCGTGCAGGAAGTGGTCGACGCCAGCGTTTGCCAGCACCACACCCGTCACACCACCAACGGTGAACAGGAAAATGAAGCCGATCGCCCAGAGCATAGGAACCTTGAACTCTATCGAGCCGCCCCACATCG
>CANJXY010000066.1 GCA_947478925.1 Hyphomonadaceae bacterium | reverse complement strand
GCCGCATCGTCGAAACGATCGGCGCCGTTGCGGGTATGCACGGTTCGGAAAAGGCCGCTGTTCTGCTGCTGGCGCTCGGGGAAGAAGCCAAGCCGATCTGGGACAGGCTGGACGATGACGAGCTCCGCGAAATCTCCGGCGCCATGTCCAGCCTCGGACCAGTACGCGCCGAAACGGTCGAATACCTCATCAAGGACTTCGTGAACCGTCTTTCCGGTTCGGGCGCGGTGACCGGCTCCTACGAACAGACACATAAGCTCCTGCTGCAATTCCTGCCGCGTGAGAAGGTCGACACGCTGATGGAGGAGCTACGCGGCCCGGCCGGCCGCACCATGTGGGACAAGCTCGCCAACGTGAACGAGCAGGTCCTCGGCAACTATCTCAAGAATGAATATCCTCAAACTGTCGCGGTCATCCTGTCCAAGATCAAGACCGAACACTCTGCGCGCGTCCTCACCGCCTTGCCGCCCGAATTCGCACTTGAAGTCATCCAGCGCATGCTGCGCATGGAGCCGGTTCAACGCGATATTCTTGAAAAGATCGAATCGACCCTGCGCACGGAGTTCATGACGAACCTTGCGCGCACATCCAAGCGCGACAGCCACGAGCAGATGGCCTCGATCTTCAACAGTTTCGATCGCCAGACAGAGGGACGTTTCATGTCCCTGCTGGAAGACAAGAACAAGGATGCGGCCGACAAGATCCGCTCGCTCATGTTCGTCTTTGAGGATCTCTCGAAGCTCGATCCCGGCGGCATCCAGACGCTTCTGCGTAACGTCGACAAGGATAAGCTGGGCCTCGCACTCAAGGGCGCAAACGACGAGATGCGCAACCTGTTCATGTCGAACATGTCCGAGCGAGCCGCGAAACTGATGCGCGAAGACATGGCCGCGATGGGTCCCGTCAAACTCAAGGATGTCGAAGGCGCGCAGCAGGAAATGGTTGTTGTCGCCAAGGCGCTCGCCGATCGGGGCGAGATCATGCTCGTCGAGAGCGGCGGCCAGGACGAGCTGATCTATTGATGACCCAGCCATCCCCCTTCCAGTTTGCTACAGAATTCACGCCCACCGGCGAGGTGCTGTCCGGCCCCGCGAAAAAGTACTTTTCCCGGGATGAGGCCGAACAGATGGCGGCCAAGGGCGAGGCCCGGGGTCGCCAGGCAGCGGAATCCCGAGGCTTTGCTGCTGTCGACCGCATTGTCGTGAACCTTGCTCCTGTTGCCGCGCAGCTCTCGGCGGTTGCCGAACAACTCCGCGCCGAAGCGGCCGAACTTGCCATGATCGCCGCGCGCAAGATCGCGGGCGCGGCCCTCGACAAGAACGGCGAAGAGACTGCAGCGCAGGCGATTTTCGATGTCGTCCGACAGCTCAAGCTTTCGCCAACCATCACGGTAAGCGTCGCCCCCGCGGCTTATCCAGAAATGGAGCGCCGCCTTGAGCAGTTGCGCGCAAAGGGCATCGGTGGCGCGATTACGTTCGTTGAGGACGCCAGCGCCAAACCAGGCGACTGGCGCGTGACGTGGGCCGAAGGTTCCGCCGGTTTCAGCCGCGCAGGCGTCGAGGCCGCGATCGAATCCATCATCACAGCACGACTGCAAGACCCGGTCGCCCCGCAGCTCGACCTGTTTTCTGCCGCATAGGACATCATGAGCACCAACGACCTCAATCTTCCGGACCTCGCCAAAGGTGGCGGCCCAGTGAAGTCCAACAAATCGGCCACGCCTGGGAATGGCGAGGACATGCGCGACAAGATCGCCGCTGACCTGCGTCCCGTTTTCGATGTGCCGGTCTCGGTCCAGGCCGTCATTGGACGCACGACCATGGAAGTCTCGAAACTGCTCGAACTGGGCGAAGGCTCGGTGCTCGAACTCGACCGTCGCGTCGGTGAAGCCATCGATATCTACGTGAACTCGCGTCTCGTCGCGCGCGGTGAAGTGGTCATCGTCGATGATCGCCTCGGCGTCACCATGACGGAAATCATCAAGAACTCGGACGCCTAGAGGAAACCCCATGCGTGTTCTGATAATCGGAAATCTCGCGGGCCAGCTCTCGGCCGCCACCAAGATCGCCTTCGACAAGGGCGCCAAGGTTCTGCACGCTCATGACATCGACATGGCGATGGACCTGCTCCGCACCGGCCGCGGGGCCGATATCGTGATGATCGACGTCCATGAGAATATCCTGGGCCTCGTCAACGCGATGAAGCAGGAGCGCATTGTCGCTCCCGTGGTCGCCTGCGGCATTGGCGTCTCGCCGGACGCCGCGGCTGCGGCCATCCGCGCTGGCGCGCGTGAATTCATCCCCCTCCCCCCCGACCCCGAGCTGATCGCGGCCGTGCTCGCCGCCGTGGCGGACGATGATCGCCCACTGATCGCCCAGGATTCCGCGATGATGGAGATCAAGGCGCTCGCCGACCAGATCGCGCCGTCGGATGCGTCTGTCCTGATCACCGGCGAAAGCGGCGTCGGCAAGGAAGTTATGGCGCGCTACGTCCACCGTCGCTCCAAGCGCGCAGACAAGCCCTTCATTTCTGTCAATTGCGCAGCCATCCCGGAAAACCTGCTCGAGTCGGAACTGTTCGGTCACGAGAAGGGCGCCTTCACCGGCGCAGTCGCCCGCCGCATCGGCAAGTTCGAAGAAGCTGACGGTGGCACGCTGCTGCTGGACGAGATCTCCGAAATGGACATCCGCCTGCAAGCCAAGCTGTTGCGCGCGATCCAGGAACGCGAGATCGATCGCGTTGGCGGCGCGAAGCCCGTACCGGTCAACATTCGCATCATCGCGACGTCGAACCGCATCCTGCAAGAGGCAGTCATTCGCGGCGAGTTCCGGAAGGACCTTCTCTATCGCCTGAACGTGATGAACCTCCACATCCCGCCGCTGCGCGAGCGCCCGCGCGACTTGCAGGCGCTGGCCGACTACTTCGTGGAGAAATACGCGACCGCGAACGGCTTCGCACGCCGCCTCTCCGAAGAGGCACGCGAGCGCATCCAGTGCGCAGCCTGGCTCGGCAACGTACGCGAACTCGAGAACGCTATGCACCGCGCGGTGATCCTCGCCCATGGCGCGGACATCTCCGTCGATGACCTGCGTACCCCGGACGGTCGCCCGGTGCAGGCTAACGTCCTCGATGCAACCGCGGAGCGCGCGGTCAACGCCGCCGAGGCCGTCATCAAAGGCGCGACCATGCGGGTGGGCCAGACCGTGGCCGCTGTCGAGCAGGACTTGATCCTCTCGACGCTCGATCATTGCCTCGGCAACCGCACGCACGCCGCCAACATTCTCGGCATCTCGATCCGGACGTTGCGCAACAAGCTACGCGCCTATCAGGATGCCGGCGTCGAAGTCGCCGCTCCGGGCGAAGTCCGGGCGGCAGGTTAAGTAGATGGCTCAGGCAGGAACCGTAACCGCCGTCTCGGGCGGATTTGACTGGAACGCGCTGACGAAACTGTTCGTGCGCGGCGAGTATGCACTCGGGTTGGGCGTGATGGCGCTGGTGATGATGCTCATCATCCCCATTCCGCCTTTCCTCCTCGATTTCCTTCTCGCGATCTCGATCACGTTGTCGGTTCTTATCCTGATGACAGCGCTGCTGATCCAGAAGCCGCTCGAATTCTCGGCCTTCCCGACGGTGCTTCTGCTCGCGACTCTTCTGCGGCTTGCCCTGAACATCGCCACCACCCGCCTCATCCTCGCCCACGGCCATGAAGGTCCGCAGGCCGCCGGCAACATCATTCAGGCCTTCGGCGGCTTCGTGATGCAGGGCAATTTCGTTATCGGCGTCGTCGTCTTCATTATCCTGATCATCGTGAACTTTGTCGTGGTCACCAAGGGTTCGGGCCGCATCGCGGAAGTCGCCGCGCGCTTCAACCTTGACGCTATGCCTGGCAAGCAGATGGCGATCGACGCCGATCTGTCGGCTGGCATCATAAACGAGGACGAAGCCCGCAGACGTCGCAAGGAACTTGAAGGCGAGAGCAACTTCTTCGGAGCCATGGACGGCGCGAGCAAGTTCGTGCGCGGCGATGCCATGGCGGGCATCCTGATCACGTTCATCAACGTGATCGGCGGTATGATCATCGGCGTGGCGCAGGAAGGCATCACCTTCGAACAGGCCGCCAATTCCTACACTCTATTGACGGTCGGCGACGGCATTGTCTCGCAAATCCCCGCTCTGATCGTCTCGGTCGCGGCCGGCATGCTGGTGTCAAAAGCTGGCGTCGATGGCGCGGCTGACAAGGCAATCGGCATCCAGCTGTTCACGAATCCGCAGGGCCTCGCAATGGCAGCTGTCATGGCCGCTCTCGCGGGCGTTTTGCCCGGCATGCCGATGATTCCGTTTTTCGGGCTCGCTGGCGCCGCCGGTTATGGCGCCTATCGTGGCTTCCAGAAGCAGGGCCGCAAAGAAGAAGAGATCGCGGCCGAGGCGGTTGCGGCGCAGCGGGCCAAGCCGATCCCCGAGGCGCCTATCCAGGAATCCCTGGCGATCGATGATATCAAGATCGAACTTGGCTTCGGGCTTCTCGGCTTCATCAATGAAACGTCGGGCCGGAAACTCACCGACCAAGTCAAGGCTGTACGCCGCCAGATAGCGACCGAATTCGGCTTCGTCGTTCCGCAGGTCCGGATCATCGACAATCTTGAACTGCAATCGGAAGAGTACCGCATCCTGATCAAGGAAGTGGTCGCTGGCAAAGGCAGGCTGCGTCCGCAATTCAACCTTGCGATGGACGCTTCAGGCTCTGCGCCGCCGATCCCCGGCGAAAAGATCAACGAGCCCGTGTTCGGCCTGCCCGCTGTCTGGATCGACGACACGATGAAGGAGAACGCGGCGATCCAGGGCTACACCGTGGTCGACGCCGCGACTGTTCTCACCACACACTTCACCGAACTGGTGAAAGAGAACATGGCTGAACTGCTGACCTTCGCCTCGGTCAAGCAACTTATCGAAGACCTGCCGAAGGCACAGGGCGCGCTGGTCAACGACATCACGCCGGGACAGATTACGATTTCGGGGATCCAGCGTGTGCTGCAGAACCTGCTGCGCGAACGCATTTCGGTACGCGACTTCGGCTCCATCCTCGAAGCTATCGCCGAAGCTACGTCGGCTTCCACCGACCTGCTGAGTGTCACCGAACACGTTCGCACGCGTCTCGCGCGTCAACTCTGCAACGCACACCTCGACGCTTCAGGCGCACTACCCATCGTCGCGCTGTCACCGAACTGGGAGCAGGCGTTCGCCGAAGCGCTCGTCGGGCAGGGTGCGGACCGCCAGCTCGCGCTGGAGCCCTCACGCCTGCACCAGTTCGTCGGCGACCTTCGTAACGCCTTCGAGCGCGCCAGCCAGATGGGCGACAGTCCAGTGCTGCTGACGTCCTCGGCAGTGCGCCCCTATGTGCGGTCACTGGTCGAAAGATTCCGGCCGCAGACCATCGTGATGTCGCAGAACGAAATCCATCCCAAAGCGCGGCTGCGGTCAGCCGGCGCTGTGTAGAGCGCCCTGCGGCCCCGGCCGCGGGACTTGAGTGAAGAGTCAGAGAGACAAGGAGCCCCACCATGAAGATGAAGATGTTCGTGGGCCGAACCGAAGAAGAGGCCATGGCGATGGTCCGGGCCGAGATGGGCTCAGACGCCGTCATCCTCTCAACACGCGATGAAGATGGCCGGGTGGAAATCCGTGCCGCCATCGAGCGCAATTTCGGTCAGAAGTTCGCCGCCCCGAAATTCGCGGAGCCCCGTCCTGTCTATGACGAGACGCGTTCCACGCTCGCCTCTACCCTGCGCTGGCATGGCGCGCCGGACGGCTTTGTCCATATGGTGTCGGAAGCGGGTAGCCGCCTCGGCGCCGGCATGGAAGCGGTCAACTCCCTCGCTGTCGGTATCGAAGGCGTTCTGACATTCAATCCGCTCAACCCGCATCCACAGCAATCGCTTCTGCTGGTTGGATCACCCAGCTCGGGCAAGACCACGGCCGTCGCCAAGATCGCGCGCTTCCTCTCAGACAAGAAGAACCCGCTCGACCCGGTTGCCGCAGATTTCGACGCTTCCGGTCAGACGGCGCGTCTGGCGGCCTTAACGCTTAAGGTTTCGGTAACCTCCGCGCTTTCGCCCGATCACTTAATGCGTTTGGTGCGCGAAGCAGATGATCGCGGTCAAAAACTTGTCATCGATTGCCCCTCATTTAACCCGCTCGACGAGTCGGACATGAAGAGATGCAGCGATTTGATTTCCTATATGAATGTAGAGCCAATCCTCGTACTTGGGGCCGACGGACACCCCATGGAAATTGAGGACAATGCGCGGGCGTTCGCCCAGGCTGGCTGCCGGCGCGTAATTCTTACCAAAATAGATGCGGTCCGACGTCGCGGGGGTGCAATCGCAGCAATTTCTTCCGCGCGGTTAAGCATCGCTTCACTAGGTATGACGTCAAATGCTCGTTGCGGACTGGCGCCTGCTTCGTCTGAGAGAATCGCCCGGTTGTTCCTGACCGGCGCCTCGATTGCGGAAGCGGACCAGCTCAAGGGAGCCGCGTGATGATGAACTTCGGTTCGAAAAAATCGGAAGGAAAAGGCGGCAGTCGCTCACGCGTCGCGCCCGCTTCCGTCATCTGCGTTGCTTCGGGCAAGGGTGGGGTCGGAAAGACCTGGCTCTCCACCACGCTCGCTGCCTGCTTCGCCAAGATGGGCCGCCGGACGCTGCTGGTCGATGGCGACCTTGGCCTGGCCAACGTCGACGTCCAGCTCGGCATCGCACCTGAAACCGACCTCGCCGCGGTGATCGCAGGCTGGGTCGAACTCGAGGATGCGGTCTGCAAGGTAAATGGCGGCGCAGGCTCTGAAATCGGATTTGACGTGCTGCCCGGCCGCTCCGGCTCTGGCGCCCTCGCCGGCCTGCCGGCGGAAGAGGCCTCGCGCCTCGCCGCCTCGCTGACAGCCCTCGCCCTGCAATATGACACTGTGCTGGTCGATCTCGGCGCCGGTATCGAAGATAACGTTATGCGCCTTGCCCGCGCGTGCGATCGCTGCGTGATCGTCGCCAACGACGAGCCGACCTCGATGACGGATGCCTACGCCTTCATCAAGGTACTGCGTGGATATGCCCCGTCGGTCCAGCCGTGGATTGCCGTGAACATGGCCGATACCCGCGTCGCAGGTCGCCGCACCTACGAAGCGCTGGCGCGCGCCTCGCAGACCTTCCTCGGCTTCCGCCCACCCCTCGCCGGTATCATCTTGCGCGATCTCAAGGTCCGTGAGGCGATCCGCCAGCAACGGACGATCGTTTCGATCGACCCGCAGGCGCAGGCCGCTCTCGACGCACAGCAGATTGCCGAAGCCCTCATCCGTGGCGGCGCCGAAGGCATGGTTGAAGCCAAGTCGGCCTGATCACCTGACTCGACACGGTTTGCAGGGACCAGACGCCGCAGCGCCTGGTCCTTGCCATATCTGGACTTTGCGCACGCAAAGGCGTCACGTATGCGCAAGCGATCGAGACGCGTTCGTGGGGACGTCACTTGAGACACTCTCTCATTGCTGGAATTTCGGCGCTGGCGCTTGGCGCCTGCGCATCGCTCGGCCTGCCGCCCGGTGGGCCGTCGCAGCCACAGGCTGTCGCACCGACGTCCGAGACGTTCAGCCTGATCACGGACGAAGAACTCACCGCCGACATGCCGCACCTGGCGGCGGGTGGCGACGCCAAAGCCTATACAGCGAACTTCCTCCACTGGATCCTCGCGCCTGGCCATATGATCGAGCGCTCGCACATGCTGGCGACGGGCGCGCCACCTGATCTTGCAGACCCGAGCGCATTCTCCGATCTGGTCCGCGATCTGTCGGACGAAGGGAATGCTGAAGCAACCTTGTTCAAGGTGATTGGCAGCGCCAATGACATCAGCAGTCTAGGCATCAGCGACCTACCGATCGCACAGTTCTTCCTGCAGACGCGCCGCCTGCATCAGGGCTCGCTGTTCGAGAAGATCGACGCGCTGGCCTGGCTGCGCAGGGAAGCCGCAACGAACAAGGATGCGGCTTTCGCACTCGGCGGCTTCCTGATCGATCAGGGCGCATCACAGCAATTGCAGGGATCGGCTGCGCGCCTGCTGGCGACGCCTGCGGAGATTGCGGAGGGCACGCGCCTGTTGAAGGGCGTGGCCGCACATACCACGCTGGAATCCATGATGCACATTGTCGACCTGCTGGAAGATGCGCTGAGCACCTCGGCGGGCGATCCCGTCGCGCTTCGTAGACTGCTTGAGATCACGGTCGCGGCAACATCAACGACGCCCGCTGACAGCGGCGGCGCATCGAACGAGATCGCTCAGGAGTTTGGCGGCGACGCTGGGCTTGACGCTACCTATGAGGCTTCCAGTCTGCGCGTCGGCCTCGCAGAACTGCTTGAAGCGGGAAAAGGTGGACCGGCGGACCTGGAACGCGCCAAGGCGCTTTACATGGAAGCTCTCAAGGCAACGCAGGACAACGGCGCACTCAAGGCGTTGAAGCGCCTGGGAGTGGATGTCAGCGCCTATGAAATGCCGGAAGACCAAGTCGGCGCTCCTCGCGCCGATCGCAATGACGCGTGGGAAGACCAGTAGGCCTACCTGCCCTGCCCGCCGGCGCGGTTGATCGCGACTTCATCAAGCTGCGCCTGCTCGATTGCGGCGCGCTCATTGGTCTCGCGGATCCGGCCCTGTTCGATCAGCTGCTCGAATTTTGACTTCTCGATATAGGCGTCCGAGAGGCGTTTGCGTACGTCTTTCAGTGCAACTTCCTTGACGGAGGCCTGGGCGCGGATCTCCGCGATCTGGGTCTTCACCCGCATGCGATAGGCCGGCAACATGGAGGCGAACATGGCGTTGCTCTCGGCGTTGACGAGCTCGGCGGCTTCGCGCGCGCGCACGGATGCTTCACGCGCTTCGAGCTCACTGACTTCCTGTCCGATACGCGCCGCCTCCACGCCGAGCTCGTCGAGCTTGCGCTGCGCAACCTTGAGAAGTGTCTGGAGCGATTTCATCTAACAGCTTTCCGGGCGACGCCGGCCTGCGCAACCGGCGCTGCCGGCAAGAGTATGTTGGCGAGCGCGGTGAACGCCTCCTCCGGATTGGAGACGTCGTGCACATCCTGCGAGAGGAACGTCTCGATCAGCGGCCAGAGACGCACGGCTTCGTCGACTTCCGCATCAGCGCCCTTGGCGTAAGCGCCGATGCGAACGAGTTCTTCCATGTTGGAATAGAGCGAGATCAGGCGCCGCGCTCGGATAGCGATGGCTTTTTCCTGCGGGGTCTGGAGCTGGTTCTGGAGGCGCGAGATCGACTTCAGCACATCGACAGCCGGGAAACGTCCGCGCTCGGCGATCTGACGCGACAGCGTGATGTGCCCATCGAGAATGGCGCGTACCGCATCGGCGACAGGTTCGTTATGGTCGTCGCCATCCACCAGCACGGTGAAGAGGCCTGTGATCTGGCCTTGTGCTTCACCTTCGGCAACAGTCAGGCCCGGCCCCGCCCGCTCCAGCAGTTTTGGCAGCTCGGCAAACACCGAAGGCGTATAGCCACGCGTCGTTGGTGGCTCGCCGGCGGCAAGACCGATCTCGCGCTGGGCCATCGCAAACCGCGTGACGCTGTCGAGGAAGCAGACGACCTGCTTGCCCTCGTCGCGGAAGTGCTCGGCCACGGCCATGGTCAACCAGGCCGCGCGACGACGGCGCGGGGCGGCTTCGTCCGAGGTGGCAGTAACGATGACGGACTTGGCGAGCCCATCTTCGCCCAGCGTATCCTCGATGAATTCACGGACTTCGCGGCCACGTTCGCCGATCAGGCCGATGACGATGATGTCCGCATCAGCGCCGCGCGCCAGCATCGACATGATTGTCGATTTTCCGACACCCGAGCCTGCGAATACGCCGAGACGCTGGCCGCGTGCACACGGCGCAAACACGTCGATGGCTTTGACGCCGAGCGCCATCTTCTGGTCGACGCGCGCGCGCGCCTGCGCATTCGGCGGGATCGAGCGAACCAGGCGCGGCCGGATGCCCTGGGACAGCGGCCCCTTCCCGTCCAGCGGTTCGGCGAAGGCATCGAGCACGCGGCCGAGCCAGGCTTCGCTGGGGCGCACGGTATCCATGCCTGACGTGAAATAGACCGGCGCACCCGGCCCGAGGCCGTCGAGCGGATCGCAAGCGAGAAGGATCGCCCTGTCGCCCTCGAACCCGACCAGTTCGCCGCGCGGACCATTCTCGGCGCCGAAACGAACGGCCGCCCCCAGACGAAGCGCCTGTTGGGGACCTGCCGCCTCGATGCGGAGTCCTTCGAGGGCGGTAACCCTGCCCTCATACTGGCGGGGTTCGAGCGCCTTGATGTCCCGGATGGCCGAGGCCAGCATTTTTACGCCCGTCGTTAATCCCGGCCTGTGGCCCTCAGAAAAGTCATCTGGCCTCAGATCCGGTTTCGGACCCGTTAACCAAACAAATCCCTTCCGATTGGGCCAATTTTGACTCTTTCATCACCATGGAATCACGGTAACGTTCATGAATCTGTCCGGCCGGGCACACACTTTCCGTTAACTATTTCGACGCCTAAATGCGAGGGTTAATACCGCCGCAAGGCAACCGCGATTCGGGAGATACGCAATGCGGGTGCTTCTAATTGAGGATGACGAGCAGGTCGCTCGCAGCATCGAATTGATGCTCAAGGCCGCTGGCTTCAACATCTTCACCACGGACCTCGGGGAAGACGGTGTCGACCTCGGCAAGGTCTATGAGTACGACCTCATCATC
The DNA here is from genome assembly GCA_947478925.1 of Hyphomonadaceae bacterium. Lineage (GTDB taxonomy): Bacteria > Pseudomonadota > Alphaproteobacteria > Caulobacterales > Hyphomonadaceae > UBA7672. The sequence continues at coordinate 4,727 of CANJXY010000066.1, read as the reverse complement.
CTGGATCTCGGCTTGCCCGATATCTCCGGATACGAAGTGCTGAAGCAGCTCCGCATGTCGCGTGTGAACACGCCTGTGCTGATCCTTTCGGCCAACCCCGATATCGAAGCGAAAGTGAAAACGCTCGGCTACGGCGCCGACGACTATCTCACCAAGCCGTTCAACAAGGACGAGCTTATCGCACGTATCACCGCGATCGTTCGTCGTTCCAAAGGCCACGCCGAGAGCGTGATCCGGACTGGCGATATCGTCGTGAACCTCGATGCCAAAACGGTCGAAGTGAACAACAACCGCGTTCACCTCACCGGCAAAGAATACCAGATGTTCGAGCTGCTTTCCCTTCGCAAGGGCACGACGCTCACCAAGGAAATGTTCCTCAACCACCTCTACGGTGGAATGGACGAGCCTGAACTCAAGATCATCGACGTCTTCATCTGCAAGCTTCGCAAGAAGCTGGCTCAGTCGACGGGTGGCGATCACTTCATCGAAACAGTCTGGGGCCGGGGCTATGTCCTGCGTGATCCCGATCCCCGTGTGGCAGCGGCGCTGGCGGAAAAAGCCGCCTAAGCGCTGCCAAAACCGGGCTGACCAACACAAGAGAGGGCGGATCGCAAGATCCGCCCTTTCGCTTTTGTGCCGTGTTACGACAGCACAACGCAGCTGGAGAGAGCTCAATGACCGACATCAGGGAACAGCTCGCGCGCGACCTTCTGAACGCGCCTTATGACGAACTGAGCCAGCAGAAGAAAAGCGTGATCGACCTGATCGCCGACCAGAAGCCCAGCGGGCTTGGTCCGCTGGCAAAGGTCGACGAGCGGGACGGCTGGGAAAGGCTGGCCGACAATGTCGCCCGGGTCGGGGGGTCATGGGGCTTTATCATCTCCTTCGGCATCGTCCTGGTCATCTGGGTCAGCGGAAACATCGCACTCGCGGCGCGCGCATTTGATCCCTATCCCTTTATCTTCCTCAACCTCATGCTCTCGATGGTCGCTGCGCTCCAGGCGCCGGTCATCATGATGAGCCAGAACCGGCAAGGCGCGATCGACCGCGCCGCGGCAGAGCACGACTACATCGTGAACCTGCGTGCTGAGCTGGAGATCATGCTGCTTCACGACAAGCTGGATGCCCTGCGCGAACGCGACATCCTTGCGCGCACGGATGTCATCAGTGCGCAGCTGAAACAGCTGTGTGACGACGTGGCGGTTTTGAAAGCGAAGACCTAGGCGGCTGCGGCCAGGCGCTGTTCGCGGTTCACTTCGCGAAGCTCAACGGCGCGGGCCTCGAGGTCGGCGATCAACAGCTTTACGTTCTTGGTGTTGGACTTGAACGCGATGTCGAAGATGTCGCCCACGACCGGGATCAGACCGACAGCGAAGTCGATGCCCCAGTTGATGAGCATCCGGGTGATTGCCAGTTTCGACGCGCCCAGCCTGCTCGACTGATGGATGATGTAGAGGCCGGTAGCCGACGTGAGGATGTCCCCCAGGACTGGGACAAGCCCCACGATCGCGTCGGTGCCGAACTGCACGCCGAACAGGGAGAACCGGCGGTCCAGACGTTGCTCGAGCTTTTTCAGCTTGGCGACGCCATCACATTTGTTCGGCATTCAAATCCACCATCAACGCTTCTGCGTCGGCATTACGTACGAGTAATACTACGCATCCGCTTCTGAAAGGTTCACAACGCAGCCTTCCCAACGGAAAGACCATGCTGGCGGGCGGCGGGCTTATGCCTTCTTCCGCATCGCAGCAACGGTTCTAGCAGGCCCATTGCAGCGACTATGCCATGCATTTAGCCGCACCCGGGGCGAGACGATGATTCATAACCCACTGTCTTGAATATGTTTTTCATCGTCACCTGCGAGCGAGACGCAAGTACGCTCCTGTCTAGTGGGCCTTCAGATAGGCGGTGGACTGCTTGCCGGCGATCCGGACGAGGTCGCCCATGGAGTGGTCGACATCGATCAGGTGGAGGCCCCAGTTCAGATCCGGACCGGTAGCGCGCTGGACTTCGCCGGCCAATTCGTCGGTGCGCGCGTCGGCCGGATCGGCATTCACGTGCATCTCGAGGAAAGTGAACTCACCGCTGGTCTTGCACTGGGTCGAGACGAGACCCGGCGTCTTGACGAACGGCGTGGTGATCGTGGGCGCAGGCTTGGCCCAGGCGGGCTGGGTCGCGCCGCCCGAACCGTTGAGGAAGCCGCTGGCAAGGAAGTAGGACTCCGGCGTCCCCTTCCCGCTCGCGAGGTTCGACGGGTTGGTGCACGCAGCGACATTGCCGTTCGCAGCCTTGCCGAAGCGAGACGTCGCCGGCGGCGGGAGCGTGTCGCGGAAGGAGGCGTAGGTGATGACGCAGCCGGTCTGGTCTTCAGCGGTGCAGAGCGGGATCGACTTGAACGTGCCGCCGGTGAGCTTGCCCGGCTGGATCATGACGGCGGAGCCAAGGATCATCGCGGAGATGAACTGCTTCTGCGCCGGCTTGCCTTCGATCTCATTTGCAATGAGCCGCGAGATGACGCCAGCGCCCTGGCTGTGTCCGATGAGCATGACGCCGCGCCCATTGTTCTCATTGGCCATGTACCAGTTCCACGCGTCGACGACGTCAGCGTAACCGCCGACGCCTTGCGGGAGACGCTCGCCCGAAGGCGGCGCGCCGCCGCTGGCGACGCGGAGCGCGGTGAGCGTGGTCTGACGATAGATCGGCGCGAACTGGCGGCAGACCGAGCTGAAACGTGCGAACTGAAGCTTGACGTCGTCGATCTCCATCTTGTCGACCGTCCAGTCGGAGGACCAACCCGGATCGGTGGAGACTGTGGGGTAGACAAAGAAGCAATCGACCTTCGCATCGGAGGCGGGCGTGAATTTTTCGAGCTTCGTCTTGCCAGCCGTATCGATGATCGTCGCATCGAGATTCACCTTGCACTTGTCGTCGGCAAGCCCCGGACGGCAGAGCCAGAGCGACGGGTTGGCGAAATCGGCGTGGGCGACGTCAATCGCCGGCAAGGGTTGAAGTGTGAGCATTGGCGGCGCGCTGGCGCAGCCGGACATCAGGGCAACAGCAAGTGTGGCGGCAGCGATAGTCGCGCGCATGATTCTCTCCCGTGACGGCGGATCGTTCTCCGCTCTTGAATGCGAGCTAAAGCGGAAGCGGGGGGTCTGGGCAAGTGGGGCTCACGCAGGCGTGCGGAAGCGCCCCTGCGGCGCGGGGCTGAGGGGTGTGGGTGGTCTGCGTCCTGTCAGGTAGTTTCGTCAGACGCACTTCCCGACATACGTCAGGATCCAGGTTGTGATGGGCCGCGCCCTTGCCGCCATCCGAGCGCATTCCTACATTTTGGTTATGCGCTGCAGTCCATGGCGCATATTGAAAGGGGGATTGCATGATTTCCCGGAAAGATTTCACCACAACGAAGGTTCTTGTTGGCGTCGCACTCGCGACGCTCGCCTCTGTGCACTACGCGACGGCTTTCGCGCAGATGCACCCCGCTGTCCTTGTTGGCGGGACGGCGCTCTGCTTCATGCTTCTAACACTGCCGATGTGGCTCGCACTTGCCGACAAACCTCTGAACAACATTGCGGCTTACTATCTTCTTGCGCTTGCCGTGCTGGTCGGTCTGACGTTCGGCAGGTTTCCTTTGCGGGCGTTGTTCTTTCCGTAGATGCGTTACGCCTTGCGGATGATCGACGCCTTGGTGATCTCATGCAGGGACCGCGCGCCAACGCCCGCCATCGCCAGCCTCAGCTCATTGTTCAGGATGTCGAGCACGCGCTCGACACCAGGCTGACCAAAAGCGCCAAGGCCCCAGACATAGGGGCGGCCAATGCCGACAGCCGTGGCGCCGAGCGCCAGGGCCTTGAGCACATCCGTTCCCCGCCGGACACCGCCATCGACGAGAACCGGGACACGGCCTCGCACAGCCGCGATCACTTCGGGCAGCGCCTCGAGCGTGCCGCGACCCGTTTCCGTCGCCCGCCCGCCATGGTTGGAAACGATGATGCCGTCGGCGCCGTGCTGGACCGCAAGCTCCGCGTCCTCTCGCGACTCCAGACCTTTGATGAGGACCTTCATCTTGGTGACGTCTTTCAGACGCTTGATGAAGTCCCAGGTCAGCGACGGCGAATTCAGCGCGACCCCGGTCATATCGTTACCGCTGAACATGGGCCGCACGCGTGGGTCGGGTCCACCTGCCCCATGACAGGTCGAGCACGTGCGGGTGTCGGTCCGCGCCCAGCGGGTGGCGGATTCGATGTTCCTTCCTGCGGGCAAATCCACTGTCACCGCAACCACCGGACATCCAGCGGCTTCGGCGCGCTTCACGAGCTTTACCGTGATGCCCCAGTTGTTGGTCGTGTAGAGTTGATACCAGACCGGCGCGCCGCGCGCTGCGATCACGTCTTCAATGCCGATCGATGACACGGTCGAGAGGATCTGCAGCTGACCACGGCTGGCTGCCGCCCTGGCGCTAGCGATCTCGCCTTCGGGGTTGAACGCACGCTGCGCGCCAAGCGGGCTGAGGAAGATCGGGCTCTTGTAGGTGGTCCCAAAGAGATCGAGGTTCATGCCCATCTTGCTGAGATCGACGAACCGCTTCGTGTGCAGCTGATAGCGCGAGAAGGCCTCGCGGTTTGCCCGGAGCGTGTCCTCGCCGTCGACGCCGGCCGCCAGATATCCCCAGTGCGCGGGCGGAATGTTGCGGCGCGCGATGGCCTCAAGGTCGAAGATGTCGAGCG
>CANJXY010000065.1 GCA_947478925.1 Hyphomonadaceae bacterium | reverse complement strand
TTCTCGACGGTGATTTCCTGGCCGCCAGTGACCCGGTATTGTTTCCCGCCCGTCTTGATGACTGCGAACATCGGAATTCTCGTTTGTTTTCAGGGGGTCTTGCGACCAAATAGCTAGCCACCCACAGGGGGCTGCGGGCAGGAAGCGGGCATATAGACGTGAGGGCCCCACCCTGTCAAACGCCGATGACGCGAATCCGGCAGGATTCTGCGCGCCCCGAAATTAACCCCCCGACGGGCCATTCTGAAGGTCGGCAAGGATGTCCCGGGTGATCTCCGAAAGGTTGCGGACGCCTGTCAGCGCCATCGCCACCCTCATTTCAGCGGCAATGAGATCGATGGCGTGCGAGACACCGGCTTCGCCACGCGCCGCCAGGGCATAGATCCAGGCCCGACCCAGCAAGACACCCTTGGCCCCCAGCGCCATCAACCGCACCACATCGAGCCCGGACCGGACGCCGCCATCGGCAAGAACAACGGTGTCCGCTCCGACAGCGTCGGCGATGGCGGGCAGGGCGCGGGCGGTGGAAAGAGCGCCGTCGAGCTGGCGGCCACCATGGTTGGAGACGATCACGCCATCTGCGCCCTGGCGGACGGCTTCGCGGGCGTCCTCAGGGTCGAGTACGCCTTTGACGACGATCGGGCCCGGCCACTGGCTACGGACCCAGGCAAGGTCCGACCATGTGATGGCAGGATCGAAATTGTCGCGCATCCAGCGGAAGAAGTCCTCGAGCCCTGTTTTTCCGTTGAGAACCGGCGCGATGTTGCCGAGATGGTGGGGGCGGCCATTGATCCCGACATCCCACGCCCATCCAGGCCGCCGCATCGCCTGTCCGATGCGGCGTAGATCACCTGCCATGCCGCTCGCACCTGCGAGCCCCGAGCGCACATCGCGGTAGCGCGAACCGGGTACGGGCATGTCGACAGTGAAAACCAAAACGGGACACTGAGCGGCGCGCGCCTGCGCGAGAAGGTCGGCCATGAAAGCGCGGTCGCGGATCATGTAGAGCTGGAACCAGACAGGCGCGCCAACCGCGCGCGTCACTTCGGAAAGGCTGCAGGCGGAAACTGTCGATAGCGTGAAGGGGATGCCCGCCTTCTGCGCTGCTCTTGCCGCCTGAACCTCACCGCGCCGGGCCATCATGCCAGCCAGACCGATAGGTGCGAGGGCCAGAGGGAGGGACTGTCGTGTGCCGAACAAGTCGGCGCCGAGATCGAGATTTGAGACATCGCGCATGACGCGCTGGCGCAGGGCGATCGCCTGAAGATCTGCGCTGTTCCGGCGGAGTGTGACCTCATCATAGGAACCGCCGTCGATATACTCGAACAGGAAGCGCGGCAGGCGGCCTCGCGCGGCCTCGCGGTAGTCGGATACGGACGCAATCTTCAACCCGAAAACTCCAGCGAGACGACCGCAAACTGCACGAAAGCGGCAGCGGGTTCCACGACAATGCTTGCCTTGCGGCAAGAACTGCCGGGTCGGAGCAGCGCGCAGCAAGCCAAGTCACTACGAATACAAGGCATTCGTTGGTTAACTTCGTGGCCCGGATGTTGCGTGGGTCTCGCGTGTGCGCGCGCAGGCGCGCATCCAGAGTGGCGCCACATTGGACCGCCGGCAGGGAAAGCAGACGGCGGCATGGTGTCTTTCATCGCCTCTTACAGCGCCGCGCAGATCGCGAACCTGTCACGTGAGACGATCCAGTCGCTGACGCGCGCGGATATCACGGCACTTGCGAATACCCAGGTTGCAGCTTTCACGACCACCGGCATTTCGGGCTTATCCTCAACCCAGTTGTCGCAGCTGTCGACCAAGCAGGTGATCTCGCTGAGCCGCGCACAGATAGCGGCGCTGGCCCCCTCGCAAATCGCCTTCAGCGCGGCACAACTGCTGGCCTTCAGCGCTTCGCAGTTTGCAGCGCTCGATCCCGAAGACATCGCTGTTCTCTCCGCGACGCAGCTCCGCGGCGTCACCGCGGCGGACATCACCGCGCTGGGGGCAACTCAGCTCGCTGTCCTGTCAGCGACGCAGGTGTCTGCCCTGGCCGTCACACAGCTGCGCGGGCTGACGCCGCAAGACCTGAGCGCCCTGAGCGCAACCCAACTCGGCGCGCTGTCGGGCGCGCAGATGGGCGCGCTGACCCCAGCACAGGTGCGCGCGTTCAGCACGACGCAGATCGCGACCCTTGCGACGACGCAGCTCTCTGGCCTACCGGCGACGGCGCTTGGCTCGCTGACCTTGCCCCAGGTACAGGCGCTCTCAGCGACGCAGGTCGGCGCGCTCTCGGTCGCCCAGCTGCGCGGTCTGTCAGGCGCAACCATCGCGGCTTTCAGCACGACCCAGTGGGACGCGCTGTCGTCTTCGAAGATCGCCGCGCTGCAGGCAACGCAAGTGCGCGCGCTTACGACCACGCAGGTCCAGTCGCTCGACGAAACGACCCTCGCTGGCTTTGGCGCAACCCAACTCAACGCGCTCGGCGCAAGCCAGCTCGCCTCGCTCACGATTGACCAGCTGCCGCGTCTCACTGCGACGCAGCTCAAGACGCTAGCCCCGGCGCAGCTTGGTGCGCTGACCACGACGCAGTTCGCCTCGCTCTCGACGACGCAGATTCGCAGCTTCACCAACGCGCAGATCGCAGGGCTCACGCCACTGCAGGTGTCTTCGCTGTCACGCGACCAGATCGGTGCGCTGTCTTCGGGGCAGGTGGGCGCACTGGGTGTTGCGCAGCTGCGCCTCGTGTCGCGTGAGAAAATCGAGTCGCTTTCCACTACCCAGGCGGCGAGCCTCACGCCGATGCAACTGAAGTCCCTCGCGCCGACGCAGATCAGCGGCTTCACCGCGTCACAGCTCGGCGCAATGTCGAATATCAACATCGCTGCGCTGTCGGCCAAGCAGGTATCGGGTTTCTCGACGACACAGATCGCGGCGCTCAGCCCGGCGCAGGTCTCTGTCTTGTTGCCGCAGGTGGTTGGCGCCCTCAGCGGCGACCAGCTTAACGCCCTTTCGACAAGCCAGGTCGATGCATTGGGCGACATGCAGGTCAAGGCGCTCACCCGCCTCCAACTCGGCGAACTAAGCGCATCGCAATTCTCGAATTTTGCGGCGACGCAGGTCGCGGCGCTGACCGCCGGTCAGACCGCAGCCCTGAGCGCAGATCAGGTGTCTGGCCTGTCGTCTGAGCAGTTCGCTGCGTTGAGCAGTGGGGGAATTGGCGGCTTCAGTCGCACGCAGATTGTGGCCCTGTCATCTTCGCAAGTTGCGAGCCTGTCGTCGACGCAGGTCGTGGCCCTGAGTGCGGCCGCCGTCTCCGCATTCTCCGCCACGCAGGTCGGTGCGCTGTCCGATGCGCAGGTCGCTGCCCTCACGCCGATGCAGATCAAGGGCCTGACGAGCTCACAGATTGTCGGCCTATCGGAGGCGCAGCTTGGCAGCCTGTCGGCGACAGCCATGGGTGCGTTCAGCGCCGCACAGGTCGGCGCGTTGATGCCGACGCAGATGTCGGCGCTGACGGTGACGCAAATCAGCAGTCTTTCGGCGGCCAGCCTTTCGGGGCTTTCTTCGGATCAGCTTGGCGCGGTTTCGGCCACACAGCTGTCCGCGATGAGCTCGACGCAGCTTCGCGGCCTGACATCGACGCAGATTACCTCGCTCACCGACGCGCAGGTGGCGAGTCTTTCCGCCACGCAGCTGTCCCGCGTCACAGCTGCGGCGATCGCCGGCTTCGAAATGCAGGACATCGCCGGCTTCGGCACGGGACAGTTGGCGGGCTTCAGCGCAATGCAACTTGACGCCCTGAGCGCCACCCAAATGCGAGTGCTCACCAGCACACAACTGGGCAGCCTGACGACGACGCAACTGCTTGGCTTCACGGCGACCGACATCGGCGTCTTCGACGCGGTACAGTTCTCGGGTCTCGGCGCCTCGCAAATCCTGGCGCTGTCGACGACGCAGATCGCGGGCATCGGCACGACACACCTTTCGGGTCTGGGAGCGGACCAGTTGGCGGCACTCAGCTCGACCCAGATTGCATCGCTCACGATGACGCAGCTTGGTGCGTTGTCGCTGGACCAGATTCCCAAGCTTTCGGTGACGCAACTGAAGGGCGTCAGCTCCTCGGGCATCGCCAGCCTGACGTCGGATCAGGTGGCGGCGTTCACGACGACACAACTGGCGTCCCTATCGGTCATTCAGGTGCGTGGCTTTGCCGCTGAGGACATCACGCTACTTTCGTCCGATCAGATCGGCGTCCTGTCGCCGCAACAGCTTGCGCAGCTCACGGTGTCGGCAGTCGGTGGTTTTGAGCCGGCGACGCTAGCGGCTCTGACCTCCACGCAATGGGGTGGCATTTCCAGCATCCAGCTCCGCGCGTTCAGTGATAGCCAGCTTGGCGCCATCGGCACGACGCAGCTTTCAGCGCTGACAACGACGCAGGTGCGGGGCTTCACGGCAACCGCGGTCGGCAAGTTCACGCTCGACCAGCTTGGCGCGTTGACGCCGACGCAGGTGGCCAGTCTTTCTGCGGCCCAGGCAGCGGGTCTTTCGACGACGCAGATTGCGTCGCTCGACCTCTCGCAGTTTGAAGCGCTGAGTTCGACGGCAATTGGTGGCCTCACGACGACGCAGATCCATGGCTTAACGATCTTCCAGATCGCGGATCTCAGCCCGACGCAAGTACAGGGTCTGTCCGCAACGGCGGTATCGAACCTGTCGACCGAACAGATCGGCGCTCTGGCGATTGCGCAGGTCGGTGCGCTGTCGGCGACGCAGGTCGCGGCGCTCTCCGTCACCCAGGTCGCCACGTTGTCGCCAGAACAGGTGGGCGGCATGATGGCGACGCAGATTGCGAGCTTCACGCCTACAGCAATTGCAGGCCTTGAGGCTGACGACATTGCCGGCCTGTCGACGACGCAGCTCGACGGCCTGACATCCAGCCAGATCACGGGTTTGACAGTGACGCAGCTCCCGGCGTTCAGCGCGACGCAGCTTTCAGGGTTCTCGTCGACGCAGGCGGCCGGGTTCTCCGCCTCTGGGGTGGCAGCGTTGTCTGCGGATCAGCTGGCCGCGATGAAAGCGACGCAACTTGCGGCGCTGAGCACCTCAGCAATTGGCGCCTTGACCACAGCGCGGGTGGCCGCGCTTTCGACCACCCAGATTTCTGGCCTGACCTCGACGCAGTTCGGCGCACTTTCGGCAACACAATCGGCGGCGTTCACGGGAACACAGGTTTCAGGTTTTACCGCCGCCCAATTATCAAGGCTCAACTCAACGGCGCTGGCGGCTTTTGGATCAACCGTGATCGGTTCGCTATCGACGATGCAGATCAAAGGGCTGACCGCCGCCCAGGTTTCGGGTCTAACACTGGACGAGGTTCTCTCGTTCTCGACGACGCAATTCGCGTCGATACCGACAGCCGCCCTGACGGGTCTCACCGCGGCGCAGGTCGGCGCGCTCGCTATCGACCGCATCCTGGCGCTTACGACAACAGGCCTTGGATCCCTGTCCACGAGCGGCATTTCGGGTCTCAACGGCGATCAACTCGGCGTTCTGGAGACAACGCAGGTTGGCGCCTTCTCTGCGACGCAGATCGGTGCGATCTCCACCTCCATCCTCAGTGCTCTATCCGGTGACAAGCTGGCGGCGCTGACAAGCACCCAGGCAAGCGGGTTCACATCGTCGCAAGTGCTGGCGCTGACAGCGACCGATATCGCCGCGCTGTCCAGCACGCAGTTGCGCAGTCTTACATCGACTGCCGTGGCCGGGATGGAAGGCGAGGACATTGCCGCACTTTCCACGACCAAGGTGCAGGCGATGCTGACCGCGCAGATCACCGCGCTCTCGACGACGGCAGTGCAGAACCTCACCAGCGCCGAAGTTGGCAAGCTCACAGCAACCCAGTTCGCGAGCCTGACCGCGTCGCAGATTGGCACGTTGAGTGCAACGCAGATGGCGAGCTTCCCTGCCACAACGTTCAACAGCTTCACCACGACGCAGATCTCGGGCCTCGTGGCCACGCAAGTGCAGGCAATATCCTCGACAGCATTTGGCGCGCTGGTCACCACCACAGTTGCGGCGCTCTCGGCGACAGCTGTGCAGGGGGTCACCGCGGAGCAGGCCGGGGCGTTGACCAGCAGTCAGTTCAACGCCCTGACGCCGACCCTGATAGCGGCGCTGTCGACCACGGCCGTTGCGGCTTTGTCTGTGGCCAACCTGTCACAACTGACGACCACGCAGCTCTCAAGTGCGGTGCTGACATCGACCTGGGCGTCGGCGCTGTCGACGGATCAGATCGCCAGCTTCTCGACAACGCGACTGGCGTCGTTCTCGCCCACACTGATTTCAGGCTTCAACGCGCCGCAGGTCAGCGCCTTGCCACTCGAGGCGATCGCAGCGTTCTCAGCGACACAAGTCGGAGCTCTCAGCTCGACGGCAATCGGCGGGCTATCAACGACGGCCGTGGAAGCGCTCACCATCACGCAGATAGCGGGGCTCAACGCTGTGCAGGTTGGCTCATTCAGTGCGTCGGGGATCACACAATTTTCAGCGACAGAACTTGCGGGGATGACGTCAACGCAGCTGGTCGGACTCGTGCGGGTTCAGCTGCGGGCATTGAACACGGCGCAGATCGGGGCGTTCACGCCAACGCAGATCAGCGGGTTCAACCCCGAGCAGATCGGCAACCTCACCTCGACCGAACTGAATGCCTTCACGGTGACGCAGTTCGCGGCGATTACCGGACCGCAGATCGGCGCGCTCACGGCGGCCCAGATCAACAATTTCGCGGATACGCGGATCGGCGCACTGACGCCGGTGCAGCTGGCGGGCATGACATCGACGCAGCTTGGCGGTCTCTCGGCGACATCGATCGCGCCCCTGACGGTTGATCAGATCGACGCGCTAACGCCGCTGCAGATCTCCGGCTTCACCGCGACCCAGATCGCCGGCATGACCTCGGAACAGCAGGAAGCTCTGGTCCACGCCGTCAGCTAGTGCGCCGGAAAAATGAGCGCCACGGCAACGGAGGCGGACCTCGGTGTTCTGACGCGGTGTTTGAGGCCCAGAAGATCTTCAACACACGCCTGCGGTACTGCGTCTGCGGATCTGCAAAGCGCGGTCCCGCGTTGATGGCGTCGACGCACCGCGGGTCGATCACGTTCATAACGGCAACCCTTCTCACCCGCCTCGGTCCGCATTGCCGAACCGCGAGGCGCATGAATACAAAAGTGCTATATATCAATTACTTAGAACTAATTTGTCCCCTCGGAACATCGAGCGGTGACATCCGATATGCAAATGCGAAACAGTCGCATAATTGTGCTTGCCCTTGCTGGATGCCTCTTATACGAACGCGACGCATTCGCAAAAAGGAACGCCGCATGGATCGTTTTTCGGGGGCCAGGACGACGCGCGGTGTCCGCAGTTTCGCCAAGAGCGCGTTGCAGGCGGCGACCCTGGCGAGCGTGACCAGCCTGGCTTTCGCCGCCCTCAACCCGGCCGTGGGGCAGGCCGCCCCGACCGTGACCGAGGGAAGCGATGACATGGTGCTGATCGAAGGCTTGAAGGATCGCGAGATCCAGACATCCAAGATCACCGCGCCGCTAGCTGATACGCCGAAGTCGATCACCGTCATTCAAGCAGAGATTCTTGAAGCCACCGGCGCCGTCACGTTGACCGACGCGCTGCGCACGATACCCGGCATCACGCTGGGGTCCGGCGAGGGCGGCGCCAGCGCAGGCGACCGCCCCTTCATTCGCGGCGTGGACAGCACCAACGATGTGTTCGTCGACGGCGTTCGCGATGCAGGCGTGACATCGCGCGAAGTCTTCAACATGGAGCAGGTCGAAGTCTCGCGGGGGCCGAGCGGCGCCTTTGCGGGCCGCGGCGCCACCGGCGGCAGCATCAATCTCGTCTCCAAGCAACCGCGCCTCGAAAATTTCGCTGTAGCCAGCATTGGCCTGGGTACCGACCGGACGCAGCGCATCACAGCCGACGTCAACTATGCGCTGGGCGACACAGCTGCATTCCGTATCAACGCCATGCACCATGACGCCGATGTCGCAGGTCGCGACGACGTCACAGTAAGCCGCTGGGGCATTGCGCCGTCGATCGCCTTTGGCCTTGAAACGCACCTGCGCTCAACCATCAGCTACTATCACCTCCAGTCAGACGACGTGCCAGACTATGGCATCCCCTACCTGCGACAACCGGCCGTGATCGATCCGGTCTATGGCAGCGTCGTGTTTGCAACGCCGATCACGGGCCATGACGACGATTTCTATGGCCTTCTCAACCGCGATTTCCGCAGGACAAAAAGCGACATCGGAACGGTACGCGTCGAATACGATCTTGCGACGGGGCTCACGCTGTCGAACGTCACCCGCTATGGGCGCGGCGGCACGCAGCAGGTCGTTACCAATCCGGACGAGAGCCGTGGCAACGTCGTCAACGGTTATCTTTTCCGCTCCAGCAAGAACCGCAGCGTCGACCTTACCACGATCGCCAACATCACCGACCTGCGCGGCGAGAAGTCCCTGTTCGGTATGACGCATGCCTTCGATCTGGGAATGGAAGCGAGCCGCGAGACCAACCACGTGCAGGGCTTCTATGTCATTGGCCCGAACCTGCCGGCGACCCCGGGCACGCCTGCGGTCGGCACGAACGCAAGCGTCGGTACGACCTGTTCCAACCCGGCGTTCGTGGGGGCTCCGAGCGCGTACAACTGCACGACGCTCGATAATCCGAACCCGCACGATCCGTGGGTGGGCAGTATCGCGCGAGCTTTGGGGTACACGGACACCACCACTGAAGTATTTGGGCTCTATGCGTTCGACACGATCGAATTCAATCCGCAATGGTCGCTGAATGTCGGGTTGCGCTATGATGACTATTCGACGAAGCAGAAGGGTCTGACGGCCACGGCATCCGGGATCGCGCCGTTCTACACGCTCGCGATCCCGGCGCCGCTCGCGCGCCAGGACGAGTTCCTCAACTACCAACTCGGCGTCGTATACAAGCCGGTTGAAGAGGGTACGTTCTACGTCTCGACCGGCACCTCGACCAATCCGTCGGGCGAAGGTTCGGGCGAGGCCAGCACGCTTTCTGTGGCGCTCCAGATCCTCGCGCCGGAAGAAAGCACAAGCTACGAAGCCGGCGTAAAGTGGCAACTGTTCGGCCGTGGCCTTCTGGCGACGGCAGCCGTATTCCGCACCGAGAAAAAGAACGCGCGCGTGACAGACGCGCTCGGCGGCATGAGCTCGATCGGCAATCAGGAAGTAAGCGGCATCGAACTTTCTCTGTCGGGCCGGATCACACCTGACTGGTTTGTCTTCGGTGGTTACACCCACCTCGAAAGCGAGCTCAAGGACAACGGCTTCCAGATCATCCGGGGTCTCCCGGTTCCCTCAGCCGCCAATGGCAAGCAGTTCCCCAACACGCCAGAAGACTCATTCAGCGTGTGGACGAACTACAATCTGACTGACGCCCTGACAATCGGTGGCGGCGCGTCCTACATGTCCGACCGTTTTGCGGACGCGACCAACCGGATCTCGATTCCGTCCTACTGGCGTTACGATGCGGTTGTGACCTACGCGCTCAACGACAATTTCGATGTGCAGCTCAATCTCAATAACCTGAGCGACGCGCGTTACATCACCAACCCGTTCACGACCCACATGGCGCAGATTGCAGCAGGTCGTTCGGCACTGGTGACCCTTAACTTCAAGTACTGAACCGCGAAAATCTCCCATCAGGCCCCGCCCAGAAATGGGCGGGACTTGATCCGGGGACCGCAGCCTCTGGGAACTCGCTCATGTTGCTGTCCATTCCAGGTGTTCTGAACAAGGATGCGGTCGCCGCCCTTCGCTGCGAAATTGATGCCGCCGAATGGGTCGACGGCAACGCAACGTCCGGCCACCAGTCGGCGCTGGCCAAGCGAAATCTGCAGCTGCCGGAAGACTCGCCTGCCGGAAAAAACGCAGGCGGCCTCATACTCGATGCGCTGGAGCGTGCGCCCCTGTTCGTTGCCGGCGCGCTGCCGCTGAAGGTCTTTCCGCCACTGTTCAATCGCTACGGCGAGGGCCATGGCTTCGGCATGCACGTTGACAATGCGCTGCGCGTGCGCCGCGATGGCGGCTTCCGCATCCGCAGTGATCTTTCCGCGACGCTGTTTCTCTCAGAGCCGGAAGACTATGACGGCGGCGAGCTGATGGTCGAAGATGCTTACGGCGTCCACGCGGTCAAGCTCGGCGCGGGCGATCTTGTTCTCTATCCCGCCTCAAGCCTGCACCGCGTCGAGTCGATCACGCGCGGCGCGCGTGTGGCCAGTTTCTTCTGGATCCAGTCGATGGTGCGTGATGATGCCAGGCGCACACTTTTATTCGACATGGATATGGCGATCCAGACGCTGGCGCGGGAAGTCGGACAGGGCCACGCACAGGTCGTGTCGCTGACCGGCGCTTATCACAACCTTCTGCGGATGTGGATCGAGGTCTAGCTCGCGCTGGCGGCGCCGCCTCGCGCGGCAAGCTTCGAGCGCGCCTTGCGGACGAGCGAAGCACGGGTCGCCAGAAAACCGGCCTTACCGATCGCACGACCGATGAAGGCGAGACGGTCCGGTCGCAACGGCACGTGATCTTGGGGGAGACGAACCTATCCTGCCTGTCGCCGACCGAACCAAAAGGCAACTGCAGTAGTCGCCCTTGCCGCCCCGGCCCAAGGGAGAGCTAGGGCATGCGGGCGCCGGGTCAATCAGCGGCCCTTCCAGTTGGGTGGACGCTTTTCAGCAAAGGCGCGGGGCCCTTCGCGCAGATCGTCGGAGGCAAACAGCGCCCGCGTCGCGGGATAGTCCATCTGCGCCTTATACGCCGCGGCAAGGCTCGGCTCGTCGGCGGCGCGGTTCACGATGGATTTCGACGCGCGGATCGACATCGGGCTCGCGGCCATGATCTCTTCTGCCCAGCGGCGCGCGGCAGCCAGAAGCTGGTTGGGCGCGGTCACTTCATTGACGAAGCCCATGAGGAGGCCTTCGGCGGCGGAGACGCGCCGCGAGGTGAGGATCATCGCCATCGCCTGCTTGCGGCCGACGTGTAGCGGCAGGCGCAGGAGACCGCCCGCCAGCGCTGCGAGGCCGACGCGTGGTTCGGGCAAGGCAAACACGGCGGTATCCGACGCGATGATCAGATCGCAGGCGAGCGCAATCTCGAACCCGCCGCCCATGGCGATGCCGTTCACGGCGGCAATAACAGGCTTGTCGAGATTGAAGCGCGAGGTGAGGCCGGCGAAACCGGTGATAGGTGTCTCTAGCGGCACGCCGCGAGCCATGCGTTTCGCCGTTTCCTTGAGATCGTTGCCGGCCGAGAAGGCCTTGTCGCCGGCGCCGGTGATGATCGCGACCCACTGGTCTGGATCGGCAGCGAAGGTATCGAACACGTCGGCCAGTTCAGCGTTGGTATCCGGGTCGAGCGCGTTCATCGCGCCGGGGCGATTGATCGTGACGATGGTGAGATGGCCATCGCGTTCGACGGTGCAGGCCTTTGGCGCGGGTCGTTGCGCGGTTGCGCCGGCTGTCCATGCGGGCTTACCGAACGCGTCGGTGCGGACATGGCCGTCAATGCCAACGGCGGAGCGCGTGGGCGAGGTGAGCAGGGCGAGGGTTTCGGGGTCGCTGGCGGGCGCGCGCGCCATAACGCGTGCGCCATCGGGCGTGCGGGCAATGACGATGCCCTCGATGGGACCGCCATCGCGGGCGTAGGTTACGGTGTATGTTTCGACCTGGGCTGGGCCGGTGTAGTTTTCCATGAGCGGCGGCGCAGGACCGCGGGCGGTGTCGGCCGTATCCTGCACAGAATAGTCGGCGGGCATCTGTTGCGGCGCGGGTTTCGTGCTGACGACCAGAGTATGATGCTTGTTGACGTAGCCGCCCTGTCCGTAGAGCAGGCCGAGTTCGCCAGGTTCAGCGCGCAGGGCGCGAACCATCGCAGCAATGGCGTGGCTCATATAGTTGTTGAGGGGGCCGCCAAAGAAGGTGAGGCCGCCTGCGACGGTCGGCGCGGTTTTCGCGGGATCAAGTTTCAGTGTGCGCAGCGCCATTTTCGGCACCACGGGGAAGCAGCTGTAGAGTTCGAGGCGCCTGAATCGCTTGGCGTCGCCGCCCGCGATCTCGACGGCCTTGTCGAGCACAGCGGTCTGCGCGGCCGAATGATCGTAGCGGTCGCGCTGGAGATAGTCCTCCGGCTCGATGGCTTTGGCGCCGCCCCAGATGTGGACCAGCTTCTCTTCGGCGATGCCCAGCCTCCGCGCACGCGCGAGACTCATGACGACTACCGCAGCCGACTGGTTCACTGATGGGTTGGCGACCATCAGCTTGGGGTAGGGCCAGTTGATGAGACGGTTGTCGGGTGTGACCGTGCCGATCGCGTCTGCGTTAGGCGCAGTTCTGATCCACGCGAACGGATTTTCGGCGGCGACGGCGGCATAGCGCGACCAGAGCTCGGCGGATTCGCGGGTCGCCTGTTCGGGTGTCTGGCCCCACGCGGCCTGCGTCGCGACTTCGTAGAAGGGATAAATCTGTGCTGGGTCCATGACGCCGAGCTGTTTGGCGACCGGGCTCATGGCGAAACGGCTGGACGGGAATTTCACGGCCTCATCGCGCGAGACGGGCGGCGTCCAGTTGAGACGAGCGCCGGACTTCTTCGCATGGTTGACGGCGTTGACGGCCTCGCCGCCGACGATGGCGGCGACAATGTCTTCGCCGCGTACAATACGCGCGGCGGCTTCATGCGCGAGGCGGATAGGCGTCTCACCGCCCATGCTGGCGTTGACCTGCTCGGCGGGCGAGATGCCAAGGTCCTGCGCGAGCTGTTTGACCGGATCGCGATAGGGCCAGCTGACGAGGCCGATGAGGCTCAGTAGTCCGACCTGGTCGAGCACCTTCGCACCCGCATCCGCCTCGCACGCCTGCAGGGCCGCGACCATCAGTTTTACCGGTTCGAGCGCCTGGTCGGGCGATTTGGGACGGTCGACGTATTCGCCCACGGCGGCGATCACTGGCGTGGTCTCTGGGTTCATCGTCGCCATTCGTTCTGCTTTCCTGGTCGGCCTTGTGCGAGGTCATATTGGAGTCGTGCCTGCATCACGGCAATCATCATTCCTGAGCGGTTGTCGCGACAAGTTGCGTAGTGTCGCGGTTCCCTCACGGAAGCAGGTGACAGCGCTGGCGTTCCTCGCCGATGATGCGGGCTCGCCAGAGGAGCATCGGCCATGACCTATGAAACGATCCGCTACGACGTGAGGGATGGGGTCGCAGTGCTGACGCTGTCGCGGCCAGACAAGCTGAACGCGTTCACCGGCAGGATGATGCACGAGATGATTGATGCGCTGGACCGCGTCGATGCCGACGATGCCGTGCGCGCGGTGATCGTGACGGGGGATGGTCGTGCGTTCTGCGCCGGGGCGGACCTTTCTGCAGGGGCTTCTACCTTCGATTTTGCGAAGCAGGGCGGTGGAGGCAAGATAGATTATTCGGACGATGCGGCGCGCGATGGGGGTGGACGTGTGACACTGCGTATATTCAAACTGTTGAAGCCGATCATCGCGGCGATCAACGGTCCCGCAGTGGGCATTGGCGCGACGATGACTTTGCCGATGGATATCCGGCTGGCGTCGGAGACGGCGAAAATCGGCTTCGTATTCTCGCGGCGAGGTATCGTGCCGGAGGCTGCGTCATCGTTTTTCCTGCCGCGCATCGTGGGGATATCGCAGGCGCTGCAATGGTGTTTCAGCGGCAAGGTGTTCGATGCGCAGGAGGCCTTGCGTGGCGGGCTGGTGAGTGCGGTGCATCCTGGCGACCAGCTGATGGGCGCAGCGATGGCGATAGCGCGCGAGATTGCCGACAACACTGCGCCCGTCTCGGTGGCGCTGATCCGGCAGATGATGTGGCGCGGCACGGGCATGACGGACCCGATGCAGGCTCACCGCGTGGACAGCCGAGGCATCCTCTCGCGCGGAGCCAGCGCCGATGTGCGCGAGGGCGTCACGTCGTTCCTCGAGAAGCGTCCCCCAGCGTTTCCGAACAGTGTGTCCGGTGACATGCCGGATTACTTCCCGTGGTGGGAAGAGCAGGGCTACGAATAAGGGCGCTTCGGCGCTGTGGACGTCTCAGCTTTCGGTCAGGCGAAGGGTGTGATCGAGCGATTTCGTCAGAATTAGATCCGCCACCTCGCGCGCGCGGCTGATGTTGGCGTGAAGATTCGGCAGGTTGATCTGCGTCCAGACGGTTCGCGCGAACGCTTCGGTCTGCTTTTCGTCAAGCGAACGGAAGCGAAAGTAGAACGAGGCCTCATCGCCATCGGCCGCGCGCCAGAGTTGCAGGAAGCGATCGACGAACCACGTCTCGAGATCGTTTTCGCTCGCGTCGACGTAGATCAGCATGTCGAGCAGCGCGCGCGGATTGCGGCCGCCTGGCGTCGGCGACAGGCCAAGGCCTTCCACCAGCAGAATGTCAGGGCGCGATAGCGTACGATCCAGCTCTGGCGCGACATCATAGGTGCGATGTGAGTAGCCGGGAAAACAGACCGGACCCAGACGTACGCGCTGAAGTGCGCCGGACATGCGGTTAAGATCATACGTTTCGGGATAACCCTTGCGCATCGACAGGTCGCGCGCAGCGAGTGTCTCGTTCGAAAGCAGAAAGCCATCTGTCGACACGGTCTCGATGCGCAGTGTCGATTGCAGATGGCGCGCAACGGCGTTGCAAAGGGTGGTCTTGCCTGCCGCGACAGAGCCGGTGACGCCGACAATCAACGTCTCGCCCGGGATCGCAGACGCCGCAAGCAGTTCAGCAATCGTGATCGTGTCGACCTGCGATGGATCAGCGCCCGCATCCCGCTGTCCTTCAGGCCCACGCCGCAAGATCCGTAAGGGATCGGTGTTCAATCGGGAAGCGTCCTCAAGCCCCATCATCGATACCGTCGATTCGCTGGCCAACCACTTGAGTTTCTAGGCTGCTGCCAGCGCGCGGTCGATCAGTTTCAAGGCGTCCCCGCCCGCGCGGGTAAGGCCGGTCACGCGTTTGCCCCGGCGTACGAAAGTCTCGATACCGCGTTCGATTTCCAGGTCGCGGACCTGCTTGCTCACGCCCAACCGGGAGGTGTTCAAGGTCTGCGACGCTTCTGTGAGGTTGGGGTCTGCGAGGTTGAGGTCGTTCTGGACGGCTTCGCGGGCATATCGGCGTTGCTGGAAGTTCATCGGAAGTCCTTTGTCGTTTCCCAGGAAAAACTCAATCTGCATGGGACGCCAGGACACCGGAACAGGCTTTTTCCATCCCGCCACGGGCTCCTTTCTGGCCTGAGAGATTCTCCACCCGCCGCCAAAAGCGGAAGCATTTCGGCCCGAGGGGCAACTGGACGGCAGGGCGCGTTCAGTCGATGAACGCCACGACTGCAGGACACCTGAAAGTCTCCCACACCGTCAGCATCGGCTTTATGGCGGCCCCTCTGCTTTTCTTCGTTTTCAGCGATGTAGCGGTGACGTCATCCTGGCTACTTTCGTCGACGACCGCGCAGGACGCTGCGGTGCAACAGACCACCGCTGACCTTGAAACGACCGATCGCGCGCCCTGAGCGTTTCCAGCGCCCTAACTTCGAGCCTGATCTAGGAACTCGCGCGACATCAGCGCATTGGTACGGGCCCGGGGAGGCCAGCCA
>CANJXY010000064.1 GCA_947478925.1 Hyphomonadaceae bacterium | reverse complement strand
GCTACACCCTGTTGACGGCGGTCTAGCGCCCGCGTTCGGACGTTTTGGTGACAGACGATGCACCGAGGGATGGAGCCGCACTGTGGCCGACATTCCTCTTCGGGGATCTTGTGATCGTGCACAGAAATGCCAGTTTGCGCAGTTTCGCGAGAACCACATTGTGCAACGCAATCTTGAGGGTTGGCCGATTGGCGCAGCCTCAACTGATCGTGGATCATTCGCCCGCAGGGCGGGGTTAGCCGGTGTCCGCAGACAGATAGATCGTTACTTGAGAGCGCAATATCGCTTCTCAACCGGTGCGCCTTGATCTAAATTAGAGAACGCTAATGCGCGCGCTTCAAACTGTGGAGCTGGCAATTGGACTGGCAGGCAGTCACGGCAACGATCTCCGGCTCCGGCGTCGGCTTTCTTTTGGGATTGCTGGGAGGCGGCGGCTCGGTGCTCGCGGTTCCGCTGCTGCTTTATTTCGTAGGTGTCCCGAATGCGCATATCGCTATCGGTACGAGCGCCGTGGGCGTGTCGCTTAATGCGGCCGCCAATCTCGTCGCTCATGCACGGCGCGGCTCAGTCCGCTGGCCCTGTGCGATTGCGTTCGCTCTCTCCGGCATTGTCGGAGCCGCGATCGGCTCTACGATTGGCAAGCTGATTGACCCGCAGCCGCTGACACTGCTGTTCGCGATCGCGATGGTTGCTGTTGCAGCGTCAATGTGGCGGCCGCGGCGTGGAGCTGAAGCTGCCGATGTTCAGCTGACGCCCCAAATCGCCATGCGCCTGATCCCCATTGGACTTGGCGTTGGCCTGGCGTCTGGCTTCTTCGGGATTGGCGGAGGCTTTTTGATCGTGCCCGGCCTGATCCTTGGGTCTGGCATGCCGATGCTGAACGCCGTGGGCTCGTCCCTGCTGGCCGTCGCCGTGTTCGGTGCGACCACTGCTGTCAACTATGCAATTTCCGGATTGGTGATCTGGCCTATCGCCGGCTGGATGCTCGCGGGCGGCCTGGTTGGCGGCGCCATCGGCGTATGGGCCAGTCGCAAACTAGCGGGGCAGCGTACGCTCCTGCAGCGGCTCTTCGCGATTTTTGTCCTGGTTGTGGCAGTCTATGTGGGCTGGCGCGCTATCGTCCCGGTCTGATGTGCGGGCTGCTACATCGCGCGCCTTGTATGTCCTTTAGCTGTTGCTAAATTAGCCGCTAGGACGTTCTGGAGTCGCCCATGCCCGCAGCCCGCCGCAAGCCAGGCGCCGCAATTCCTGCTGTGCGCAAGCTTGAGTCGAGAGCGGCGGAAGCTGCGCAATTGCTCAAGCTGTTGGCGAATGACCAGCGCCTAACAGTTCTCTGCAGGCTGAGTGGTGGAGAGATGTCCGTGACGCAGCTTGGCCAGCACGTTAATCTAACGCAGTCCGCCTTGTCACAGCATCTCGCCAAGATGCGGGCGGAGGGGCTCGTCGCCACTCGGCGTGAGGCTCAAACGATCTATTACCGCCTGTCTGACCCGATCGCAGAGCGCCTGATCGGCGTGCTCTGCGAACTCTATGGTGGGCCCAGCCACTAGCGGTCAGAAGACCTACCGGAATGCCGTTCCTGGCTTCACGCCGAGTTTCTTGAAGATCATTGCAGCTGGGCAGAAGCCTGTGAAGGCTGCCTGCAGCATGTTGGCGCCAGCAAAGGCCGACAACCAGATCCATAGTGGATGGACGGTCAGGGATAGAACAACACCAGCCAGAACGACGAGTCCGGCGAAGGCGAGGACGGCGCGATCGAGTGACATAGAAGACTCCTTCAGATTGCGGGTTTGTCTGAGTTGGTCAGATGAGAGCGAACCCATGCGACAAGGGCGTCGGCTTTGATCAGTCCGGCCTTGCGGTCGATGATGCGGCCATCGCGGTACAGGATCAGGGCGGGGATGCCGGACACGCCGAGTTTGCTGACCATCTGGCTGTGATCGGCGTTGAGCTTCACAAGGCGCGCATGCCCCGCCAACGTGCTGGCTGCAGCGGTGAATTGCGGCGCCATGGCGGTACATGGACCGCACCACGGGGCCCATACATCCAGGAGGACAAGGCCCGGCGACTTCTCGAGAACCTGCTTCAACTGACCGTCGTCAACCTCCGCCGGCTTGTCGAGGCTTAGCGGCGCACCACAGCGGCCACACTTGGCGGCAGCTGCAGGTTTGTTGGCGGGGATGCGATTTGCCGATCCGCAGGAGATGCAAACGGCCTGGCTGGAGAGCGCGACGCTCATTGGTTCATCCCTTCAGCTTGTGGATCCCAAGGGTCTCCATCACGAGCTTTTCGTAGAACGGCTCGCTCTCGCCCTTCTTGATCTTGCCAATGAAGTAGGATTCGAAGCCCGCCTTCGCCATGTGGACCCAGCCGCCCTTGGCAGACCAGTTCACATTGCGCGGCGGAATCTGCGGTTGGGCCACAAAGACAACGCCGCCATCACCAAAGTCGGCGAGACAGACGGCGTTCCAGGTTGCTTCGGCATCGGCTGGCTCGCCGCGCAGCAGGGCTCCGATATTATGGGCCGTAGCTGTCACCATGGACTCGATCATGAACCCCGTCTTCGGCACGCCGACCGGAACCGGCGTCTTGCCCATGGGCGGGATCGCGACAGTAACGCCGATACTGAAGATATTCTGGTACGTCGGGTTCCGCTGGTGCTTGTCGATCAGCACAAAGCCGCGCGGGTTGACGAGCTTTTCGACACCACGAATGGCCGCCACGCCCCGGAAGGCGGGGAGCATCATGGAGAAGGCAAAAGGCAGGGCATGGGTCGCCTTGACGGCCCCATCCTCGCTCACCTCTTCCGCGTGCATCATCCCTGCTTCGACGCTCGTCACGCGCGCATTGGTGATCCACTTCATGTGGCGGTTGCGCATCTCGCTTTCGAGCAGGCCTTTGGTGTCACCTACGCCATCAAGGCCGAGGTGTCCGATATAGGGCTCAGAGGTCACGAAGGTCATCGGAACCTTGTCTCTGATCCTGCGCTTCCGCAGCTCGGTATCGAGGATCATTGCGAACTCGTAGGCCGGCCCGAAGCAGGATGCTCCCTGAACAGCGCCGACCACGATAGGTCCGGGGTTCTTGCAGAATGCCTCAAAGGCGGCAGCGGTCTGTTCCGCGTGCTCGACCTGGCAGATCGACTGCGTGAAGCCCTGGGGTCCAAGTCCGGGAATTTCGTCAAAGGCCAGATCGGGCCCGGTTGCGATGATCAGATAGTCGTAAGTGAGGGATTGTCCGTCCTCGAGTTCAAGCCGATTTTCCGCAGGAACGACGCGGGATGCGCCGGTAGACAAGAAGTCGATGCCCTTCTTTTTCATGACGGGGCGGAGGTCGACTTCGATGTCTTTCCGCTTGCGCCAGTTGACGGCAACCCACGGGTTCGACGGAACAAACTGGTAGATAGCGCCCTTTGAAACAACCGTGATCTTGTCTTCCTTGCGGATCTTCTCGCGCACTTCGTAGGCTGCAATTGCGCCACCAAGTCCTGCGCCGAGTACGACGATGTGTGTCATGGGCGGTCCTCCCGGAATGCGCGTCAACCGGTATTGACAATATATGCGAACAATCGCATATGCGCAAGTATGCAATTAATAGCCGCAAACTTGGCAGAACGGGCGTCGGATGCCAGCGACCTCCTGAGGGTGCTGGCGAGTCCGCATCGTCTCATGATCGTGTGCCGACTGATTGAGGGAGATCAATCTGTTGGCGGTCTCGCAGCCGACCTTGATCTGCAACAGACACTCGTGTCGCAGCATCTGGCAATCCTGCGGCGTCAGCGTGTCGTCGAGGCGAAGCGCGTGGGTCAGACTATGCGTTACCGTCTGAGCAGCGGCGTTGCGCGGGCAATCGCCGAGACGCTAGCGACCCATTTCTGCGCGATCCCCGCCAAGAAGCTTCAGGCAAGTTGAGGAATTGTCGATGTTCAAGTCACCTACCGTACCGACAGAAACCCCGCAGCAGGTCCATGATGCGATGGCGCGGGGTGAGATTGTGCTGATCGATGTGCGCGAGCCGTCGGAATACGCGGCCGAGCGCATTCACGGTGCGATGCTGTTCCCGCTCTCAACCTTTGATCCGGCGGGGCTTCCCGACGCGCTGGGCAAGCAGATCGTACTGCAGTGCGGCTCTGGCAAGCGTTCCGAGATGGCCTTCCAGAAGGCGGCCTCGGCGGGGGTACTGGTTCGTAGCCACATGGGTGGTGGTCTCATGGCCTGGAAGTCGGCCGGTCTTCCGGTTGTCTCGACCGATCCATCAACCGGCGCCGTTCGCGATCGCTTCTAGAGAACAGTAGGGATGGGCATGCGCGACCTGTTTGGAAGTCTGGCATTGGCGACAACGTTGCTCGCCGCTGGCTGTGGCGGGGGGGCGACGCAGGCCCCAGTGACAGAGCAGAGCGCTGCGTCGGCCCCACTGACCGTGAATGAGCGCACCGTCCCGGATTTTCGAATGGTCTCCGCGATTCTGACCAATCGCGATATCGGCGACGCCCGCGCCCGGATTGGCGGTCGCATCACACAGATCCTGGTAAAGGAAGGCGACAAGGTGCGAGCGGGGCAGGTTGTCGCTGTGATCGGGGATGATCGCATTGCGCTGGAGGCGGATGCCGCTGCTGCTTCAGCCAGAGCTGCCGAGGCAGCTAGCCAGCAAGCTCAGCAGGATCTGCAACGCGCCGAGCGGCTCTTCACCAGCGGCGCCATCTCCAAAGCCGCAATTGATCAGGCAAGGTCGGCTGCCAAGGGAGCGGAAGCGCAGACGCAATCTGCGCGCGCGCAGGCCGGCGCCGCCCGTGCGCTGAACAGCCAGGGGCAGGTCGTTGCCCCATCCGCTGGCGAAGTGACCCGCATTCCGGCTCCGCGTGGCGCCGTCATCATGCCGGGGGAGGTCGTCGTTCTGATCATGACGGGTGCTCCCGTTCTCCGGATCGAATTGCCCGAGTCCGAAGCAGCAAACCTCAAACAGGGGCAGTCCATCCGGTTCCTGAGCGACGACAGTGAAGAGCCGCGGCTGGCGACCATCCGTCAGGTCTATCCTGCGGTGACATCGGGTCGCGTCATGGCGGATATAGACGCGTCCGGCATTGATCGTCAGCTTATTGGTGGTCGCGTGCGTGTGTTGGCGCCGGCGGGAGAGCGCCTGGCGATCGTTGTCCCCGACACCTACATCGATACGCGGTACGGGGCGGACTATGTTCGGCTGAGCCGAAAGGGCGGGGCAACGATCGAAGCCCCCGTGCAGCGCGGATCGCGCGTTCCGCTTGAGGACATACCCGATGGTGTCGAGATCCTGTCGGGTCTGCGAGCTGGCGACGTCATTCTGCCGGTGGAGCGCGTGTCGTGAAACTCGGCATTTCGGGCAAGCTGACTGAGGCGACCATTCGCTCGCCGCTGACGCCACTTTTCCTGCTTACGGCCATCGCGCTTGGCCTGCTGGCTCTGTTCACGATCCCGCGCGAAGAAGAGCCTCAGATCAGTGTGCCGATGGTGGACATCGCCGTGCGAGCCGACGGCCTCAAGGCGCCGGACGCAGCTGAACTCATCACCAAGCCGCTAGAAACCATCGTCAAGGCCATCGACGGCGTCGAGCATGTGTACAGCCAAACCCAGGATGATGGCGTTCTCGTCACGGCCCGCTTCAAGGTTGGGACGGACCGCGACGATGCAATCCTGCGTATCCACGAGCGCATCCGCGCCAACTACGATAAGATCCCAACCGGCATTCCCGAGCCGCTGATCGTCGGCCGCGGGATCAGTGACGTTCCCATCGTCGTGATTACGCTTGCTCCCGAAGCGGCGGCCGCAGACCGCTGGAATGATCAGGCGCTTTATCTGGTCGCTGAGGAACTGCAGACCGAACTGGCGAAGGTCCAGGATGTGGGTCTCACTTTCATCGTGGGCGGTCGCCCGCAGGAAATCCGAATCTCGCCAGATCCGGGGCGCATGGCGCTTTACGGCGTCCCGCTGAAGTCGGTTATCGACACCGTCAGCAGTGCAAACGCCTCGTTCCCCGCGGGCGACCTGAGCAGCGTCGACAAGGTTCAGTCCGTCGCGGTTGGCAGCACGATTGATACGGTTTCGGAACTTCAGCTGCTCTCGATCCGCGCCGCTGATGGACGCACCGTCTATCTGAGGGATGTGGCGGACATTTCGCTGGGCGCGCGTGAAGATCAGGCCCGTGCCTGGCGCTTTAGCCACGAAGCCGCCGCTGTGCGGATGGCCCCTGCGGTAAGCCTGGCCATCGCAAAACGCGACGGGGCAAATGCAGTTGTGGTTTCCCAGGCGATCGAGCAGCGCCTCCACCAACTGGAAGGCAAGCTGATTCCAGAGGGCGTCTCAGCAAACATTTCGCGCAACTATGGCGAGACCGCGAACGAAAAAGCCAATGAACTTCTGTTCCACCTTGCGCTGGCCACGATTAGCATCGTCGTGCTGATTGCGTTCGCAATTGGTGTGCGAGAGGCAATCGTCACAGCCTTCGTTATCCCGACTACAATCCTGCTGACGCTGTTTGCATCCAATTTGATGGGTTACACCATCAACCGGGTCAGCCTGTTTGCCATCATTTTCTCGATTGGCATCCTGGTCGATGACGCGATCGTGGTGATCGAAAACATCGCGCGTCACTGGGCGATGAAGGACGGCCGCTCGCGCTATCAGGCCGCTATCGAAGCCGTGGCCGAGGTCGGCAACCCAACGATTGTTGCGACACTCACCGTTGTCGCAGCACTGCTGCCGATGATGTTCGTGTCCGGCCTCATGGGACCGTACATGGCGCCGATTCCAGCGAATGCATCGGCAGCCATGCTGTTCTCCTTCTTCGTCGCGATGGTGCTGGCGCCCTGGCTCATGGTCCGCTTCGCGCGGAAGACGCTGGCGCATGGCGGAGAAGGGCAAGGCGGACATCATGAGGACGGCGGCAAGTTGGGCGGCCTCTACCGCAAGGTCGCGACCCCAATCATTGCCTCGCGCAAGGCCTCGGTGATTTTCCTGATCGTCGTGGGCGCGGTAACGATCGCTGCCTGCGCGCTCTTCGCGACCAAGACTGTCCGCGTGAAGCTGCTGCCGTTCGACAACAAGTCGGAACTTCAGGTTGTCGTCGATCTCCCGGAAGGCGCGACAATGGAGGCCACAGAACGTGTGCTGATCGATGCCGCCGGGATCGCCAGCAGCATGCCGGAAGTGCTCGCTGCCGACGCCTATGCCGGGACGGCATCGCCGTTCAATTTCAACGGTCTCGTTCGCCACTATTATCTGCGCAACAAGCCGGAGATGGGCGACCTTCAGGTCACCCTGGCCCCGAAAGACAAACGGAGCCGGACGAGTCACGAAATCGCTCTGGACATGCGCCAGCGCCTCAAAGTGCTGGAGTTGCCGGAGGGCGCTTCGGTCAAGGTCGTGGAAGTCCCTCCAGGTCCGCCCGTAATGGCAACACTGCTGGCCGAGATCTACGGGCCAGACGCGGGGACACGCCGCGCTGTGGCGACCGAGGTTCGCAAGATCTTCAACAGTGTTCCCTACATCGTCGATACCGACGACAGCTTTGGCCAGCAGCGCCCGAGACTTCGTCTGACGCCAGATCGCTCGCAGATGGATTACTTCGGCGTTGCCGAAGGCGACGTCATGCAGTCCATTGCCGTCACACTCAACGGTCAGGCGATCGGCTATTCCCATCGCGGTGAAGGGCGCAATCCCATCGGCATCGCAGTCCGCCTGCCACAGTCAGCTCGCACCTGGTCCAGGGGTCTGGCGGCAATGCCTGTTGCGAGGGCAGCGGACGGCTCGCGCCTCATCGAGATGGGGGAACTCGTTCAAGCGCGAGACGAGATCGGCAGCTATCCGATCTTTCGGCGCGATGGTCGGGCCGCTGAGATGGTCATGGCCGATCTGGCGGGCGCCTATGAGGCGCCTATCTACGGCATGCTCGACGTGCAGGCAGCCATTGAGGCTCACGACTGGGGCGCTCTTCCCAAACCTGCGATCAGTTTTTACGGCCAGCCCGAGAACGAGTCCAAGCCGACGCTATTGTGGGATGGCGAATGGGAGATCACCTACGTCACGTTCCGCGACATGGGCGCAGCGTTCGCGGTCGCGATCTTCGGCATCTATGTTCTAGTCGTTGCTCAATTCAAATCGTTCCGACTACCGCTAGTGATCCTGACGCCGATCCCACTCACACTGATCGGCATCGTGATCGGCCACGTCCTGTTCAATGCACCGTTTACGGCCACGTCGATGATCGGGTTCATCGCACTGGCAGGCATCATTGTTCGCAACTCGATCCTGCTGGTCGACTTCATTCGGCACTCTAAGGATACGGACAGGCCGCTACGCGACGTTCTGCTTGAAGCCGGTGCGATTAGGTTCAAGCCGATCCTGCTGACCGCGCTTGCCGCGATGATCGGGGCCGCAGTGATCCTGAGCGACCCAATCTTCCAGGGCCTCGCCATCTCACTGCTGTTTGGTCTTGCGTCGTCAACGCTTCTGACTGTGCTCGTGATCCCGGCGATCTACGTCGTAATGCGCGATGACGGGCGGCCATTGTCCAGAGCAACGACGCCATATTCACCGGCAGCAGATCCGGCTATCGCGGCAGAGACTTGATTGTGAACCGGCAGGGCATCGGGGTGCCGACAGGCGCGCTACGCGTTTGATTTTGTGGCAAGACTCAGGGTCCGCTTCGGGAGCCTGGGGACGCCCAGCGGCATGTCTACGCTCTCTTGGACCCGCCCGCCGGCCGCCGTCGCGCGGGAAGGATGGGCAGCACGGATATTCCATGATACGGAGCCGCGTTATCCGGCGTGACCAAGCCATAGCCGGGGCAGCGATGGAGAGTTTCAAATCGTAGTTATTGTGGTCCGGGACAACAACGTCGACCAAGCGTTGAAGGCTCTCAAGAAGAAGATGCAACGTGAGGGTGTCTTCCGGGAAATGAAAGCCCGCACGGCTTACGAGAAGCCGTCCGAGGCCAAGGCTCGTCGGAAGGCTGAGTCGGTCCGCCGCGCGCGTAAACTGGCCCGTAAACGCGCCCAGCGCGAAGGCCTGCTCCCGAAGCCGGTGTCCACCCGGCCCTAGAACCGGATTGGCGGCTGCATGAATGCCCGTGTGACGAGGGCGATCATGGCCGCCGCAACGGTAACCGCGACGCTGTAAATACGTTCACGGTGGGCCTTCTCCCCAGCCTCATTTTCGCGTCTCGGCCTTATCGGCCAGGCGGGCTTGCTCTGCCGCGTCGACAGACCGGAGGTGAGCGGCTTGCTCCGTTAGGATCAACTCCCCGAACGACATCATCGCTTAAGCGTTCTTGGAGCCGGCCGCATCGATCTAGCGGCAGGCTGAGAAATCCTTAGGCCGTAAGTCCTGGGGAAGACCGCAAGCGCAGGCCACACAGCTAAAAAAGTGCTGCTAGCAGGCTCTGTGTTCGCGAGCGGCTCGAACTGCTTGCAAGCTACTCGTCCAACTCGCCGCCCATGCAGCGCCTGACATGTCGTCCGCTCGCAGCTCCCTCCGGCGTGAAATCCACAATCCACGCGTCCACGCAGGGCCCATCCAGGCGCGTTCGCGTACAGGAGGCCTGTTCGGAATTGCACTTGAAGCCCTGCGAGCTGGCATCAGCCATGATGTCAGCGACGGACATGCCGCTGCCATACCGCGCCGACACCGAGCGCGCGAAGGCGGCGTCCTCACCTGTGCCTGCAGTTGACACCGCACCCGAAAAATCGAGCAGAGGTTTCTTGCCGGAGGACTGTTGGGCAATCGCCATTCCTGCAATCGCCCCAGCTGCGAGGAAGGGCAGGACACCCAGTTTTATCCAAGGTCTCATGCGATCCCGGCTCCTGCCTTCCCTGTAGAAAGCCGCTTTCCTAGCGGTCGGGCAGACTAACCAGATTTTGCTCGCGGTCCACATCCGCAGGGCGAGTTAACCGCTTGCCCAGGTCTAACGGGAAGGGGCGTTTCAACTGTGAACCGGCGCTGGGTCAGGACACGGATAGGCGCGCTACGCTATTGATTTCATCGCAAGCCTCGGGGTCCCCCTGCGGCGCTTGTTCACAGCTAGGTCGGCTCCGTGACGTCTCGCACCGAGGCCACAACACGTGCGGCGCGTTCGACGACAAGCTCAGCGAGGCGGTTCAGCGCATGGCGGTCAAACTCCGCAGCCGAAATTCCGTCTGCAACGGCAGGGGCTGCGGCCGCGATTGTTCTTGCCAACTCCAAAGCGCGCCGTCTGACGAAGGCGCCGCTTATTCCGGCGTCCTCGGCGAACTTTTTCCATGTGGTGGCGCGCACTTCGTCGAGCTTCCGGGCTTCTCCGAACTTCATCGCCATCCCCGTTGCGACGTGGGGGTAAATGGCAGTGCACATGAGGTCATAGAGCGGCGCCAGTTCAGCGCCGCTCGTTTTGTAGCGAAGGCTGTAGTTTTTGCCATGCGCGTCGGCGTTGCCGACGGTGAGGTTGAAGAGGGCCGCGTCGAGAAGTTTCAGCACCTGGGGCGCAGGGGTGGGGCACACGTCGCGAACCAACCGGAATGACATCTTGAAGGTCGGACCTTCTTCTTTGGCGTACTTCTTTTCTGGCGCGATGCCGAGCGCTTGGCAGAAGTCCTCTTGATGCAGGCGTCGGTATCTGCCTCCCAGCTCCAACTGCCGGTCGTAGCGCGACACGAGCAGAAATGTGCGCTCGCCAACGCGGCGCGGCTCGACGGGGGCGACGGCAAGGCCAGCCGCAGCCGCCAGTTGCATGGCGAAGGCTTCGTTCTCGGTGGAGTGAGGAAGGATTGCGATGGAGGGCTTGAGAATGTGCGTCGAGGGTTGGCCAGGCGCTGTAAGAGCGATCCGTCCTTCGACTAGTACAACTGGTAGCTTTGCCTGTGCGCCAGCCAGCGAAACCCGGAGACCATCCTCGCCCGCGAGCAGTGGTCTTGTTGACAGGGTTTCCAGAATTTTCGTGAGCGCATCATCGGTTAGTGGCTCACGCGCCGTCGCGCCAACATAGGCTGGCGGGGTTTCGCCTTCGGGCCACAGCGTGAGCGCTCCGGCGAGGTCTCCTCCCAAGGCATCGAGCAATCCGAAGTCGTTGCCTTTCGATAGGCCGAGCGCTCGAGCGGCGCCTTCTTTCTGCGCCTCTTCTGGAAGAAACCCGGCAAAGAATGGGCGGGCCCTGCGCCGTTCAAAAGTCGCCGGCTGCTTTGGCAATGAATGCGACAGGGCGGGGCGCGTCGGATCTGCGAGCCACGCAGCGCTGTAGGTGAAGCTCATGTTCCCATCATCATCGACGGCCAATGCGCCGGCGACGAGATCATCCCACCAGATCGAGAGGGCAGCTTTCATCGAGCGGTGTCCGGCGCCGGGGGCGTCTCGATCAGGACCCGGCAGCCGAGCGCGTCGAGTACCGCCAGGGCCTTGCCGATTTGTGTCGTCGGCTTGCCCGCTTCAAGCTCGCCGATGAAGCGTACGCCAACGCCAGCGGCGCCTGCGAGCTGGTCTTGGCGGAGCTTCAGGCCCTCTCTCGTGTGGCGAATGATCCTTCCGAGTTCAATTGGAGTCATGTTTATCTTCCCGATCGGTAAGATAGCCCGGGTTTTTTTCTCATGCAATCTCAATCTTCCCGATCGGGAAGATTTGTATGCGTACGCACCGGAAGATGCACGAATCTTCCCGATCGGGAAGACATCGTGAAATTGCTCATGGTCTTTCGACGAGAAGCGGATGCGGGCAGGCCGCTCCTCCAACCGCATCAAAGGTCACGTCCACCTAAGTGGTGTAAACTGGGGCGGCCAAGCAGTCGACGACACAGACGCGTTCGTGCCTCGCCAATCTAAGCTAAGATATTGAGATTGTGGTGCTGCCTAGGTGACTTGAACACCTGACCCCCGCATTACGAATGCGGTGCTCTACCAGCTGAGCTAAGGCAGCGTCCGGCTTTGGGGCCAGAGGCGGGCCTATAACCCGGACGGGGTTAAAAAAGCAAGTTCGGAGCGCGGCGGTTTGGACAGCGGGATTTTTCTCTTGTCGGCCATTGGTCAACCAATGGCTCAGCCGGGGCTTAGGCCGGGCGACTGGGCGGCGGAGGCGGCAGCGCCGAGGAGGCGGGAGTTGAGTGCGTCTAGGGCGTCGTCCAGTGCGGCGCGTTTCAGAGCTTTTTCCCGCCAGATAGCGAAATCGGCGCCGGCCCGGCCGGGTAGGCCAGAGACGGCGGTGACCGCATCACGAATATCGCCGACGTCGAGTTGGCGACGGGCGGTCCGCAGCGTGCCGGCAGTTCGGGTTTCCAGCGAACTGGGCGCGAACGTCACGACGCCAGCGAACGCCTGACGCATCCAGTTCCAGCCATCGTCGCTGTCCTCGCCAGCGTGCCGCATGGCTCGCGTCGCGTTAGTGTCGAACGTGGCGCGCAAGGTCGCCAGCGAGGGCGCGCCAGATTCCGCGGTGAGCGCGATCTCGGACAGGCTCGTATCCCGAGGGACTAGCGCGGCCAGCGATTTGTGGGCCGACGCGAACGCATTGTCCGTCTGCGCTGCCGCCTCAAGCACGGACAGCGCGCGTATCGTTTGCGCCCGCAGAGTGGCATCCATCACGGGCTGCGGTGGCCCCATTGAGGCGACCGACGTCAGGGGCGAGCCGCTCCTGGCGGCGGGTTGGCTGGCCAGTTGCGCCGCCATCTGCTGCATTCCGGTTTCGAGAGCTGCAAGCGCCGCCTCGCGTCGGTCGAAGGCGCTAGTCATCGTTGTATTTGCAAGGGAAAGCTCGCTCACCTGCAGCGACAGGTCGGCGACTGCGCGCTGGACTTCGCGGGTGGTTTCCGGCGCGGAGGTCGCATCGGCGACAATCCGCTCCAGCTTGTTGATCCGCGCGAGCAGGACGCCCAGTGGCGTCGTG
The DNA here is from genome assembly GCA_947478925.1 of Hyphomonadaceae bacterium. Classification (GTDB taxonomy): domain Bacteria; phylum Pseudomonadota; class Alphaproteobacteria; order Caulobacterales; family Hyphomonadaceae; genus UBA7672. The sequence continues at coordinate 3,714 of CANJXY010000064.1, read as the reverse complement.
CTGGGCGCAGCTCCCGCGGGCAGAGCGCCATCGCCTGCGCCGCTGATTGCGCCGACCTGGCTGGACAGGGTCGACAGGTCCGCCCGCAAGGCCGCCTCGGCATTATCGGACTTGTTGAGCCGGTCGCCCTGCGCCTCGAGCCGCGACCGCAATGATACCACGTCAACGCCCGCCTGCTGGGTGCGCGCCTCGAGCGCGTTCAGCGTCTGGGTCAGGCTGTCGATCTCGCGCGCCAGCGTTCCAGTTGGCGCGTTAGAGCTGTTGTTGCTGACGATTATGGCAACCGTCGCGCCGGACACGGCCGAGAGCACGCTGGCGGAAATCAGGTGTCGCCAAGAGACCGAGCGGCTGCGCAAGCGCGGCGGTCCGAGCCGCCGTGACGCCTGTCGCGACGTTTGGATCTGCGGCGCGTTTTCGGCCGGTTCGAATTCAGCGTCGATTGGTTCAGGTTCGACGCGCGCGGAGTCCGTCATCGACCAACACCCTCGTTGCGTCGTAAGCTTAGCCCCACGAACACAGGATAGCCGCGACGCCGACGATTCCTCAACCGAAAAGCAAGCGCGCGAGGGCGGAAAACAAGGCCGGGCCGTCCGGCGCAGCGGCAATTTCGATCCGGTCGGCAAAACCGGTCAGCGGTTCGGCGGCGGCCGCGGAGATCGCTGCAACGGCCAGAGGCGCCTGGTAGGTCATACCGGCGGCGAAACCAGCGAGGATATGTGCGGCCCGCGGGGAGTGGATCATGACGGCGTCGAATCTCGCCTCCCCAGCGAGGTGCGCCTCGAGCAGCGGTCCTGGCGCCTCGACCGCCACAGCCCTGAAGATCGGCAGGAAGCTGGCCTGAAAGCCTGCCGCGGTAAGGGTCCCCGCAAGGTCGCCGCGCGTGTCCTCATTGCCAGCGTGCAGCAGTCGCACATTTGTCGTGATGCTGCGCCGGATCAAGTCGCTCAGCGCGCCGACTGCAGCACCGGCCGACCGGACATTCTCGTATCCGACAATGCGCGCTTCCTGAGCCGTGCGCTCGCCCACACAGAACACCGGCGCATCCCGGCGCGGTGAAAGGATGGAGAAGCGGCGCACGCCGTTGGCGCTGGTGAAGGCGAGTGCGTCATAGTTCGGCGCCTCGACATCGATGGGAGCGATCGCAAACAGCGATTCGACCACGGGCTCGAAGCCGGCCTGTCGCAGGCGTGTTGCGGTTTCCGACGCGCCGGGCTCGCTACGTGTGACGAGGACACGTGGCGCCGCTTCGCTCACTGGTCTTCCTCGGGCCAGGGCGAGGCCGTTTCACCGAGGTCAAAAGCGCGTTCGGCGGCCACATCTTCGGCAAGCGCATCCCCCAGCAGTTCAGCATCGAACACGGTCGGCCGGCCTTCGATTACGCCTTCGGCGCGCCAGCGCTTGGCGCCATCTTCTGTCAGCACCTCACCGGCCATCGCCGCGCCCTCCTCAGTGAGGCGGAAGTGCGCTGCGATCGGCGTGCGGCACGAGCCGTCCAGTTTGCGCAGGAAGGCGCGCTCAGCCACGGCCGCCAGCCGCGCGTCTTCGTTGTCGAGTTTTGCCGCGAGTTCCTTCAGCCAGTCCGACGCGTCATTGCGAAGCGTCACGCCGATAATGCCCTGACCGCCCGCCGGCAGCATCTCGTCGATTTCCAGAATGCCCGCCGCCTTGTCGATCATGCCCAACCGTCGCAGGCCAGCGGCGGCTAGGATAGTCGCTTGAGCCTCGCCCTCGGCCAGTTTGCGCAGGCGCGTCTGCACGTTGCCGCGGAACGTTACGGCCTTGAGATCCGGCCGCGCTGCCAGCAATTGCGCCGCGCGACGCAGACTGGACGTGCCCACGATGGCGCCTTGTGGAAGCTCCGCGATCGATCCGACCGGGCCGATCAGGCAGTCGCGGGGGTCTTCTCGGGGGAGGAAGAGGGCCAGAAAGAGATGTTCGGGCAGGGTGACGGTCACGTCCTTGAGGGAGTGCACGGCGATGTCGATTTCGCCGAGCTCCTGGGCCCGGTCCAGCTCCTTGGTGAACAAGCCTTTTCCGCCGGCGTCCTGCAGCGGTTTGTCGAGGATCTTGTCGCCCGTGGTTGTGAAGGTGTGCAGCGTGGTCGCGACTGATCCGCCCGATGCCTCGGCCACCATGGCGGCGACCATGTTCGCCTGCGCCAGCGCCAGCGGCGAGCCGCGCGTGCCGATCCTGAGCGTGCGCTGGCCGGTCATGAGTGGGTTGGCTTATTCATCGCTCGCGGCGTACAAGCGCCGCCGCAATGATGCAAGGCGCTGTCACCGTCCTCGGTATCGAAACCAGCTGCGATGAAACCGCAGCGGCGGTCGTGCGCCTCGAGAACGGGCGCGCCGAGGTGCTGTCTGAGCATGTCGCCAGCCAGACCGAGGAGCACGCCCTTTATGGCGGTGTGGTACCCGAAATCGCGGCGCGGGCGCATGTCGAACGCCTAGATTCCCTGGTCCGCATGGCGATGGACGATGCTGGTGTCGGCTGGTCCGGCCTGTCCGGCGTCGCGGCGACTGCGGGTCCCGGCCTCATCGGCGGGGTGATGGCGGGGCTTTCGACGGCCAAGGCGATCTCGCTTGCAAGGGGCCTTCCGCTGATCGCGGTCAACCATCTCGAAGGCCACGCCCTCAGCCCCCGGCTGGGCGATGCGGTGCCGTTTCCCTATCTCTTGCTGCTTGTGTCGGGTGGGCATTGCCAATTCGTCTGGGTCGAGGATGTCGGGCGCTATCAGCGTCTCGGCTCGACAATCGACGATGCGGCGGGGGAGGCTTTCGACAAGACCGCCAAGCTGTTGGGTCTGCCGGGCCAGGGCGGCCCCGCTGTCGAGCGTGAAGCGCTCTCGGGCCACGCCAGCGAAGTTGACCTGCCGCGTCCACTGCTGGACCGGCCGGGTCTCGACATGAGTTTCTCGGGTCTCAAGACCGCCGTGCGCCGCGCCGCTGAGGAGCGACCGCTGACGGCGCAACGCCGCGCCGACATCAGCGCCAGCTTCCAGAACGCGGTGTCCGACATTCTCGCGAAAAAATCCGCACGGGCGATGGAGTTGGTCGCCGACCGTAGTGAGCACCATACCTTCGTCGTCGCCGGCGGCGTTGCTGCCAACTCGGCGCTGCGGGCGCGTCTTGAGGCAGAGGCACGCCGTACCGGCTTCCATTTCTTCGCTCCGCCGCTGCGCTGGTGTACGGATAATGGCGCGATGATTGCGCTCGCCGGCGCCGAGCGGTTGCGCCTTGGCCTCATCGACGGGCTCGACACGCCCGCGCGTGCGCGCTGGCCGCTAGATGAAGCGTCGGCCACAGCCGCACCGATCTATGGCGGCGGCAAGAAGGGCGCGAAGGCTTAAGCGCGCGGGGCCATTCTCGGACAGGCGGAGCGCGACCCGAGAATCTTCTTTTTTGCGGCGGGATACTTCACGAGAAAAAGGTTCTCGGTTCAAGCCCGAGAACGACCCCAAAGCATTCCTACGGCGGCGCCGGCGCAGGCATCGGTTGCACGAGCGGCGCGTCGCCTGGCTGGCGCGGATCGGGTGGCAGGCGCGGCGGAATTGGCTGCGGCTGGTAGGGCGGCGGCGGTTTGCCGCCAATGCTCAACGCCTTGCGCACGGAATAGGCGCCACCAAGCTGCCCCGCTGCATAGCCGGTTGCTTCATCCAGCGGATATTCCTGACCCAGCAGTAGTTTCACACGCGACTCGATCGCCTCGCCGTGG
>CANJXY010000063.1 GCA_947478925.1 Hyphomonadaceae bacterium | reverse complement strand
GAAACCCCGACATCAGGCCGCGCGAGACTGGATCGCTGTTTTGCGCATTCCATTTGGTGGTCATCGGCTTCTCCGCGCGTTGTTTCTTGCGTCCTCGCCAACCCTAGACTTGTCGACATGAAAAACCAGAGCCGCAGCGCGGGAATGATCCGGCGACCGCGCGCGCGCGTATCAGGTTCAAACCGGAGGCATTCATGCGCTTTTTGCTTTTACTCGGACTCCCACTTCTCGTCGCGGCCTGTGTGACCGAGGGCGTGGAGGAGCCTTCCTTCGCCCTGCGGCTTTCCGACGGCAATTTCGAAGTTCGCGAGTATGCCCCTACGATCGTTGCGGAAACGACGGTGCAGGGTGATGCTTGGGGCACGCGCTTTGAAGGCTTCGGTCCGCTGGCGGACTACATATTTGCGAAGGACCGGGCGGGTGAGAAGATCGCGATGACCGCACCTGTTACCCAGGCGCCGCGCGAGAAGATCGCGATGACGGCGCCCGTCACGCAGCAGGCAGGCAAAGGCGACGCGTGGACAATCGCGTTCACGATGCCGGCGGGCTCGACGATGCAATCTCTTCCGCCGCCGGCGAGCCCCGACGTCAAGTTGATCGAGCAACCGTCGCGCACGATGGCGGTGTACAGGTTCACCGGCCTCGCCGCTGACAGCGATATGGCGTCGGCGCAACGCGTCCTGATGGAAAAAGTTGCCAGCGCCGGGCTCAAGCCAAGCGGCGAACCCGTGTTCGCGTTCTACGACCCACCATGGACGCCTGCCTTCTTTCGTCGCAACGAAGTGATGATCGAGGTCGGGTCCACGAGATAAGTCGCATCTGCCCGATTACCTTTTCGTGACCTGCGATCCGCCAAACGCTTGCAAGCGTATCTGTAGCACAAGGCGGTGAAAGCAGATCGCCGTATCAAGCCAAGTTCTCAAGACCAGCGAACAGAAACAGGAACCAGTGATGAAGATGCTTCTCCCCATAGCCGCATTCGCCCTTATGGGCGTTGCATGCTCCGGCGAAACCGTGCCGGCAACGCCCGCTCCGGCCCCTGTCGCCGAAGCACCGGCGCCGGTTGCCGCTCCCGTCGAAGCCAAGGATATTGTCGACACGGCCATCGCCGCAGGCTCATTCAAGACGCTCGTTGCTGCCGTTCAGGCCGCAGGTCTCGAGTCGACCCTGCGCGGCCCGGGGCCTTTCACTGTCTTTGCGCCGACCGACGCCGCCTTCGCCGCGCTCCCGGCCGGCACGGTCGAGGACCTGCTGAAGCCCGAGAACAAGGCCAAACTCACGGCCATCCTCACCTATCATGTGCTCCCGGGCGAAGTGATGTCCTCCGCCATTGGCATGCAGACGCTCGATCCGGCTACGGTTCAAGGCGCGGCCGTCAAGGTCGTCGGCAGCTCCACTGGCGTTATGGTCAATGACGCGAAAGTCGTCACTGCCGACGTCGACGCATCTAACGGCGTGATCCACGTGATCGACAAGGTCCTGCTGCCGCCCGCCAAGTAAGGCGCTCTATCTTCCTCCCCGAAGACGTGGGTCCTTCCTCCGGGATACACGTAGGCAAGCCGTCTGCTTCAACAGCAGGCGGCTTGTCTCATACCGGGTGTCAGTATCCGCCGATCCGCGCATATCGGTCGCGATGGAAGCTTTCGCCGCCGTACAAGTTCTCAAGCACCCGCGCGCGCTTCATGTAGAGCCCGCTATCATGCGCATCGGTCATCCCGATGCCGCCATGCATCTGCACCGTCTCGTTCGATATGAGGTGCAGCGTCTCTGCCGCCCGTGCCTTGGCCAGCGAGGCCAGCTCCGACACGTTGTTGGCGTTGCGGTCCAGCGCATCCAGCGCCGCCGCCACGCAGCTGCGCGTCAGCTCAAGGTCCGTAAACATGATCGCCGCCCGATGTTGGATCGACTGGAACGAGCCGATCAGCTGGCCGAACTGTTTGCGCACTTTCAGATACTCGCTGGTCATGTCGAAGGCCGCATCCGCCGCGCCCAGCATTTCCGCGGACAAGCCAATGCGTGCGCGATCGAGCACCTGCTCCAGTGCGCCATAGCCGCCATCGACTGCACCGAGCACGTCGTCCGCGCCGACGTTCACGCCCGCGAAATTGATGTTTGCTGCCGCATGAGCATCCAGCGTGCTCAGCTTCGTCACCGTCACGCCCTGGGCGTTCGCAGGTACGAGAAACAGCGTGATTCCCGTCGCATCACCGGCATCGCCGGACGTGCGCGCCGCGACGATCAGCAGGTTCGCGTCACCGCCATCGACAACATACCGCTTGTCGCCATTCAGAGTGAACCCTGCACCGGATTTCTTCGCGCTCAGCTTTATGTGAGCCGGGTCATGGTGCGGACCTTCATCGACCGCCAGCGCCGTGAGGGTCTCGCCGCCCGCAATCTTCGGCAGCCAAGCCTCCTTCTGCGCCTGCGTGCCCGCGATCAGCAAGGCCGATGCGCCGATCAGTGCGGTTGAGAGCAGCGGAGAGGCCGCAATCGTCCGGCCCTGCGCTTCGAGCACCTGGCCAAGTCCGACATAGCCGAACCCCGACCCACCAAACTCTTCCGGGATCAGCACGCCCGTGAAGCCCAGCTCCACCATGTCCTTCCAAGCCGCCTTGTCGAAGCCCGCGCCCGCCGTACGAAGCGCACGCAGCTGGCTGACGGGCAGCTTCTCGGCAGCGAACGCGACCGCGCTGTCACGCAGCATCTGCTGCTCTTCGGTGAGCACGAACGCCATCGGACGTCTCCATGGATGACCGGTTCGATACCGGTGCTTCAGTTTTGCGTATTGGGTCTTAGCGTTCCGCGTACCGCCCAATCAAGAGCGTCTTCGAGGCGGTCATTCCCCCAGAACATCTCGCCGTCCTCGGTCACGAAGCTCGGCGCGCCGAATATGCCGATATCCGCAGCCCGGGCGGTCTCCTCGCGCAGCTCGTTCTTCACCGTCTCCGACGTCATGGCAGACAGCGTTTCCAGCGGATCGAGCCCCGCGCGCCGCGCTGCGGCATGAAGGATCTGCGGGTCAGAGATGTCGCGGTCATGAATAAAGTTTGCCTGATAGACCGCCTTCACGAAGTTTCCCCGCTCCGCTTGCGGTAAGGAAAGGGTGATCCGCGCCGCCATCAGCCCGTTCTGGGGAAAGCGCTGTGGTCGCCGAAAGGGTAGGCTGTATTTCTCGCAGGTCCTCTCGATGTCCCGCCACATATAGCTGCCTTTGATGGGCACCACGTTGAACGGGCTGTCCTTCATCCCTTGCTGGGCGTGAAACAGTGGGCCCAGCAGGAACGGCTTCCACTCGATCTCGACCCCGCGCCCCTCGGCGAGTTTTTCCGCCCGCATGACGGCGGGGTAGGAGTAGGTGGACGCGAATTCGAACCAGAACTGGAGTTTCAAGGGGGGGTCTCCGGGCCGACGATTCGTAACCCTACCAGATTGCGCCGTCAAAAAACGCGCCCATATCGATTGTCGGACGCCGCTGGAACCACCGGCGGAAAGAGGGCAACAAGGAAACACCAAATGTCGATTTCGATGTACTCGGCCAGCGCGCCGGTATTTCTCCGCATGCTTGGAAATCTCGACAAGCTGCTGGAGAAGGCCGAGGCCAACGCTAAGGAGCGCGGTTTCGACCCCAACAACCTGGTCACCCAGCGCCTCGCTCCGGACATGCGTCCGCTCTCGGCGCAGATCCAGCTGGCCAGCGACTCAGCCAAGGGCTGCATGGCCCGTCTCTCCGGCAGCACCCCGCCTGCCATGCCCGACACCGAAACCACCATCTCAGACCTGCGCACGCGCATCGCCAACACGATCGACTATGTGAAGAGCGTTCCGGCTGCCGCCGTCGACGGCTCTGAGGAGAAAGACGTTATCCTCAAAACACCCGGCGGCGACCTCCCGTTCAAGGGTCTCGGCTTCCTCACTGGCTTTGCCCTGCCGAACTTCCTGTTCCACGTCACCACCGCCTACGCGATCCTCCGCCACAGCGGCGTGCCGCTCGGCAAGATGGATTTTCTAGGCCGCGCCTGATGCGTCTGCTGAGCCCCCCCTGCCACAAGGCAGGGCAGGTGATCTACGCGGCCGCGCAGTAGGGCGGGAACACCCTACGTGGCTCGATGGCGCGGCACTCACTTGTTTTGTCATCGGCTGGTGGGGGCTTGCCTGGCTGATAGACACCTCGCCCTAGCATCGCTTCATGCTATTCTACGCGGTGAAGGCGAAACGCCAGGAATGGATGCGCCGGACGGCGCAGCGTGAAATCCGCCTCGTCGACGCCAACATCATCACCGGCCTGCAGCAGGCGACGTGCGGGAGTGTTCGCGGGATTGCGGCCGAACATCCGCAACCTGCCCGCCCGCGGCGAGACCAGGGTCGGGGCGGTTGAAGCATCCAGCCTTCCCCGGGGCCTCGGCATCATTAGAGACCCAAGGCCATAGCATTCCGGACGGCATCAGCCGGCCAGACGGCGGGATCACGACAACGAGTCTGCAACGAACTACCTAAAATCGTCCCGTCGAGGCACGCCATGCGTCCCGCGCAAAATTCAACCCCCGAATGTTTCGCGGAGACGCTTGAAAGCACCCCCCAGTATAGGTCAACTCGGCTACGGGACGGACAAGGCGGCGACATGGACGGCCATTCCCCTCCAGCAACGGAAGCCACGCGCCTGCTTGAGCTGCAGCGGGCAGCGCACGCAAAGCAGCGTGTGCCAACGGCTCGCGCGCGCACTGACCGGCTCTACCAGCTTGAAGACATGATCCGGAAGCGCGCCGAATCCTTCGCCGACGCAATTTCCGCAGACTTCGGCAACCGTTCGCGTTTCGAAACGGACCTGTTGGAAATCATGGTGCTGATTTCGGCCATTCGCTACGCGCGCAAGAACGTCAAATGGTGGATGCAGCCGAGTTTCCGTGAAGTCGGCATCAACTTCTGGCCCGGCTCAGCCTGGGTGCGGCCCGAACCACTCGGTGTGGTTGGAATCGTTTCGCCATGGAACTATCCCCTCCAGCTCGCGCTCTCACCGCTGGTTGACGCCATCGCGGGCGGCAACCGCGTCATCATCAAGCCCTCGGAACAGACGCCCAATTTCTGCGATCTGCTGAAACGCGCCATAAGCGAAACCTTCGAGGAAGACGAAATCGCCGTCGTGCTCGGTGGCCCGGATGTCGCGGCTGAATTCTCGCGCCTGCCATTCGATCATCTCGTCTTCACCGGCTCGACCTCAGTTGGCCGCCGCGTCGCTGCCGCCGCCGCCGAAAACCTCACGCCATCCACGCTCGAACTCGGCGGAAAGTCGCCAGCCGTGATCTGTCCGTCGGCCTCGATGAAGAAAGCCGTTCAGGCCATCGCCTATGGCAAGTTCATCAATGCCGGCCAGACCTGTATCGCGCCCGACTATGTGCTCGCCCCGCGTGAGCGCGTGATCGAATTCGCCGAACTTCTGCTCGCCGAGACGCGCCGCGCCTACCCCGATCTAGGCGGCGATTATTCCAGCATGATCAGTGAACGCGCTTTTGATCGCCTGACGGCCGCCGTCACCGAAGCCGAACTCGGCGGCGCAAAAGTGTTGCGGCATCCCGCCCCATCGGACCGCGCGCGCCGCATCCTGCCGCCCATCGTCGTCCTGGATCCGCCGCAGGAATGCCTGCTGGTGCGCGAGGAAATCTTCGGCCCCGTCCTGCCCGTTATCGGTTACGACACGCTGGCTGACGCGCTCGACTGGATCAACGCGCATCCCGCTCCGCTTGCGCTCTATGTCTTCGCTGAAGACGCGCGCGAGCAATCAAAAGTTCTCGATGGAACGCAATCGGGCGGGGTCACCGTCAACGGCACGTTGCTGCACATCGCACAGGAAGGACTGCCGTTCGGCGGCGTCGGCGCAAGCGGTTGGGGCGCCTATCATGGCAAGGCAGGTTTTGACCGATTCACGCATCAGCGCGCCGTCTTCAAGACCGGCGTCTTCAACGCCGCGACCCTGCTTTCGCCGCCCTATGGCAAACGTGCGCGGCGCCTGCTGAAATTCCTGATGCGCTGACCTATGTCGGTATCCGGTAGACCGGACACTCCTGCAGGCGCGAGCGTTTCTGGAAATCCGTCTCCGTCGGCCACGTCAGTTGCGTGTTTCGGTCAATCAGATCGAGCGGTTTCTTTGACGCAGTCTCTGCGGCTTTCCATTTTGACGGCGAGCAAAGCGAATTCACATTGAGCGAAATCACCTGGGCGTAGGTTTTCTGCCATGTGTTCTTGTCGAGACCGCGCCGCTCAATCTCGGCCCTGACACTCGCCTCCAGCCCACGCGAACTGACCACGAATGTCGCGGATGCCGAAGAGGGCGCGGACGGCGATACTGAAGACGGAAGCGCCAATGGCGCAGGCGGTGACTGCGTCGTCACGAGGGGCGCCAATGCGGGAGGCGCACGCAGCGCGGTCATGGGAGGGGAGGGGGAGGCGGTCGGTTCCGGCTCCGGCGTCGCGATGCGTGATACGGGCTGGCCGAACAGCATCTGCCCGCCATAGGTCAAAGCGACGCCGACAATGCCGCCCAGCACCGCGCCCAGTGCGAAAATTGCGCGCCGCTTGGATCTTCCGGGGCGCAGTACCTGGAACATTTTTCGGAGCTCGTTCGGGATCTTCCCGGCCTTCATGTAGGCGACCCGGCTGATATCCCGATCGATCGGCAAGGCCATGTCGCCGATAAATTCCCATGGCTCCTGAGTGACCACGGGCTGCGAGCCATCGCTGGGCGCGGTCAGTTCGCCAATCAGTCCCATCAAGGCCTCGACACGCACGCTCGCCCGCATCGGCGCCTCGGACAGCGCCTTCAATGCCCTCCGCCGGGCCACGTCCCAGGCCGCGTCTCCCGTCGCAATGGACATGCTTTCGATCGCGGCAAAGAACCGGCGCTTCTGGATCTCGGCGATGCTGCCAGGAGACCAGACCAGACCGCTCCGCCTCAACATGCGTGGATGAAGATCGTCGGTGAGTGACTTTGTCAGCGCGCGAACCTCTCGCGGCTCGGCAGGCGTCCATTCCGCGAACGATTGGTGCTTGTCTGCTTCCTTCTTCAGGTCCTGCGCAAACGTGTCGAACTTCGCCGTCTCGAAAGCTTCGACCTCGCCCGGCTCCTTGCTGAACCACGCGGGTGCGATAGCGACGACACTTTTCCGCCGTACCATCGAGTCGATCCCCGCCGGCGAGAGGCCCGGATCGAGGCTGATCGGAACGAGCTTGTCCATCGCTAGCGCAGCCGACATTTCGAGCCAGCAAGGATCGGACTCCGCATAGGATCGCGTCAGAACAGCAACGACTGCATTCGCATTGCGCAGGCGCTTGCCGACATAGGGAAGGCGGTAGGCGTCGGTAGGTATGGCGTCCGTTTCGGCGTCGATCGCATCGTCGACAACGATGTTCACGTCCTTGGGCGCAGCCTTGCGAAGGCGCTCGACAAATTTGAACGCAAGATCGCGATCCTGGTTTGCGTACGAAACGTAGACGAGTGACATTGACTGGGCGCCCGGAGAAAGTTCCACGACCCTAGCACGCGATTTGTCGCGAAGAAGCGATGGTGACGACCGGCAGATTGAATTCACCCGGTGCGAGAGCATTGCGCCACGCGTCGGCTCGCCGTGCGCAATCGCGAGCTGGGCGTGGTCACTTGCCTGAGCTGAACCTGACGATCCTTTGGATGCGCAGGTGACCGGCTCCGCATCCGACCGCGTAACAGCGAAGAGGTCGAGCCATCCTTCCGAGGCGACGCGATTGCCTGGGCTGTCACTGTACGACGCGTCTGCTCTCTCGCGAAAAGCTCCGCAAGGAATACTGAACGTGGCTTGTGCCGACCGGCTGTGAGCGAGGACGTCGCCAGCATCCACTTGAAAAGCCCAGATCGTAAAGTGCGTCTGCTCTTTGACAGCGTAAGAGCGATTTCCCTGCGAATGGAATCGCGAAACTCCCAAAGCCGGCGTGCTGGACGAGTCCATCGGCTTCATTCGAGCCCGCTGCGTACGCACATGGCGCCACAGTATTTCTGACTTTCTTTGTTCTCTCGGTCGACCAGCTCGTGGTGGTTGTTGTCGAACGCGCGCGGTGGGCTGCCCTTCAGCACGGGGTCGACATGTAAACACATGTACGGATGCTACAGGCAGCTCTCTCAAACCGCCTTTCGCGCCGCATGTGGCCGCTGCGACGACAATCCCATCCGCCATCTGACCCGGTTCAACATCAGATGGCGGCGCGTTGCTACCCGGTGTGAGGCGAGCGCTGGACCGCAGATTGAAGAAGGACCAACGGCTAGTCCGCAAAGACAGTCTTGCAGAACAGCAACCGTCACTCGACTTCGACTTGCGGCCTACTGGTGATCGCGGAGCCCCAGAACGCGTTTGGCAACGACATTCAGGTTCACCTCCGACGTGCCGCCTTCGATCGAGTTGCCCTTGGCGCGCAGCATCGAACGCGTCGACATGATCTCGGCCGGCTTGAAGCCATCGCCATCCCAGCCGAGGCCTTGATAGCCCATCGCCTCGACTTGCAGCTCGGTCTTGGTCTGGTTCATTTTGGCGGCCGCGTATTTGATGATTGACGTTGCCGGGCCAACATCAGCGCCCGCTTTCGCAAGCTCCGTGTTGCGCTGGATCGTCAGCATGAAGGCCTGTTCGTACATCATCTGTTTGGTGACGCGGGCCCGCAGATCGCCATCAGCCATGATGCCATCTTTCGTGCCGACGTATTTCTTCGCGATGTCGGCGAGCGTCGGGCCGGAATTTCGGTCGGCGCCAAAACCGGTCGCAGAAATATTCTGGCGCTCGTACTGCAACAGGCGCTTGGCGATGTCCCAGCCCTTGCCAGGCGTGCCGACGAGTTGTTCCTTCGGAACCTTCACGTCCGTGAAAAAGGTCTCGCAGAAGGGCGATGAGCCGGAGATCAACAGGATCGGACGCGTCTCGACGCCTGGTGAGGACATGTCGAACAGCACGAAGGAGATGCCTTCATGCTTCTTGGTGAAGTCGGTGCGAACGAGACAGAATATCCAGTCGGCGTGGTTTGCGTAGGAGGTCCAGATCTTCGAGCCGTTGATAAGCCAGTGGTCACCTTTGTCCTCGCATTTGGTCTGCAACGAGGCGAGGTCAGACCCGGCGCCTGGTTCGGAATAGCCCTGGCACCAGCGCGTCTTGCCCGCGACGATATCCGGCAGGAAGCGCTTTTTCTGTTCTTCATTGGCGTACTCAAGCAGTACCGGCCCGAGCATCCAGATACCGAACGAGGCGAGGGGCGCGCGGGCGTTGATGCGCTTCATTTCCTGGTCGAGCACAATGGCTTCCGACTTGGAGAGTCCGCCGCCGCCGTATTCCTTCGGCCAGGCTGGCGCGGTCCAGCCCTTGGCTACCATCCGTTCGAGCCAGACTTTCGAGTCCGGGTTCACGAATTTCTGACCACGTCCGCCCCAGACGACTTCCTCCTCCACCGACGGCGTCCGCATCGAAGCCGGGCAGTTTGCCTCCAGCCACGCGCGAGTCTCGGCGCGGAAAGTCTCAATGTCGGCCATCGGTAGCTCCCGGATCGGCATGTCCTGTTGCATCGTCAGGGCTAAAGGCGGGCCGCGAACGGGTCAAGCGTCCCCGGTGTCAGCTGCCGTAGCGGCCTAGAGTTCGTGAGCCCGTCTGCATGCCCATCAGATTGAGCGCGTGGATCACGGCGAAAACCACAAACACGGCGGCCAGAATGGCCACAACGGGCCAGGAAATAAAGCGCGGCTTCAGACTGTCCTTTTGCGGCCGGCCGGACTTCCAGCCCGCAAACGCGGCTATCCCGCCAAACAGTGCCACGACGCCAAGGGTTATTGACCATTCCATGGCCAGAAATCTGACGCCGACAGCGCCGGTCTGCGAGTTGGCGAGTTGCCGCATCAGGGGTGATGGCGAACGGAAATGCGAGCAGGATCACATGGCCTGCGGCGATCACGGCTCAGAAGCGCATCCTGATCACGAGGCCAAAGCCAATCCCAATCGCCAGCGTCTTCACTGCTTCTGCGGCTGTGAAATTGGGCTATGTGCCGTATCCCGCGATGAGGCGAAGACCGGCGATGCGCTGCTTGGCGCTCAGGCCCCAACGTGCGCCGAACACGGGTCGTTGCGAGGACATTGTTCGCTTGCAGCGCCAAAGGCACGCGCTTCGGTCAGGCGGCGCTTGAGGCGTTTCTCGCGATCCCAGGCATACGCATTCCCCGGTCAATGCCGGAACACGGCAACGTCCCAATCGCTGTCAGACAGGTTAGCCCCCAACGGTCCTGGAATTTCACCTGCGGGCAAACTGAACGTTGCAAAGCACACAAACCGAGTGCTGCGACAATGTTCTCCACGAATGCGCCGCCCGACGTGCTTCAGGCCGAGGCGTGACGGCGAAGCGGGCGCACCTTGGTGGGAGGGTGCGCCGCAGCACCTTCCTTCTTGTCGACCTCGGAGGCCGGCATCGGTCGACTGTAGAGGAAACCCTGCACCTCTGTGCAGCCGAGGCTGGCGAGAATTGCGGCCTGCTGTTCGTTCTCGACGCCTTCTGCCGTAACGCGCATGCCGAGATCGCGGGCGAGTGAGATCACGGCGCGGACGATCGCCCTGTTCTCGTGCGAGCTGTCGATGTCGCGCACGAAGCGCTGGTCAATCTTGATCTTGTCGAACGGGAAAGCGCGCAAATAGCTCAGCGAGGAATATCCCGTGCCGAAGTCGTCGAGGGCGATCTTCACGCCAAGCTCGCGAAGTGCATGCAGTGTGCGGATATTGTGTTCGGTTTCGTCCATCAGGACGCTTTCGACGATCTCGATCTCAAGGCGGCTGGGGGCGAGCTGCGAGGCGGCAAGCGCGCCAACGATCGTTGCGACCAGCGAAGGGTTCTTCATCTGGGCCGGGGACAGATTGATCGCGACCCCGACGTCATCTTTCCACTGGGCGGCTTCCTCGATCGCCTTGCGGATCACCCACTCGCCGAGCGGCACGATGATGCCGGTTTCCTCGGCGCAGGAGATAAAGAGGGCAGGAGAGACGAGGCCGTGGCCCGGGCGGTTCCAGCGCAGCAACGTCTCATAACCTGAAACCTTGTGCGTGCGTGTGTCCACGAGCGGCTGGAAATAGACATCCATGGCTTCGTTCGCGAGAGCTGCGCGCAGATCGGTCTCAAGGTCGGCCCGAACGCGGGCGTCCTCTTCCATGCCGGGCTCGAAGAAGCGGGCGCAGCCACGACCCTGAGCTTTCGCGCGATAGAGCGCCAGCTCGGCGTTTCTCATCAGATCGGCCGGATCGGCGCCATTGCCTGGAGCAACCGCAACGCCAACGCTGCCACCGGCAAGGATCTCCTTGCCGTTGAGAAACACGGGGGCAAGCAGAGCATCGACAATCAGGTCGGCGAGGTCGAGCGCTTCGTCGGCAATCACGTCGCTCTTGAGGATAGCGAATTCATCGCCGCCCAGGCGCGCGAGGAAAGCTTGCGGACCTATGCTGTCGCGAAGCCGATCGGCGACGACTTTCAGATAGGCATCGCCCGCGGGATGTCCCTGCGTATCGTTGATCGTCTTGAAGTTGTCGAGGTCGACCACAAACAGGGCAAACCCTTCTCCGCCGCATTCAGCGTCCGCCTGTGCAATCTCGAGCTGGCGCACCAGCATGGCGCGGTTGGGGAGATCCGTCAGACCATCGAACTCGGTGATGTAGGCGATCCGCGCTTCGGCGTCGCGCGAGCGCGTGATGTCGGAGCAGACGCCACGCCAGCCGCCGTCTGAGGTGGGCTGGCCACTGAGCGTCCACCACGCGTCACGGCCGCTGATCGCGACACGCAGGACTTGGTCGTGGAAGGGTTTGCGTTGTTTGAGCAGGGTATCAAGGTGTATGGCCGACTCCTGCGCGAACAGGGCGAGGATGTTGCCGCCTTCCAGGGTCTCGATCGGAAGACCTGTTGCGTCAACAAAACGCTGCGAAGGACGCGTCAGACGGCCCTCGGCATCGACGCGCCAGAGCCAGTCGGCGGAGTGGGCTTCGAAGTCTTGCAGCAGCAAGCTCATCGTTTCGGTCGCTTCCTGCGTGGCAGCATTTGCGAGCTGGCGATTGACATCGGTCGCATGATTGGTTGCCGCGAACCGCTGCAGCGCCATCACTGTCGCCGAGATCAACAACATCGCGTTGATCGACCAGGCGTGGTTGCCAATGATCATGCCGAGGCACGCGCCGGCGCCGACAAGGAGCGAGTAACCGAGCGAGGCCAGTGGGAAGCTGGAGTGGAGGAGTGCGCCGACGCAGAGGATAGCGGCGGTGAAGAGGCCCAGCAGGAGGTCATGTTCCGAACCGCTCGATGCAATGAGCATCGCGATGATCAGGCCCCAGGCTGCGCCCGAGAGAAGCGTATAACGAATGATCCGATCATCGGCGGTCTTCGCATCGACGTGCACTTCAGGCGCACGGCTGTCGCGGATGCGGAGAAAGACAAGCACCGCGCTCGTATAGCACCAGACGAAAACCAGCGGCATCGCCGTGTTGTTCCAGAACGCAAACGTGAGGACGACCGCGTTGAGGAGCGAGTGGATCGCCGCCAGCGGGGCGAGCGAGTGGAAGGCCTTGCGACGCGCTGCGCTGACGGCATCGCGCTGACTTGCGGGAATGTCGACTTCGCCAAGGAAGATCGCCCGAATGTTCGAGAAGATCATATTCTGCTTGTCGCCAACCCTGACGACACCCCTTCTGCCGGTAAAGGATGGCCGAACAAGGTCGATATTCCGTCAACGGATCGATGAAACTTTATCGATCCTGACGCGGGGCTGATGAGGTCAGGCGAGATAGGCAGCGAAGGCGTCAATCTCCGAAGGCTCGGTTGCCCATGAGCAGACAAAGCGATGCGAGCCGTCGATCCACGGATAAAACTTGGCGCCCGCTGCGGAAAGCCGGTCGGCCATGCCATCGGGAAGGCGTGCGAACACTTCATTCCCGTCGACTGGATGCGCCAGCTCGGCGCCTGCGCGGGTTAACGCCGTTGCAAGACTGGTTGCTGAAGTGTTGGCGCGGCGCGCGAGCTGCAACCACAAGCCGTCCTGTAGGTAGGCCGACATCTGGGCGGCGAGGAAGCGCATCTTGGGCGGCATATGGCCGGCGCGCTTGGCCCGCACCATCAGATCCTGTGCGCGTTGGCGTGCGGCGCCGAACAGGATGATTGCCTCACACCCGACCGCGCCGTTCTTTGTTGCGCCAAAACACAGAACATCAACGCCTGCGCGCCAGGTCATTTCGGCGGGTGAAGCGCCGGTGGAGACGAGAGCATTGGCGAGGCGGGCGCCGTCAAGGTGGACGGCGAGGCCGGCTTCGCGTGCGAGGGCGGCGCGTTCGGCGATCTCGAACGGGCGATAGGCCGCGCCGCTTTCGGTGAGATTGGAAAGCGACAGCACGTGTGCGGGCGTCTCATGCATGAAATCATGCCGGTTCGCGGCGACTTTCTCGCGTAGCGCTCCCATGTCGATGCGCGCGTGGGCGCCGGGGAGGAGCGCGAGCTTGGCGCCGCCGGTGAAGAATTCGGGCGCGCCGCGCTCATCGCGCTCGATGTGCGCTTCGTTGTGGCAGATAACTGCGCCATGGGACGGGCAGAGCGTGGCCAGCGCCAGTGCATTGGCGGCCGTGCCGGATGAGACGAGCCAGATATCCAGATCCGTCTCGAAGACGTCGCGCAGGGACTGTCGCGCGGCGGCGGACCACGGGTCCGAGCCATAGCTGGGCGAGGGCCCCTTCGAGGCGGCAAACATCGCCTCCAGAATGGCGGGGTGAGCCGGCGCGGCGGTATCAGACGAGAAATTCATGTGGCCTCCACTCCCTGTGGAGCGGAGATTCGCAGCGCGGGCAAGCGGGTACATACCCTTTTACAAAGCTGCCGGCGGGTGCATCCTCTCGGGAAGAGAGACTGGGAGAAATCGCCATGCCTTACGCTTCGGGTCGCGTGATCCATGATGCCGACAGCCATCTGATGGAGCTGCCGGACAGTCTGGAACCGTTCATCGACCGCAAATTCCTCGACGCCTATCGCGACCTCCCGAAAGTGAAGACGGCGCGCGAGCAGGCCTACGTCGAACAGGCGCGAGCGCGACAGGCAGATGAGAGTTTCCGAGAGGGCGCTGACGCCAACATCATGCTGCGCAAGAACTATGATGCGCTCGGCGCCTTCCTGAAAGCGGACCGACCGCGAGCCCTGGATCAGCTCGGCTTTGCCAGCCAGCTGGTGTTTACCACCTGGTGCCTCAACAATTTCGGTCTGGAGAAACCGCAGGACGCGGCGCTGGGCTATGCGACGGCGACGGCTCACAATCGGATGATGGCGGATTTCTGCGCGACAGACCGGCGTTTCCTCGGCACGGCTTATATTCCGTTCTTCGACATCGAGCGGGCAATCGTTCTCACCCGTGAGGCAATCGGCCAAGGCGCAAAGGCATTGCTGATCCCGTCACGCCCGCAGGGACGGTCGGCGAGCCATGTCGGCTATGATCCGATCTGGGCGATGGCGCAGGAAGCGGGATTGCCGATCCTGTTCCATGTCGGCGACGAGAAGAAACTGGACGAGCAGTATTTCGAAAACGGCCTGCCACGCGTGAAAGACTTTCATGGCGGGGAAGAGAATTTCACATCGGTCTCCTACCTGGCCATCCCGCATTCGGTGGAGCTGACGCTCGCGGCGATGATCATCGACGGCGTGCTGGATCGCTTCCCGCGACTGAAGATCGGTGTGATCGAGCTCGGCGCATCGTGGCTGCCGGGCTGGATGCGTAATCTGGATGGGGCAGCGTCGGCGTTCTCCAAGAACGAGGAGCGGCTGCAGAAGCTGTCGCTCAAGCCTTCGGAGTTCGTGCAGCGGCAGGTGCGTGTGACGCCTTATCCGCATGAGGATGTCGGCTGGCTGGTCGCCAATGCGGGCGAGGACGTCTTCCTGTTCTCTTCCGACTATCCGCATGTCGAGGGCGGCCGGAATCCGCTCAAGCGGTTCAACGACAGCCTCGCCAATTCGAGCGCGCGGGCGGTGGATCGTTTCTACTGCGACAACTTCGTCGACCTGATGGGCGAAGGGCTGGCGGCGGATCTGCGGCATCCCAAGCACTTGGCAGTGGCTTAAATAGAAAAAGACGCGCTTCGAGGAAGCGCGCCTTTCCCGGTACTCTACAAGACTAACTCTACACGGCCGATGACCACTTGATTCGGCCACCCCTAATTACGCACGGGCGGGTGACGGTCGCGAGGGTCAGGCGCAGTGGGAACTGCAAATGCCAGAGGGCAGCAGGCCTTATACAGTGTGCTCATAGGGGAGGTCGGCTGGCGCGGCGCGGACCTTAGGAGGCTTTCGCCTTTGGCGTCTCAACGCGCTGCGTCGGCGTCCACCGGAAAATGCGGTTGATCGTGCACCGGTCTGTGCCGAGTGGCGTCCCCTGGCCGGTAGGCCCCGCGTCCGTCACGAGCAGCTGGTCGCCTGGCCGCAAGCAGCTTGCGCCGGGGGGGACGCCGATGCCCATCGCGTCTCGGAGAGGATAGCAGGTACGGCGCGTTTCGATCAGGAAGCTTTCCTTGTTCATGCTGATGACGACGGTGTCGCGGCTGTTTTCGCTGAAATCAGTGATCGCCAGCACAGGGCAGAGCTGCTGCAATTCCTCGCCCAGGCGCGCGTCGCCGACGAATTTTTCGGCGCCGCCTGACTTGGGCGCTGCGGTCGCGACCGGCGTCTCGCCAGTTCCAGCGCACGCAGCCAACCACATCATCGCTGCCGCGCTGGCTGACAAGACCCAGCCGCCGCCCCGCCTACGTTCCGTCATCGATTGTCCCTCCCGGCGTCCTCGATCGCATCGCGCCACATCGCTGGGCAACGTGCAAGCCTGGCGGCGATAGCTGACGCTCGGCGGAAAACAAAACGGGCGCGGAGCGGAATTACCCAACTCGCGCGCCCTTTGTTCGGTCAGGCCGTAGGCGAAGAAAGCTTAGGCAGCTTTCTTGGCGGTTTTGACGGCGGCCTTGGCTTGCGCCGTGGCTTCTTCAACAACTTTCGGCGTCAGCGCGACGACGCTGTCGAGCAGCTCGGTCTGGGCTTTTTTCGCAACTTCAGCGTAGGCCATCAGACGGGCCGGAATGTCCTGCATGGCGGCTTGGGCCAGTTCGCCGGCTTTCTTGGCATAGGCGGTCGGCTGGGCTTCCGGGGTCATCAGGGTCGTCGCCTGGCTGGCGGCGTCCGTCATCCAGGCAGTCGTCAGCTCGACATTCTTGTTGAGCGCTTCGATGGCGACGGCGCGATATTTCGCGGCCATGTCGTTAAAGGCTTTCATCGGGGCGGCGTTGGCGAAATCCGGGGTGAATTTCGAGAACTGTTCGAACGACTTGGTGAAGTCGAACATGTCGGTCATCGGGTTCATGAGGAGGCTCCTGTGGGGTCGTCCGTACTGTGACAACCATCTAATGCCGCGCTGCGGCAAACACAAGATTAATTCTGCCGCACGTGCGAAAGAAATTTTGCGCCTGCGAAGCCGGCGTTAGGGTGACGTTAGGGAATTGGCGTTGCGCCGGATCGGAACGCAGAGGCATGCAAAGCCAAACCACCAGCCGATGACGAAGCTCAGGCCGTAGCCGGCCAGGGGGACGGGATTGGCGCCCAGCAGGACGGCGAGTGATGTCGCCGCAAAGTAGGTTGTCAG
>CANJXY010000062.1 GCA_947478925.1 Hyphomonadaceae bacterium | reverse complement strand
GGGGGCGGCGATCACGCTGCTCACGCCAGCAATGGCGATGATGGCGGCGAGGGCAGTCGTCATCAGTATGGATTTCATTCCGGCTCTCCTCCGAGCCCCGTAACGGGGTCTGTAATTGTGGTTTCAGTATTCCCGCGATGCGAAAAACCGTCAATGCAATCGGGCCTTGCAAAGGGGCGAATTGCGCTTGATTCCGGTCACATGTTTGCAAGCTGACGCTGTCTGGCCCGGCGTTTGTGCGACAGTCGATATGAGGGCGCCGGCGCCCTAGCGGCAGGCGCCTGCAATCAAAACGGCCCGGAAAGGGCTTCCGGGCCGCGTCGATTGTGTCGTGATGAACCTGAAAATCAGGTCCAGCTGACGTCCTTCTGCGCGACCGGCAGGGAGCGGATGCGCTTGCCCGTTGCCGCGTAGATGGCGTTGGCCACGGCCGGGAGAACCGGCGGCAAGGCCGGTTCGCCGAGGCCGGTGGGCGGGTTGTTGGTGATGTGGAAGTGCACGTCGATCTGCGGCGCGTAGTCGATGCGCAACAGCGGCATGTCGTAGAAGTTCGACTGCGTGGTGCGACCTTTGTCGAAAGTGATCTTCTGGTGCATCTCGGAGATGCCGTCGACGATCGCCCCCTGCGCCTGGTTCTGAGCATTGATGGGATTGATGATCTGCGAGCCGATATCGCCCACACACCAGACCTTGAGTACGCGCCAGGCGCCGTTCGGTTCGACCTTCACCTTGGCGACTTCGGCGAAGTAACCAGAGTGCGAGAAGTAGAACGCAACGCCCAGGCCGGTGCCTTTCGGGAGCGACTTGCGGTTGTCCCACCCGGAGCGCTCACGGACGGCTTTCAGAACGTCGATCATGCGCGAAGCGACCATGCCGGGGCGGCCGCCGGCTGAGGCGGCAGCCGTCGGCGCCGCCGCAAGAAGTTCGAGGCGGAAGTCGATCGGGTCCTTGCCGGCGGCCAGCGCGACCTCATCCAGGAAGGACTGATGGGCGAAGCAGACGGCGTTCGAAACCGGCGCACGAAGCGGGCCCGTCGGCATCTCGCCGAGCATCAGCGACTGGTCGAAGCTGTGGTTCGGGATGTAGCCGGCCGGAAACTCGTTGGCCGCCATCGTCGCATTGCTGAGCGGAGTGAGTGCGCCGCCGGAATTGGGGCGACCGAACGTGACGAAGTGATTGGCAAGGGCGGTCATCTTGCCGTCCTTGTCGAGAGCGGCCTTGAAGTTGTGGTAACCGCCCGGACGATACGGGTCGTGCGCCATGTCCTGCTCGCGCGTCCACAGCAGTTTCACCGGCACCCCGGCCTGCTTGGAGATCGCAGCTGCTTCGACGACGAAGTCGCTGTCGAGACGGCGGCCGAAGCCACCGCCACAACGCGTCATGTGCAGCGTGATCTTCGCCTTGTCGATGCCAAGCGCAGCGGCGATGAGGTCGATGCCGCCCGAGGGGCGCTGGGTCGGCGACCAGACTTCCACCGTGCCATCGGCCTTCACGTGGGCCGTCGTGTTCATCGGCTCAAGCGGGGCGTGGACGAGGAAGGGGTAGACGTAGGAGGCTTCGACGACCTTCGCGGCAGCCTTGAGGGCAGCTGTGGCGTCGCCGGATTTAGACAGGTTGGCCAGCGGCGCGCCTTTTGCGAGCTCGACGGCTTTCGCGTCAAATTTCGCAGACGCCTGACCGGAGGTATCGCCTTCGTCCCACTGCACTTTCAGCTTCTTGGTTGCGGCCTCCTTGGCCGTCCACCAGTCTTCGGCGACGACGGCAACGCCTTCCGACAGACCCATCTTCGTGGTGTTGGCCGGGCCGGCTTTCACGACGAAGCAGTCGACGATGCCGGGCAGGGCCTTGATCTCGTCCGTGTTGGCGGAGACCACTTTAGCGCCAAAGACAGCGGCTTTTTCGAAGTAGGCGTACTTCATGCCAGCGACCTTGACGTCGATGCCAAAGATCGGCTCGCCGCGCACGATGCGCGGGCTGTCCCAGTTGCGCATCGGCTTGCCGATGATGCGATAGTCTTTCGCATCCTTGAGCTTGACCGTCTTCAAATCCGGCGCAGGCAGTTTGGCGGCATCGGCAACGAGGTCGCCATAGGCGATCTTCTTGCCGGTAGCGGTGTGGACCACCATCGACGGCTGGGTCGAGAGTTCATCGACAGAGACGTTGAGGCGGGTCGCGGCGGCCAGCAGCAACATGGCGCGGGCGGCCGCACCGGTCTGGCGGTGGTTGTCCCAGTGCATCGGCGTGGCGAACGAGCCGCCAGCGATCTGCATGCCATAGCGCGCCTGGTCGGCGTCGCCCTGTTCGATCACGACGCGCGACCAGTCGGCGTCGAGTTCTTCGGCGATCAGCATGGGGAGCATCGTCTTGATGCCCTGACCGATCTCGGGGTTCTTCGCCATGATGCGGATAGTGCCGTCCGGCGAGATGGCGATGAAGCTGTTGACGTCGACGACCGGAGCGGCGGGCTTGGCGGGCGCAGCCGCAAGAGTCGGAGCGCCGTCCGTCGTGTCCGCCGGCGTCATGCAGCCGGAGAGGAGGAGACCGCCGCCAGCCGCAGAGGCGAGCAGGAAGAAGCGGCGCGAGGTGTTGAGGGTGTTGTTACCGTCAGCCATGGTTCAGACCTCCCGCGTGTCTTTGGTGTCAACGCCCGCAGCCGTCTTGATGGCTTCGCGGATGCGGACATAGGTGCCACAGCGGCAGGCATTGCCCTGCATCGCCACGTCGATGTCCTTGTCGGTCGGATGAGCGTTGCTCGCGATCAGCGCCGTGGCGGCCATTACCTGGCCAGCCTGGCAGTAGCCGCACTGGACGACGTCGACGTCGAGCCAGGCTTTCTGGACCGCTTGTCCAACCTTGGTCTTGCCGATCGCCTCGATGGTCGTGATGCGCTGGGCGCCGACCGATTGGATTTCGGTCACGCAGGCGCGTGCAACCTTGCCGTCAAGATGGACCGTGCAGGCGCCGCAAGCGGCGACCCCGCAGCCGAACTTTGTGCCTTTAAGATCCAGCTTGTCGCGCAGGACCCAAAGAAGTGGCATCTTCGGATCCACATCGACCGTTTCGGTCTTTCCATTCACGTTGAGTGTGTAGCTAGCCATCTGGTGCTCCGCGGGCGTGTTCCGGATCAGGATCCCGGTTCCTCGCCCTATTTTTTATAACCCGCGACGCGCACGCTCCTGTCACAGAGCGCACCCTTGGTAAATTCATAACGCGCGCAATTGAGATCGCCAATCGCGGCGCAGCGGGGCGCGCGAGGTTGTCGTTACGGCGCCTTCCGACGGGCTCTGCCGATAGCCTTTGAAACTCGCAAATCTGATAACTTGCGAATCGTTCTCACATAAAAACGCCGCTCACATCGCCGCTATCGTTACAGAAAGATAGCGGATCAGGGTCGCTACTCGCCGGGTTCGTGGATCGGCGCGTCCTGAATGCTGATCATCCAGGCGAGGATGTCGTACTCGTGCCCTTCGCCGAAGTGGAAGACAGGCATGCGGCCCGGCGCGATGGCCTGCGAAGTGTGGAGATCATCCGCCAGCCAGTCCGGACGGTAGCCCGCGAGGATGTTGCGGAAGGGCAGTGCGCCCAATTTGGGGCTATCGCCCGTGCGTTCAACAGCGTGGCATGAGGCGCAGTTATCCCTTGCGACCTGATGCCCGACGACGGCGTCGCCCGATCTCCACGTTGGCGCGGTTTCGGTGACGCAGGCTGCAAGGAGGAGAGCCACCGCAAATAGTCCGCCCACCTTGGACATCGTGCGTCTCCTCCACAGGTCGCCTGCGTCAGGAGCAGGCTAGTCCGGCCGATGCAGCGTCGTTTGCGCTGCATCAAGCCAGGCTTGAGCACCATATAGAGCGAAATGCCGCTTCCTTCCGACTTATCGCCCCTTGAAGACTGGCGCGCGTTTCTCGACAAAAGCCTTGGCGGCTTCGGCGTGGTCGGCGGTCTGAGCGCTGCGCGAGTGGTTGAGCGCTTCGGTGTCGAATGAGAGGGCGAGATCGCCCTTCTCGGCCGTGTTGAGGTTCTTCTTCATCAGACCCTGCGTGATGCGCGCGCCATGGGCGAAGCGCTTGGCAAGCGTCATGGCTTCCTCCTGAAGTGAGGTCGGCTCGACCGTGCGGTTGACGACGCCGAGACGCTCGGCCTCTTCAGCGAGGATCACGTCGGAGAGAAGGTACAGTTCTTTCGCCTTCGCGGAGCCGACGAGCTGCGTGAGGAAGTAGGTGCCGCCGAAATCACCAGAGAGACCGACCTTCGCAAAAGCCGTCGTAAACTTTGCGCCTTTGGCGGCGATGCGGAAGTCGCAGGCGAGCGCGATGGAAAGGCCAGCCCCTGCAGCGGCGCCAGGGATGGCGGCGATGGTAATCTTGGGCATGTCGTGGAGCCAGCGCGAGATCTCCATGTTCTGGCGCAGGCTGTAGGCGGCCTGTTCGGGTGAGCGGCCGTGGTTTGCGCCGCCCTCGGTCGCAGCAAAGCCTTTTACGTCACCGCCCGCACAGAATGCGCCGCCAGAGCCAGTGATAATGATCGCGCCGACATCCGGATCGGCAGCGAGACGCGGCAGGGCTTCAAGCAGGGCGGCGAGCATGTCGGCCGAGAGCGCGTTGCGCGCTTCCGGGCGGTTCATGGTGAGGATGGCGACGCCGTCCTGTTTGGATTCCAGAAGGTCGGCCATGGCGCATCTCCCTGTGTTTCTTTGCAGGGAGGGATAGGACTACGTCGAATTCCAAGCAAGCGTCAGCGTTTTGCCGCGTCCAGGCTGGCGGAGATTGCGGCAAGGCCGCCCTTGAGTTCGGCGGGAAGCGGCCAGCCGAAGCCGATGCGCATGTGGCGCTTGTCCTGCTCGAACCAGTGGCCGGGGCCGACGCAGGCGGCATGATCGGCGGAGAGCACATGATAGAAGCGTTCGACATCAATACCTGCGTCGGCGCGAATACGCGGGAAGCAGACGCAACCGCCTTGCGGGCGGACCCATTCAAGACGTGGCTCACCGGCGATCCATGTCGCGACCGTTTCAACGCCGATGCTGAGATCTTTCGCGACGCTCGCGAGCCATTGCGCGCTTTGGCCGAGTGCGACTTCCGCGATCTGTTCGTCGATGATGCTGCCGCAAATACCGATCTGCTCTTTGGCGGCGAGGAAACGCTCCATAAGTTTCGGGTCGCGGTTGATGATCCAGCCGACACGCACGCCCGGGATGCCATATGATTTCGACACTGACGCGACGCTGATGGCGCTGGGGCTGAGGCTCGCGGCGACGGGAAGCTTCGGGACGAAGGACATCTCGCGATAAGTCTCGTCGACGAGCAGGCGGATGCCGCGCGCTTCTGTGATCGCAATCAGGCGGCGAAGGGTTGCTTCGGAAAGCGCGACGCCGGTCGGATTGTGCGGCGTGGTGACGGAGATGAGCTTTGTGTTTGGGCGGATAAGGCTTTCGAGGCGATCGACGTCGAGCTGGAAGCCCGCGTCAAAAGCGAGGTCGACATAGTCGATGTCGCAACCGATGGCGCGTGGGGTTTCGATGTTGGTGGCGTAGTTGGGGCGCACGACGACGAGGTGGTCGCCTTTTTCCAGCAGCGTGGTGGCGATGATGAAGAGAGCTGCTGCAGCGCCGGCGGTGCAGAGCACGTCAGCGTCTGGGACTTTCGCATTTGCGGCGATCAGGCCGAGCAGGCCGGGCGCGCCGCGATGGGCGCCGTAGGCGAGCACCAGATCATCAACGCCGAGGCCGAGGTCCGACAGCTTGCGGTCGCGCATCGAGCTTTCGGAGAGGTTGTAGCGGATCGTGTCGTAGCCTTGCTCCTCGGGCGACTCGATCTCGATCGGCATGCGGACGTATTTCATGGTGATCCTGAACCCGATGAAGGCGATGCGACGTGCGGATCAGGCCCGTTCGGCGGCGCGAGTCGTGGCGGCGACGCGGTGGGCGACGGGCGAGTGGGCGCGCAGCTCGAGGTCGGCCGAACCACACACCGGGCAATGGAGCTCGGGCCGCAGCCGATCGACATCAGCATCAACACCGTGTTCGAGCGCGGGAAGGGCAGGATCGACCGGCGTCTTGCCGCCGCAGTCGTAACACACGACCAGGATGAGCTGGTCGTTGTTCAGCAGATCGCGGAACTTCATTACCACACCCCACACGGCCCCTGACGGCGGCTCTGTGCATAAAGTCTGCAACGGCTGCGCGCGAAAAGCGAATCGGAAATGATCGCTACCGGCGTGGTTTGCCTGGGGCTTTGACTCTTCAATGGATTCTCTGAGGCGCGGCGAGATCAGCGCAGCTTGATCGTGCCCGCGTCCCATGCGGCGCTGCAATCCGTGGCATCGTGGCGGATGTCTTCTTGCTTCAGGTCTGTCGTCGTCATGCCTTTGCCGTCGAAGCGAGGATCGTCACATTCGTTGTCGTTCGACCAATCGCTGGCGTCGTCGCCAAAGTCGGGAGCGTCGCCTTCCCAGTCGCCGATGAGCTGGAGCCGGCCGTCATCCCATGCGGCGCCGCAATCGGTCGCGTCGTGGCCAATGTCCTGATCCAGCAGTTTCGTCCTGGTCATGGCGGGTCCTTCGAAGCGAGGATCGTCGCATTCGTCGTCCTTGGCCCAGTCGCTGGCGTCGTCACCGAAATCAGGGATATCCGCGTCGTCTACGCTGGCCAGAGCGAGGTTGCCGCCGCGCCATGCTGCGCGACAGTCGGTGGCGTCATGGCCGATATCATCGTCGAGCGAGAGGCCTGGGCTCATGCCCTCACCTTCGAATCGGGGGTCGTCGCATTCGTTGTCCTTGGCCCAGCGGCTGGCGTCGTCGCCAAAATTCGGCGCTCCAGGCTGTGCGTGGGCGACGGGCGCAAGTCCGCTGCTGGCGGCGAGGAAGCCGGCCGCGACGAGCTTGCGGAACAGTCGCGACATGTCTTCCCGGCCCCTGATGCACTGTCAGTGCGCGCCCCGCCATTTCCCCGGGCGCAGCGTACGCCTCTGACCTTGATGAAAAGGCCCTGGATTGTCCATACGCATTGCGCAGGCAACGGCCCCCGAATTCACGCCGCAGCTTGCCTGTTCTGCGCTTTCGCGCTTGGCTTGCGCATGGCTGGATCAGCGGCGGAATTGTTGGCGCGTTACCTGCGCGATGCGGAGCGGATCGTGGTGTTCACGGGCGCGGGCATTTCGACAGAATCCGGCATTCCCGATTTCCGCTCGCCGGGCGGTGTCTGGTCGAAGATGAAGCCGATCTACTTCCAGGAATTCGTGAGCTCCGAAGCCAGGCGACGCGAGGCTTGGACGCGGGTGTTTTCGGGCGCGGCCGGATGGGTGGGCAAGGAACCCAATGCCGGACATTTTGCCGTGGCGCGGCTGGTCGCCGCCGGGAAGGCATCGTCGGTGATCACGCAGAATGTCGACAACCTGCATCAGGCGTCTGGCATTGCGGACGGCAAGGTGATCGAGCTGCACGGCAATGCCAGCTATGCGACCTGTCTTGAGTGCGGAACGCGACACGAGCTGGAGGAATTGCGGCCGGTGTTTGTCGATCGCGGCGAGATCCCGACCTGCCGGAACTGCGGAGGCCTGGTCAAGACCGCGACGATCTCGTTCGGGCAGTCGATGCCGGAAGAGCCCATGTTGCGCGCAGAGGCTGAGACGCAGGTGAGCGATCTGTTCCTCGTGCTTGGCTCGTCGCTGGTGGTGACGCCTGCGGCTCTGTTTCCCGTGAAGGCCAAGCAATATGGCGCGCGGCTCGTGATCGTGAACCGCGAGCCGACGCCGCTTGATGACATGGCCGATTTCGTCCTGCGCGACGAGATCGGGCCGATGATGACGGCGGCGATGCGCGATCTGAACTAGAGCAGGGCGCTAGTCGGCGGCTTTGCGCGGCTGCGATTTTGCTGGCGCACGCTTCCGTCGGCTGTTCTCTTTCATCCACGTCCTCAGCAGCACGATCGGCGCGCCGGCGAGGCGCAGGGTCGAAACGGTGATCAGCAGGCCGTAGAGCTTCAGGCCGGCGAGGATCGCGGCAGCCTCGAAGGAGGCGGGCACGAGTTCCGCAAGGTGGAGGTGGTCGCGCAGGGTCGAGCGGGCGTCGTGGCTCAGGAAGAAGGCGAAGACTTCGAGGCCGCCCAGCAGCGTCTGTGAGAAGAAGTTCAGGAACACCGCGCCTTCACCAGCCGTCGCACCGAACAGGCGCGCCTGGATGTGCGGGGAGAGCAGCGTGTAGGCAAACGCCATCAGGCCGACGACGGGGACAGCGGTGAGATGCGAGATCAGGCGTTTGGTGTCCGCGACAAGAAGTTTGCGCGGGTTGAATTTCTGCCGGCGCTTCTCGGCGCCGCCAAGGTCGTGCGGCTTCCAGATGCCGGCAATGTCGCTGAGCGCGTGAGCGGCGGCGTCCGCGATGGCGACGCCGGCGATGATGCAGAACAGCAGGTGTCCCGGATGTGTTGGCAGCGTCGGGCGGATGATCGGTGAGACGATGGCGAGATAGAAGATCGAGCCGACAGAGAGCAGGACAACATAAGTCCAGTAAAGGCCGAGACGCCAACCCGAATTCGGGGGAGGCGGGGCCTGACCTACCATTGTCCGCTTCCGTCACCGGATGCGGCATGGACGAAAGTAAACACGGGCGAGGGCTTGCTCACCACGTCGCGAGCCCGCGCGGAGATGTCGGCATTTCCCACGATGGCAATGGCAGTCGGCAACCTGTACGTGGCGAACCAGGCGTCGGCCGTCGCCATCATGTCTATACTACCAAAAGGGGGCGCCGGTTCGAAAGCAGGTGTCGTGCATCCGGAGAGAAGTCCGACGGCCAATAGCGCGTTGCCTAGACGCGCTGTCACCACGCCAGCTCCTTGCCGTTCCAGGCGAGGAATTTGCCGGTGGAGGCAATGTCGAGCTTGTCGATGAGTTTCTGGAGCTGGGACGCGCTCTGGTCGGAGGTGAGCTGCGCGCCTTCGCCACCCATGTCGGTCTTCACCCAGCCGGGATGGACGATCAGCACAGGGATGCCCTGCGGCTTCAGCTCGGCGGCGAGGCCGCGCATCAGCTTGTTCACCGCAGCCTTCGAGACGCGATAGGCGAGACTGTCGGTCGAGGCGGACTGCACCTGTCCCATCTGGCTCGACAGCGTGATGATTTTGCCCTTGGCGGCTTTGACGTTGGGCAGGAAGGCGGTCGCCACGCGCAGCGGCGCGATGGTGTTGATATTGAGCGTCTCTATCAGCCCATCGAAATCCATGTCGGTGGCGGTCTGGCGCTCTGGCCCGCCGATGCCGGCATTATTGATCAGGACGTCGATGGGTTCGGCCTCGAGCTTGCGGCGTGCGCGGCCGATCTCCGCAGCGTCGGCGACATCCATCTCGATGACCTCGACCCATTTGGCCGCGGTCTTCACGAATGCGTCGAGTTCAAAGCAATCCGACGTGGCGCGCACCGTGGCGATGACCTTGTCGCGACGGCTCGCATAGGCTTTCACCAGCGCGAGGCCGATGCCGCGATTGGCGCCAGTGATCAGGACAACAGCCATGCTCTGGTTCGATCCGGACTGGGTCCGGCCCCCTCAATCAGCCTGTCGGACTTTTATCGTGTCGGTACGGGCACGTCGCCGCGATAGTCGTAGAAACCGCGACCGGCTTTCTTGCCCACCCAACCAGCTTCCACATACTTCACCAGGAGCGGGCAGGGGCGGTATTTCGTGTCGGCCAGGCCATCGTGCAGCACCTGCATGATGGAGAGGCAGGTATCGAGCCCGATGAAATCTGCGAGCTCGAGCGGGCCCATTGGATGGTTGGCGCCGAGCTTCATGGCGGTGTCGATCGATTCAACCGTGCCGACGCCTTCATAGAGCGTGTAGACCGCTTCGTTGATCATTGGCATCAGCACACGGTTGACGATGAAGGCCGGGAAATCTTCGGCGTTCGTCACATGCTTGCCGAGTCGCTCCACGATATGGACGGCGGCGTCATAGGTCTTCTGGTCGGTCGCAAGGCCACGGATCACCTCAACCAGCTTCATCAGCGGCACGGGGTTCATGAAGTGCAGGCCGATGAAGCGCTCGGGCCGGTCGGTCGCGGCGCCAAGGCGCGTGATCGAAATGGACGATGTGTTGGTCGCGAGGATCGTGTCCTTGCGCACATTCTTGCAAAGCTCGTCGAAGATCGCGCGCTTGACGGTTTCCTTCTCGGTGGCCGCTTCGATGGCGAAATCGACGTCGCCAAATCCGTTGAGGTTGGTCGCGATGCTGAGGCGGCGCATCGCGGCGTCGCGCGCGTCGGACGAGATCATCTGGCGGTGCACCTGGCGATCCATGTTGCGCTGGATCGTCTTCAGGCCAGCTTCAAGCCGGTCCGCCGAAACGTCGTTGATGATGACGTCGAAGCCGGCCAGCGCGCAGACGTGAGCGATGCCGTTACCCATCTGGCCTGCGCCGATAACACCGATGGTCCGAATGCCACTCATTCCGATTGCAGCCTGTCCTGTCTGTTCACACACGCTAGCACGCGCCGCCACAGCAGCGAGCCATGGCTATTCGCACATGCACAAGAGACTGGGAAGCAGCCGGATTGTGTGTTGTTTTCGCATCATGTGGCCTGCGGCTCACGGTCGCGTGAGGATGATCCGCTGCAAAGACGCTCCTGTTTGGCGCCTTTTTCCCTTCGACGCACCGCGGAGGGCGTTATAATGAGTCTGTGTACCAGCCGGCGGCCGGAGAATGAGCTGTTGGCGGCAGCGGAGGAAGACATGCTGAAGTGGATGTGTGTGGCGGCCGCCGCCATGGCCCTGGCGGCCCCGGCGTTCGCCCAAAAGACGGACCTGCCCGACAGGACAGCCAAACAGATTGGCACGTTCGATGTATCGCCCATGAAGGAAGGCCAGACCGCGCTGAAAGTCAGCGGGTCCTGCACGGCGGAATACATCGTCGCCGTCAACGGCAAGGCCAAGGACATCACGGTGGACTGCAGCAACCCGGAAATGGCGCCGTATATCGTGCGCACCATCGAGACCGGATCGTGGGACCCTGAAGTGTTCGATCACGAGTTCTTCGATTCCTTCCCGTTCCGTCAGGTCTTCAATTACGGCACGGGCGCAGCCGGCCCGGATCCGCGTGGCGAGAAATCGCCGAAGATGGAAGAAGGCGCTGACCAGAAGATCATCATGGCCGCGATGGCGCAGGTGAAGGCTGCAGGTACGTGCCAGGTGAAGTTCACCGTGGGAGCGGATGGCAAACCGAAAGACATCCAGCCCAACTGCACGCCTGAGGCCTACAATGCAAAAGTCACCGAGGCGGTCGCCAAGATGAAATACACGCCCGGCCAGAAGGACGGCCAACCCACCGACTGGCCCGGCATGAGCATGCCGCTGCAACTCGGTGGCGCAACGACGAAGATGAAGTGAAGCCAGCTTCAGACTGAACAAGAGCCCGCTCCGGGAAACCGGGGCGGGCTTTTGTGTGTGTGCTGGTTACTGCTCGAAAAAAAGCGCGCCGCAGTTTCCCATGGCGCGCTTGCTTTTTTCGAGTGATGGGCGTTGCAAGTTCATCACCGCTTTGATGGACGAAACGGCGATCGCTTCGCGGACCGTTGTACCTTAGTTCAATCCCGCCCGCTTGATCTCGGCCGGCACGCCGTTGAGGGAGAGTGCGGCTCCTTCGACGCTGACTTTCACATCGTCGCCGTCATTGATGCGGCCTTCGAGGATCCGGCGGGCGAGAGGGTCCTGCAGCTCCTTCTGGATCACACGCTTAAGAGGTCGTGCCCCGTAGACCGGATCATAACCACGATCAGACAACCACTGCATGGCTTGATCCGTAAGACTGAGCGTGATGCGGCGGTCTGCGAGGATTTTTTCCAGTCGCTTCAGCTGCACGCCGACAATGCGATCGATCTCGCCACGGCCGAGGCGCTTGAAGAAGACGATCTCGTCGATGCGGTTAAGGAATTCCGGGCGGAAGTGCGCACGGATAGCTTCCATCACTGCGTCGCGCGCGTGGCCGGAAATCTCACCCTCGGATTTGTCCTCTGCCAGCGCATGCGCGCCGAGGTTGGATGTCATGATGATGACCGTGTTGTTGAAGTTCACGGTGCGGCCCTGGCCATCCGTGAGGCGACCATCGTCGAGCACCTGCAGCAGCGTGTTGAACACATCCGGATGGGCCTTCTCGATCTCATCGAACAG
Source organism: Hyphomonadaceae bacterium (assembly GCA_947478925.1). GTDB lineage: Bacteria > Pseudomonadota > Alphaproteobacteria > Caulobacterales > Hyphomonadaceae > UBA7672. The sequence goes on along the minus strand of CANJXY010000062.1, from coordinate 5,172 downwards.
GATCACCTGATACGGCCTGCGACGCACGGCCTCGGTCAGCGCGCCGCCTTCCTCGTACCCGACATAGCCCGGAGGCGCGCCGATCATGCGGCTCACGGCGTGTTTCTCCATGTATTCGGACATGTCGAGGCGCAGGACGGCGTGCTCGTCGTCGAACAGAAACTCGGCGAGCGCCTTGGTGAGCTCAGTCTTGCCGACACCTGTTGGCCCGACGAAAATGAAGCTGCCAATGGGCCGGTTGGGATCCTGCAGGCCGGCGCGGGCGCGGCGCACCGCATTGGCGACGATCTCGAGCGCATCGTCCTGGCCGACAACGCGCTTGCGCAGATTGTCCTCCATCCCGAGCAGTTTGGCGCGCTCACCTTCCAGCATCTTGTCGACGGGAACGCCGGTCCAGCGCGAGACGACCGCTGCGATGGCTTCAGCGTCCACTTCTTCCTTCACCAGCGGCGCTTTCGCATCCTTCGCGGTGTCGGTCTTGCCCTCGGATTCTGCGATCAGCTTTTCGAGCGCCGGGATCTCGCCATACTTGATCTCGCCCGCGCGCGCCCAGTCGGAGCGGCGTTCCGCGTCAGCCATTTCGGCCCGGACCTTGTCGAGCTTCTCCTTCGCATTGGTGGCGCCTGCGAGACGGCCCTTCTCGGCCTTCCATGCGGCGGAGATTTCGTCGGACTTCGCCTGCAATTCCTTGATCTCGGCTTCGCGGCGCTTCAGACGATCCCTGGACGCGTCATCTTTTTCCTTCTTGAGCGCCTCAGCCTCGATGCGGATCTGCACAAGGCGGCGGTCCATTTCGTCGAGTTCTTCGGGCTTCGATTCCACCGCCATGCGCAGGCGCGCGGCGGCCTCGTCCATCAGGTCAATGGCCTTGTCCGGAAGGAAGCGGTCGGTGATGTAGCGGTTCGACAACGTCGCGGCCGCGACGATGGCTGCATCCGAAATGCGGATGCCGTGGTGGACTTCGTATTTCTCTTTCAGACCGCGGAGGATTGAAATGGTGTCTTCAACGCTTGGCTCGCCGACGAAGACGGGCTGAAAGCGGCGGGCGAGGGCGGCGTCTTTCTCGATGTTCTTGCGATACTCATCCAGCGTTGTCGCGCCGACGCAGTGAAGTTCGCCCCGCGCAAGGGCAGGCTTCAGCATGTTGGACGCATCCATCGCGCCCTCCGCCTTGCCAGCGCCGACCAGCGTGTGCATCTCGTCGATGAAGAGAATGATCTGGCCTTCCGCCTGGGTTACTTCCTGCAGGACGGATTTCAGTCGCTCTTCGAATTCTCCGCGGAACTTGGCGCCTGCAATGAGCGAGCCCATGTCCAGCGCCATCAGGCTTTTCTCTTTGAGGCTGTCCGGTACGTCGCCATTGACGATGCGCAGCGCGAGGCCTTCCGCGATGGCGGTCTTGCCGACGCCAGGTTCGCCGATCAGCACGGGGTTGTTCTTGGTGCGGCGCGAGAGGACCTGGATACAGCGGCGGATTTCCTCGTCGCGTCCGATGACCGGGTCCAGCTTGCCCGAGCGTGCGGCTTCCGTAAGATCACGCGAGTACTTCTTGAGCGCCTCGTACTTTTCTTCCGAGGTCGCGGTATCGGCAGTGCGGCCCTTGCGCAGTTCGGCGATAGCTTTCACCAGCGCTCCCGTCGTGGCGCCAGCCGCGCTCAATGCTTCGGAAGCCTTGTTCTTGAGCTTGGTTGCGGAGAGGAGAAGCCGCTCGGTGGCGACGTAGTCGTCGCCCGCAGCCGTCGCATCTTCCTCAGCCAGCTGAAACAGGCGGGCGAGGTCCTGGCTGAGGCCGGGCTGCGAACCGCCTGTGCTTTTCGGCTGAGCTGACAGCAACTTGTCGATGCTGGCTTGCGCCTGCTCGGGATTGCCGCCGGCGGCGCGGATAAGGTTGGCGGCAAGTCGGTCGCGGTCCGCGAACATCGCCTTGATCAGGTGTTCAGGCAGGATCTGGGGGTGGCCGCTGGCAAGCGCGCTCGTCTGGGCGCTCTGAACGGCTGCGCGTGCGCGCTCGGTAAAGCGTTCGAAGTCCATCAATTGACCCTTGTAAAAGCAGTCGTCGTTCTTGTCTGGAGACCCAAAAGCGGCGTCTCCAAAGACCATCGCATGCCGGAAAGGCCATGCCTTGATCCAGCCCAATACGTAGGTGCGGGGACGCACCTCGCAAGGGGCGAAGACTATTACGGGCGCGACTTTACGTGTGCGCTGGCGCTCAGTGGGCGCCTGGGCCCTGCGGTGCGCCGGCGGGGGGCGGGACAGGCTTCCGGAGTAAGGGCACCATCAGCAGCATGAGGGCGAAACCCACGGCCATCACGAGGAACATGTTGTTGTAGGTCATCACCATCGATTCCATCTGCATCCGGCCAGTCAGCTGGGCGATCGCTGCCCCGGCGGGATCCGGAGTGCCTGCCGCCCGAAGGCTGGCTTCTGCCTGCTGCAGGAAGGCTGCGATCTCGGGACGCTGCGGATCCATGCCCGCCGCGATCTCCTGGGTGTGGAGATTGCTGGAGTTGAGGCGCAATGTGTTGAGCGCAGCAAGACCCACGGCGCCGCCAAGGTTGCGGCAGACGGTGATAAGACCCGTGGCGTTGGGCAGCTTGAACCCGGGCAGCGTGCCAAGCGCCATGAAGTTGTTCGGCACCATCGACATGATGAGGCCCGCGCCGCGCAAGGCCTGCGGCCAGAACAGCTCTTCATAGGACGACTCTGTCGTAAGGAAGCTGTTCCAGTAGAGCCCGATGGCGGCAAGCGATAGCCCGGTGCCCACAATGAGGCGCGGATCGATCCGCCGTATCAGCGCGCCCGATATTGGCCCGGCAACGAACATGGCGAGACCGCCTATGCTCATGATGTGACCGATCTGCTCCGCATTGTAGCCGCGTACCGTGCCAAGGAAAAGCGGCGTCACGTAGACGGAGCCGAACAGGCCGAAACCGACGATCACGGCGACAATCGCGCCTACGGAAAAGTTGACGTCCTTGAACACCGTCAGGTCGACCACCGGGTGCTTCTCCCGGATGGCGCGCCAGAAGAAGACGATGCCCGCCAGGGAACAGACGAACATCCACATCACCAGCTGGTCGTCCTCGAACCAGCCTGCGGTCGGGCCTTCCTCAAAGATGTACTCGAAGGAGCCGAGGAACAGCGCCATGGCGGCGAGGCCCGTTATATCGATGTTGCGGATCAGGCTCAGCTGCGCCGGCTGCTTCGGCGTCAGGTTCCACACCAGCGTCGCCGAGATGATGCCGGGAATGACGTTGACGAGGAACAGCCAGTGCCAGCTTAGGTTCTCAGTGATCCAGCCGCCGAGCGTCGGACCGATCGAAGGGGCAAGCGTCGCCACCATGCCGACGGCCACCTGCTGGATCATCGATCGGTTGGGGCCGAACAGGGTGAAGGCGGCGGCCATCGTGGTCGGGATCATGGCCGCGCCCATGAAGCCCTGGACGCAGCGGAAGACGATGAGGCTGTTGAGGTCCCACGCTATGGCGCACATCGCGCTCGAGATGGTGAAGCCTGCCGCCGAGAACACGAACAACCGCCGCATGGAGAGCGCGCGGTTGAGGAGGCCCGACAGCGGAATGCCGATCACCTCGGCGATCAGGTATGTGGTCTGGATCCAGGAAACCTCGTCAGCCGACGCCGAAACGCCGGCCCCGATCTTCTGGATGGAGGAGGCGACGATCTGGATGTCCAGGATCGCCATGAACATGCCAATGACCATCGCGAAAAAGCCGATGTTGAGCATCAGGCTTTCGCGCGTTCCCCTCGCCGGAGGGACGTAAACCCCCGGCGGCGCTGGTGCGGCGGTGGCGCTCATGGCAGCTACTTGCAGTCAGGCTTGGTGGAGACCGTGGCCGTCACCTGCAGGCCGGCGCGCAGGAGGCCTGAAGCCTTGGCTTCGTTGTCGAGCACGATCTTCACCGGAATGCGCTGGACGATTTTGGTGAAATTGCCCGTGGCCGTGTCCTGCGGAACGAGGCTGAACGTGGCGCCAGTGCTTGGCGACAGGCTCTGCACATGGCCTTTGAAGTGCTGGTTCGGGTAGGCGTCGACGTGAACATTGACGCACTGGCCGACGCGCATCTCGCCGATCTGCGTTTCCTTGAAATTGGCGAGCACCCAGACGTCGTCGGACGAGACGATCGACAATGCGACGCGGCCCGGCGACAGGATCTGGCCCACGACGACATCTTTCTTGGTGACGGTGCCGTTCATCGGTGCACGGATCTTGGTGCGGCCGAGTTCGAGTTCTGCGCCTTCGACTTCGGCCTTTGCGGCTTCGACCTTGGCGTCTGCGGATTCAGCGGCGGCCTGCGCACTCGTGAGCTGGCTGCGCTGCGCGGTGATCGAAGCGTCGGCTTGCGTCAGCTGTGCGTTGGCGGTGCGCTTGGCCGCCTCAACCTGATCCAGCTTGGCCTTCGGATACCAGCCCTTCGCAGCAAGATCGGCAAGGCGCTTGGCGTCAGACGATGAAAGGTCCGCCGAAGCGTCGGCGGCTTCGCGGGCTGCACGGCTTTCGGCCAGCGTGTCACGCTGAACGGAGATGCGCGCACGCGCCTGCGCGGCGTCTGATTCGGCTTGTGCAAGGTTTGCCTTGGCGTGGGCGAGACGCAGGACGAACTCGTCATCGACCAGCTCGACGAGAAGGTCGCCCTGTTTCACCTGCTGGTTTTCGGCGACGTGGATCGTCTCGACATAGCCTTCGATCTTCGGCGTCACGCGCGCGATGTCGGAGCGGAGCTGGGCGTTGTCCGTCGTGATGTTGAAGCGGCCATTGAGGAACCAGTCGCCGCCAAACCACAGACCGGCGATGCCGGCCACGGCCGCGAGCCCGATCAGGATCGTCTTGCGCCGGCCGCCTCCAGCAGTCTTTTGCGCAGGCGCTGCCGGGGCGTCGGTCACGGTTGTCTGCGGAGCTTCAGGCTGGGAAGAGCTCGGCTCGATCTTGACGGTCTTGAGGGCCATCTTGAGTGTCCTGTGGTGGGGTGCGCCTGTCCGGGCGAACGGGTGAAGTATATGTAATTCCCGTTACGTTTCGGTTGAAATGTAACCATGCAACGCCGAGTATCAAGTGGGGTCGTTATTGGGTAACCTTGCAGTCATGTCGCAATCAGATACCCCTACGCCTGAGGTGCATATTCTCGAGGCCGAAACTGGCCGGGCCGAAATGCG
>CANJXY010000061.1 GCA_947478925.1 Hyphomonadaceae bacterium | reverse complement strand
GTTTTCGCCCTATCTCAGGGGCAGCACAGTCAGAACACCAAACACAGAGAGGGTCTTCCATGGCTTTCACACTTCCCGCCCTGCCGTATGCGCGCGACGCCCTGGCGCCGCATATCTCGGAGAACACCCTGAACTTTCACTATGCCAAGCACCATCAGGCCTACGTGGACAACCTGAACAAGCTGATCGCCGGCACACCGCTGGAAAACGCACCGCTTGAGGAAGTCGTCAAGCAGAGCTGGGCCGAGAAGAAGATGCCCGTGTTCAACAATTCCGGTCAGGTCTGGAACCACACGTTCTATTGGCACTCGATGAAGCCCCAGGGCGGCGGCAAGCCAACGGGCCTGATCGCGGACAAGATCAACAAGGACTTCGGCTCGTTCGACGAGTTCAAGGCCAAGTTTGCGGAAGCCGGAACGACGCAGTTCGGGTCTGGCTGGGCGTGGCTGTCGCTCAAGGATGGCAAGCTGGTGGTCTCGAAAACAGGCAATGCCGAGACGCCGCTGACGGAAACCGGCGTTACGCCCTTGCTAACCATGGATGTCTGGGAGCACGCCTACTACCTCGATTACCAGAATCTCCGCCCCAAATACATCAGCACTTTCCTCGACGAGCTGGTGAACTGGGACTTTGCAAACCAAGGGCTGTCTGACGCTAAGTAATCGGGGACGCCAAGTAGGCGGTACGACCTCATTTCGACGCTGCATCCCGGGTCGTTGCAAGTGTTTGCATCGATCCGGTTAGCTGTTTTGAGATCCTTCCGTGCCTTAATCTCCGCATGAACGGACGGCTGAATGCCTGTCCGAAGGCGGATCTTCGGCGCGATGATTCCTGGTGTTCCAGATACGGCGACTGACACGACGCGGCGCGCGGCCACGGCCAGCCCGAGCCTGCTGGAAGCGGCCATCGAGCGCGGCGGCCTTCATCCCTTTTTCCATGCCAAAGTATCACTCGCCGACCGCAGGATTGTGGGCGTTGAGGCGCTGGCGCGGATCGCGACACCGAGCGCCGGACTGGCCTCGCCCGCCGCCTACGTTGAACTCGCCGAGCGCAGCGAGCGGATCGATGCGCTGACATTCGTGATGGCGCGGCAGGTAGCCAGACACGTCACCGAGTTCAGCGGACTGCCCTGCTCCATCAACATCAGCCCGCTGTCGCTGGAGCGCGTAGAGTTCGCGGACCAGATCGCGGCGGCGATTGCCGAGTCGGGGCTGAGCTGCAGCCAGTTCACGCTGGAAGTCACAGAGTCGCGCGTCATCGAGTATGGCGCGAAGGCGTTCGAGACGATGACAGCGCTGCGCGCGCATGGCTTCGGGCTCGCGATCGACGATTTCGGCGCGGGCGCCAGCAATATCGACCGCCTGCGGAGTTATCCGTTTACGGAAGTGAAGATCGATCCGGCCTTCATGCGGCTGGCGATGGACGAGCCCTATGCCAAAGCAGCGCTGGTAAGCTGCGTGCGGATCGCGCACGAGCATGGCCTGCGGGTTGTCGCCGAGGGCGTCGAGACGCAGGAGATGTGGGATTTCATGGCCTGGCTGCAGGTCGATGAGGCTCAGGGATTCCTGCTGTCGCGGCCGCTGCAACCGGCGGACTTCAAGGAACTGCTGAAGAAGGGCTGAGGCTGCCTAGTATGGCGTGTCCGGCTTAAGCACACTGATCGAATACAACTTGCCCTCTGAGCTGATTCTGACGTCGATGGCCGCCGACTAGGTCTGGTTGTGAACAGACCTGCCGCTGGTATCCATGACCTGCAATCGCGTCCGCAACTTCGTCACCCGCTCCTCGTAGGATTGAAGCCATATCAGCTTGCAGTCGAGGGTGACGGCATCGCTGACTTCGTAACCGATGTTAATGCTGCCAAGCACGTTGCCTTGCGCCGACATCATGAAGGACGGCCCGGACTGATAATGCGCCTGTGTTGTCGAGCAGCGGGAACGCGCCCTTCGAGCACCGGGAGACAAATTTGCCGGGGGCCGTGATGTTGGGGCGCACCTGCTCGTCCTTCTTGTCGAGAAACCAGACGAAAACGTGCTGCTCCCTCGTAGTCCTTGACGGTCTAGACGGCGAGTTTGAGGTCCCCGCAAGCAGGAGTCCTGCGCTCTTGCTTCGAGGTTTCTCCCTGCGCCAGAGCCGGGGGAGTCAGGAAGCGCTCATAGCCGCGCAGTAAGATGACCTGAGCACGATCCGCGTGTCCCCCGCCGCCCTTCAGCGCGATGGACGTCGCGCAAACGAGGATTTCGTTAACCCGCGAGCTTGGATGACTTGCAGTCCAGACGGGTTACGCATTCTAATGTGGCCAACGAGGAAACCCACATGGCCGCAGAATCCTACAAAACCATCACCGTCAAACCGCTGTCGCCCAATCTGGGTGCCGTCATCCAAGGCGTCGACCTGTCGAAGCCGTTGAGCAATGCGGAGTTCGACGACATCCACACAGCCTTCCTCAAACACCATGTGATCTTTTTCCGCGACCAGACGCTCACGCCGGAGCAGCATTTGGCGTTCGGTCGGCGGTGGGGCAGCCTGAATGTGCATCCTTATGTGAAGGGCATGGCGGGTTATCCGGAGATCCTGGAGATCATCAAGGAGCCCACTGAGAAGATCAATTTCGGCGGCGGATGGCATTCGGACATGAGTTTTCTGGAAGTGCCAGCGCTGGGCTCGATCCTTCACGCGATCGAGGTGCCGGAGGTGGGCGGCGACACGATGTTCGCGAGCCAGTATGCGGCGTGGGATGCCTTGTCGCGGGGATTGAAGCAGACGCTTGAGGGCCTTCGCGCGATCCATTCAGCCGCAGAGGAATATGGCGCGGGCGGCGCTTCCTCAAGGAAGCGCGCGTCGATGGATTCCGAAGTCGTCGGCGACGAAGTGCCCGAGTACGAGCATCCGGTTGTGCGGACGCACCCTGAGACGGGCCGCAAGGGGCTCTACATCAATCCAGCCTTCACGCTGCGCTTTGCCGGCTGGACGAAGAAGGAGTCACGGCCGCTGCTCGAATACCTGTTCGAGGTCTGCAAGCGCGAGCCGTTTACCTGCCGCTTCCGCTGGGAGCCGGGTTCGCTGGCGATGTGGGACAATCGCTGCGTATGGCACTACGCGCTGAACGACTATCACGGCGCGCGCCGGCATATGCGGCGGGTGACGGTGAACGGGGACAAGGTGGTTTGATCCGCGCCGCGCTTGTTCTCGGCGTTGTCATATTGCTGGCGGCCGCCGGAGTTCACCCAGCAGTGCTATGTGCCGCCGCTCGCGTCTGACGGGCATGCCGACACAGGCGCTGTGGACCATCAGCTACAGCTCCCACCCTCACGAACGTCTTTGGGGATATCCGTGTCACGAAGGCAAGTACGGGATGGCGAGGATCCTGTCGGCCGCGCGTGAGGTGGAGCGGCTGGCGAAATGATGCTGGCTACCACGCCAGTTCCGGCATCGCATATTTCGCCGTTACGCCGTCCGCTTCAAGCACCGTCGCAGCCGACGACAAGAATGCCTCGCCCTGCCCCATGACGTGACCGTGGATGCCGCTTCCAATGAAGAGCCCATCAAAGCCCTGACGGTTAGCGCCGAGGATATCGGTGATGGGGCCGTCGCCAATGGCGAGGACGCGGGAGGGTGTGAGGCTACAGCCGGCGATCTCGGCGGCACGTTCCATGGCGAGCTTGTAGATCGGGGCGTCGGGCTTGCCAGGGCGGATGACGGCGCCGCCCTCCTCCTCGTAGATTGCAGCAAGCGAACCTGCCGACCAGATGAGGCGGTCGCCTTGCCGGAACTGCACGTCAGGGTTGGCGCAGAGCATGGGCAGGTTGTGGGCTACGAGGCGTTTCAGTTCCTCGCGATAGGGTTCGGGAATGCCGTTCGGATAATCGCGCAGGCTGGTGCAGCAGACGACTTTCGCGGTGGCCGGGTTGTCGGAGAAAGCCAGCGGCAGGCCGGCATAAACACCGAAGTCCTGCTCAAGGCCGATGCGATAGACCGGGCCTGGCGCGAACAGTTTCAACTCATTGCGGGTGGCGTCGCCTGACGCGATCACGTCGTCAAAACAGTCCATCGGCACGCCGAATTGCGGGAAAAGGCGCGTGACACGGTCCTTTGGCACGGGCGCGTTGGTGACGAGGATCACCGGGCCGTGTTGGCGGAATTTCTGTAGAGCTTCGCAGGCTGTGGCGAAGGCCTCCTTGCCGTTGTGAATCACGCCCCAGACGTCACAGAGGATCGCGTCGTAGTCCGACACCACGGTCGACAGTCCGGGAAGCAGGGATGGCTTTGACACAGCCTACATCGCGGCCGGAGCAATGCGGCGTAGGAAGTCCGGCGGCGGAGCGGTCTCGTCTTGCAGCGAACCCTTGATCGGACGCGGGGCGCCGAAGACGTGGCCCTGGCCATAGGGAATCTCGAACTCGAGTATTTCGATGACCGACTTTTCCATCTCGACCTTCTCGGCAATAAGGTCGATGCCATAGCGGACGAACAGTGCAGGCACATCCTCCGGCGCGATGTCACGCGTGATGGCGGAGGTTGGACGCTCGCCCCCCGGGGTGAGTTCCTCCAGCAGGCGCTCGCCATTAATCTTGAGGAATTTGACGCCGGCGGCTTGCAGCTCGGGCAGGTCAAAGTTCAGGCCCTCTCCCTTGTCGAGCGAGAAGCGGAAGCCAAGTTCCCGCAGGCGGCCCATGTTCTGGGACGCGATGTCGGAGCGCTGACGGAAGGCGCGAACGCTGATCTCGAAGATCATCGCGTGCGCTAGATCGCGATTTTCGCGCATGAAATCAATGAAGCTGCCAAAGAACTGCTCGTCCTCCAGCGACGACATGGCGATGTTGCAGAAGACACCGATGCGACGGTCACGCTCAGACAGACGGCGCACGATCTGCACGCAGCGAAACAGCAGCATGTTGTCGATGACGCTGAGCAGGTTGGCGCGCTCGGCGGCCGCGAGGAATTCCGTCGGCATGATCACCTTGCCATCTGCGCGGCGCAGGCGGGTGAAGCCTTCGTAGAAGCAGGTACGGCGCTGCGGCAGATTGACGATCGGCTGCAGATGCAGGTCAACGCGGTTCTCGCGGAGCGCCTCGCGAACGGCGTCGAGGATCGAGGCGCTATCGACCGGCACATCGCTGGCCGTGGTGCGGACAGTTTGAAGGCGGGTCTCGAACTTCTTCGACAGGTTCTGGATCATTCCCTCGAGGCCGCGCATCTCCTGCACGATCGACTCGCGGCGGGCGGTGACTTCGCGCTCGAAGGAGTCTTTCAGGGCTGCGGCGGTCTGTTCCGCTTGCACGATGCGCGAGGTCAGCCGGCGCATCTCCTGTCGCATCTCGAACAGATCCTTGTCCATGCCGCTCTGACCCGAGCGGGCGATGAGCGAGTGGACCTGTAGCAGCCCGAGCGCGGAAATGCCCCCGATGATGCCGGCCGTTACCGGCGGAACGATCTGGTACACGTGTAGCGCAACCGCGCCGAGAGCCGACGCAGTAACGTAAACAAGCGCGAGCATGATGTGCGCGACGACAGGCATTGTAACCGGAGCAGCCCCTCAGGTTCCGGACGAGTTCCGTCCATCAGGTTTGTTGTGTTGGCATCCGCAGCGAATGACAAGGGATGAACGTAGCGGCTGAGAGGCGCGTCTGCAGTGCCGCCGAATGCTCAAGAGTCACCGCAGCCTGCAGGATAAGGCGCGCCGCCATTTCATTTCGCTTTGCTTGCGAGTTCCTCTGTTGCAGTGGGCCTATGCCTATGTGGTCTTTGAGACACATGGATCAGGTCTTGGACAGCACGGGGACTTTCCGAAGTAGACATGTGTCCGGGATTTGCCTCTACATCGCCACAATCGAACGCGCCGGCCCACGGGGGCTTCCCGAGGGAAGCAATGGGCTGGTGACGGGGGCGAACGGGGAGCGCGGGGGTTCTGACTCGGGTCAGGACCCCCGCCTGCTGTCCGTACAACGTCAAAATGCTGAATTGCCGACAATTATCGCCCGTCCGATGTCCGAGGCGCGGGCCCGGACAGGTCGACCCGCATATAACCCTCTCCCAGCATAACGCCAGGTAATTGTCCTTCGGCGATGACCTCGCCCCAAGCCGCAAGCGCACCCGGAACCGTGGATGCCGGGGCCGCCGGAATGATGAGGGTGGCGGCAAGCCGGGCTTGCCGAGCGCCTTCCAGAAGTTCTGCGATATCGGTGCAACGCGGGGCCTCGCCGGGCAGAAGTTGCGCCGATCCGGCGGTCAGGATGCCGGCGGCGACTTTGGTGCCCCGCGTTGCGGCAAGGATGTCCTCCTCCTCCGCCGCGCACCCCGCTAGAATCAGCGATTTGTGCTCAAACTCGATCCTGTAGACTCGCCCGCGGACGCCAAAGGCACGGATTTCGACCACGCCTGAGTCGAAGAGCAGCTTTCCAGCGAGGCCCTGGTCGGCGCCGTCGGGGCTAAGCGTCAGACGGGGGGCCGGTCCGCCGGAAGCCAACAGGTTAGCGCCGTCGACGACCGTGAGCGCCCCTGAGGGCGCAAACACCTTCAACGGATCGGTGCGACCTGCCCCGCCGCTTGCCTGCGCGAGGGAGGCCAACCCCTCGACAGACTGTAGGCTGGCATCGGGCAGTAGAACGCCGTCGATGTTGGGGTGCATCAGGCCAAGGGCGATCACGCCCTGCGCTGCGCCTGCCGCAGCGTTGTAGATGAAGGTCAGGCCGCCCACCTCGACCGCCACGCAAGCTTCGCGGGGGCAGACCGTTGCGTTGAAAGCGTCCGCAGCTGGCAGATGCGGCCGCACCGCTTCAGGCTTCTGTTTGTGATCGCGGACGAAGGATTCGATCGCGACGCCCGGCCGCTTGGCGAGCAGCCACCAGCCGCCTGCTATCGCCGTGACGGCGACAGCGGCAAACAGCAGGATGTCGCGCCTTATCTTCAAGTCCTAACCGATATGGGTTTCGGCAGTTTCCTGCACAATCGTCGCCTCGATCGCGCCAAGCCGCTCTACCTCGACGCGCACCTTGTCCCCCACCTTCAGGAAATTCGGGGGGGCATGTGCGACGCCGACGCCAGCAGGGGTGCCGGTAAAGAGAAGATCGCCCGGCTCAAGCGCGAACGCCTTGGTTAGGTGTTCAATCTGAGCAGGGACGTCGAAGATCATCTCGGCCGTGTTGCCATTTTGACGAAGTTCGCCGTTCACCCAGCATTTGAGGCTCATGTTCGCAATGTCCCCCGCCTCGTCGGGCGTGGTGATCCACGGTCCAACCGGGCCGTGCGTGTCGAAGCCCTTGCCCATGATCATCGTTTGGGTCGCGCGCTGCCAGTCGCGGACCGAGTAATCGCAGCCGGTCATGTAACCGGCGATGATCTCGTGCGCGCGTTCACGCGGAACGTGCCTACCCCGCTTGCCGATCACGACGACCAGCTCGACCTCATAGTCGAGTGCGGTTGACACCGCAGGCATCAGAACCGGATCAAAAGGTCCATGCAGGGACGTTGCCTGCTTGTTGAACCACATCTGCGTGGTGGGCGGCTCGCGGCCTGTTTCCTTCGCGTGGTCGCGGTAGTTTAGGCCGATCCCAAGGATCTTGCCCGGGCGGCCCACAGGTGCCCTGAGCTTCACGCTCGCCAGGGGGAGGCGCGGCGCTGTTTTTGCCGCGCGTTCGATAGCGTCGATACCGGCAAGTCCCGCGCCGAGAATATCCACAAGATTGGTGGAAAGGTGCGGGGCGACCTTGCGGAAGTCGATGACTTCATCTCCGACGATGAGGCCCGGGCCCGATCCGGTCGTGGCATCGAAAACACACAGTCGCATGAGTTATCCTGTTTGAGATGTGTGGGGAGATTGGACCGAACCAAATTGTGACGCTAGGTAGGATCAGAGTTCTGTGTGGGAAGCGTAGTCAATGTCGATCGCCGCTGAGATCCAGCGCATTCGCGATGTGTTCGGTCCCGGCACGGATATCAGGGTTCCCCCCTATCAGCGGGCCTATGCGTGGGAAGACGAAGAGGTAGAGTCCCTGATCCAGGACCTGCTTGAGGCGTTCCGCGCGGGGACAATCTACTTTCTCGGTGCCATTGTCGTTATTCGTCCGCGCAATCGGGGGCCGTCCGAAGTCGTGGATGGGCAGCAACGGCTGACGACGCTGACGGTCATGCTGTCGGTCTTGCGTGATCTCACCAAGTCGAAGGATGAGGAAACCCTGATCCAGAGCATGATCGGGGCTGAGACGAAGGGCATGCGGTTCGGCGCCATGCCACCGCGCTGGCGCATCACACTTAACCCGGTCGACGACCCGTTCTTCCGCCGCTTTGTGCAGGAGCGTGGCGCGACCCTGCAGGACCAGTCCGTGCGCGACGCGGCGCGGCATCCGGGCTCGCAGAGCCAGGCGCGGATCGACGGGGCCATCAACCAAATGCACGACCACCTCTCGGACATGAGCGCCGAGGAGCGCTCGCGATTCGTTGTGTGGCTGCTCGACCAGGTGTCGCTGGCGCGCGTGCGGGTCTCGCAGTTTGAGGTGGCGTACAAGGTTTTCCAGTCGCTGAACCATCGCGGCAAGGCGCTGTCAGACCACGACATCCTCAAGGGCGTGCTGTTCGACCGGGCGCAATATTCGTCAGCCGAAGCCACGGAGATGTCGGATGCGTGGAATGCGTACACGGCACGACTGGGTGATCGCGGCTTTGGTGATATGTGGAAGCAGCTGCGGGCGATTTGCGATCGCGACGGCGCGGGTGAATTGGTCTCGGGGCTCATGGCAGGGATCAGCCGGCAGGGCTCGGTCGCGGAGTTCCTAGCGTCGAAACTGCCGCGCTATGTCGACGCTTACGACGCGATCGTGTCGGGCAAGACCGATGGGCTGCGGCTTGGCGATGACGCGAGGCGGCGGCTTTGCTTCCTGCGCTCGATCCACCATGAGAGCTGGCGTGCGCCGGCGATGCGGTTCCTTGCCGAGTACACCTACGATGAAGCGATGGCCGATCGCTTCTTCTGGGGCATGGAGCGCATGGCCTATGCGATGCAGTATTCGGTGAAAGATCGGGAATACCGCCACAAGCGCTATCGACGCCTTCTCGAGGCGATGGACAAGCCGGACGCGCTGTTCGCGCCGGGATCGTTGCTGGAACTAACGGTCCGCGAACGATCGGACTTCGTTGACCGTCTGCGCGGCCGGTTCCCCAACTTCAAACAGCGCAAGGCCTTGCTGATGCGGTTTTCGGCGGCGGTCGAAGGCGGCATACCGCTGGATCCGTCAATCGACTGCACGGTCGAGCACATCCTGCCGCGAACGCCGAGCAAGGGATCCGACTGGTACGAAGAATGGGCAAAGACGCGCGACCGGGACGACCTGACCGAGTGTATCGGCAATTTTACGCTGCTGACCCATGACGAAAACCAGCTCGCCGATCGCAAGCCGTTTGGCGAGAAGTTAGCGATCTATTTCAAAACTGGCAAAGCGTCCTACGCGCTTAGCAACGACCTGCAGGGACGTACGCGGTGGACGCCGGATGACGTGCGCACGCGGCGCGATGCGCTGATCCAGAACCTTGCGAAGGATTGGGGGCTTTAATTCTCAAGGGTCTGGCAGGGCACGTTGACGGCCCTGCCCCGGCATCCGAACCTCTCCAAAACAACATGAGGTCGAATCCGCGTGCGGGTTTGCCGAAGGGGAGAGATGTCCATGAACCGCAAGAGCATGAAACGGTTTGCCGCAACCGCACTCGCTAGCGGCCTGATGCTGTCGGCTTGTTCGACGGTCACCGACATGATGGCCCCGCCGTCGCACCATTTGATGGTGGCGCGCGATCTTGGCATGCAGACTTCGAACCCGGAGGCGGTAGGCTTCACGAGCGCGGGGCTGGATGCGCTCAATGCGGAATTCCACGGGCTGGTGGATGCGAAGAAACTCGCGGGTGTGACGACGCTGGTGGCGCGGCACGGCAAGGTTGTGCACTTCGACACCTACGGCGCGGCGAATGCTGCGACGGGCGAAGCGCTGAAGCCGGACTCGATGTTCCGCATTGCCTCAATGACCAAGCCGATCGCCGGGGTCGCGATGATGCAGCTTTGGGAACAGGGCAAGTGGAGGCTGTCCGACCCGGTATCGAAATTCATTCCGGAGTTTGCGAACCTGCCCGTGAAGGGGCCGAACGGAACACTGGTTCCGCAGACTACGCCGATGACCATGGCGCAACTGATGAGTCACTCGGCCGGGTTCGGCGTGAGCGCGGTCTATGAGAAGAACGATCTCGGTGAGACTGACCTGCAGGGCATGATCGACAAGCTGGCAAGGCTCCCGCTTGAGACGCAGCCAGGCACGGCGTGGGACTATGGTCCGAGCGTGAACATCCAGGGCTACATCGTCGAGAAGCTGTCAGGGCAGTCGCTTGACGTCTATTTTGACGAACACATTTTCCAGCCGTTGGGCATGGTAGACACTGGCTTCTGGGCCCCGGGCGAGAAGGCTGCGCGTGTCGTGGCAATTCACACCTATGACAATGGCGTTATCAAGGGACCAGAGGAGAACAAGGTAACAGCCGAGAAGCCGTCCTTCCTCGCGGGGTCGGGTGGACTGGTGTCGACAGCGGAGGATTACTGGCGCTTTGCGCAGGCGGTCCTGAATGGCGGCGAGCTGGACGGCAAGCGCGTTCTGAAGGCCGACACGATCAGGTTAATGCGCACCAATGTACTGCAGCCGGGCGTGAAGGTAGACCTTTACGGGCCGAGCCAGGAAGGCATCGGGTTCGGCATGGACTTCGCAATCGTGATGGATCCGCAGAAGGCCTCTACGCCGCAGGGGCTCAACACGTTCTATTGGGGCGGCGCGTTCGGGACGTGGTTCTGGATCGACCCGACCAATGATCTCGTGTTCGTGGGCATGATCCAGAACGTGAATGGCTCCACGCCAACAGGCGGTACGCCGCCTGTGCGCGTTATCTCGCCGAAGCTGACGTATGAGGCGCTGACGGATCGCACGAAGTAGAGCGGGACTAGGCTCGCGCGAGGTCCAGGCCCTTCAGCCCGCCTTCCGCGCGCCACGCCTCGAGGATCTTCACGAAGGCAATCGGGCCGCCGCCATAGCTGCCGTTGCGCACGGCGGCGGGCGAAGGCTGACCTTCGTTGTTGTAGTAACCAGGCGTGCATTCCTCGAAGAATTTCTGGCGCAGGATGGCGGTGTTCATGATCGCCTGCACCCATTCAGCCTCGGCCTCGGGCGCTGCTTCGATCACGGTTGCCTGACGCTGGCCTGCTTCCTTGAGGATGTAGGCGAGATGCTGCGATTGCTCGTCGATCATGTGCGGGAAGTTGGTGGTGAAGCCGGACTGCGTGTTACCGATGATGAAGGCGTTCGGGAAGCCGTTGACGTGCATGCCGTGCAGCGTGGAGGCGCCGTCTTTCCATTTCTCAGTGAGCGCGAGGCCGTCGCGGCCGTGTAGCTCCAGATTTGCGCGGTGGCTGAACGTGGTGCCGACCTCAAAGCCCGTCGCGTAGATCAGGCAGTCGATCTTGTATTCCTTGCCGTTGGCGATGATCGAGTTCTCCGAAATGCGCTCGACGCCCTTGCCATTGGTGTCGATGAGAGCAACATTCGGGCGGTTGAACGTGGCGAGATAGTCGTCGTGGAAACACGGGCGCTTGCAGAACTGGTTGTACCAGGGTTTCAGCGCGTCGGCGGCTTCCTTCTTCTCCACGATGGCGTCCACGCGGGCGCGGATCTGTTCCATTTTCTTGAAGTCGGCCATTTGCGCCAGTTGCATTGCTTCTTCGGGCGTCCTTGCGCCCTGCCCGGCGAGGATCAGGATGTTGCGGATGATGTCGGTCCAGCCGTCGGCGACGAGGTCTTCTTCCTGCCAGCCGCCCGAGACGAGCGTGTTGAAATTGTCCATGCGCCGCTTCTGCCAGCCGGGCGTCAGCGTCTTCACCCATTCCGGATCGGTCGGCCGGTTGTTGCGGACGTCGATAGAGGAAGGCGTGCGCTGGAAAACGTAAAGTTGCTTCGCGGCGGCGCCGAGATGCGGTACGCACTGCACGGCGGTGGCGCCGGTGCCTATGATGCCGACGACCTTGTCGTTCAGGCCCACGAGACTCCCGTTCGAGTCGCCGCCCGTATAGGCGTAGTCCCAGCGGCTGGTGTGGAACGAATGGCCCTTGAAACTCTCTACGCCGGGGATGCCCGGGAGTTTTGGACGATGCAGCGGCCCTGACGCGAGCACGACAAAGCGAGCTTTCAGCCTGTCGCCACGATTGGTCGAGATGGTCCACCGCGAGACTGTCTCGTCCCAGCGAAGGCCGTTCACTTCGGTCTGGAAGATCGCGCCCATGTAGAGATCGAAACGCTCGCCGATGGCGCGGCTGTGTTTCAGGATCTCAGGTGCCCGCGTGTACTTCTCGACCGGCATGTAGCCGACCTCTTCAAGTAGCGGCAGGTAGACATAGCTTTCGATGTCGCAGGCCGCGCCCGGGTAGCGGTTCCAGTACCACGTGCCGCCGAAGTCTCCACCCTTCTCGATTATCCTGACGTCGTCGATGCCGGCCTGCTTGAGGCGTGCGCCAGCGAGCAATCCGCCAAAGCCGCCGCCTACCACGACGACTTCGACATTGTCGGTCATCGGCGCCCGTTCGACGCGCGCGACGTAGGGGTCATCCAGATAGTGCGCGTACCGGCCGGCGATCTCGACATACTGCTGGTTGCCGTCCTGGCGCAGGCGCTTGTCGCGCTCAGCGCGGTATTTGGCCTTCAAGGCGGCTGGATCGAAACCCAGTTCGGCAGCGGTGGGTTCAGGCATGACGTCTCTCGCGTTCTGATGTCCCTCGCCTACAGCGATGGGGTTTCCCTTCGCGTAAGCCTAGCAAGCGCCGCCACGTCATCAAGCATGTCTTGGCGGCATATCGCAGCAGCTTGACTGGCGTACCACTTGGTCCGAAGCCTGCGCTCTCAATCTACGCCTCAGGGGCTGAGTAATGTCGCAGGGGACGGATGGCGCAGATACCGAGCACGCCGCGCGCATTGCCTGGATCACCCATGTGAGGCGACTTCACCGCAACAAGCGGATGCTGGGATTCGCCGGCATTGTGCTCGGCGCTGCCATGCTGGTGTGGTGGAAATCGGATCCCACCGCGCCGAACTGGGCGATGTGGGCGAGCATCGGCGTACTGGCGGTAAGCTGGGCTGTTTTCATCTATGTGATCGTGGCGCGCTGGAAGTGGGTGAAGGTGAAACCCTATTCGCCGCCAGAATAAACGGCTGCTCCCGAAGGAACAGCCGCTTCACCAACAGACTGATTTACAAAGAACTTAGAGAAGACTACGCGTGCTAGCCATTCCGACATGCGCCAGCAGGGCTACCGCGCCGACGGTCGAGACAAGAAGGCTGCCCGAGAAACCGGCAAAACCAATGCCGAGCATGCTGGTCACAACAGCACCCAGGAAGGCCCCGACAATTCCGACGATGAGGTTGGTCAGCAAGCCAAGCGCGCGACCCATCACCTGCTCGGCGATACAGCCGGCAAGGATGCCGATGAAGACGGCACCAGCAATCGAAACCTCGTTCTAGAGATTGCTCCACCCTCTGAAGAAGCAACGTCATTCCGTGATCATGGTTCCGAACGGTTCGCACCAGCGGCAGCGGGACTTGATCGAGGCAAACATCCGCTCGCGGCGCATGGCCCAGTAAAGCATCCCGCCGTTTGCGCCTCCTAGAGCAAGAACCAGCATTTCAGAGGCTGACTTCATTCGAGACTTCCCAGCAAAGTCCTCCACGTTACCAGGAGGCTCCAACAGATCCGCGGTTCCTGAAATCTGCGACAGGCAGCGCCGGCCAGCGAGCGGTCGCCGCGCCGAGGCCGCCGGAAAGATCCGATTGGCTTCCCTTCCGCGTATCCGGCGCTATGAACGCAAGATCATCGCGTCAGTGAACCGGGGCACAGACCCCGACGGAAGGAACCACCCATGGCAAAGCTGCCCGAAACCCTGTTCGACCTTACCGGCAAGGTCGCCCTGATCACTGGCTCAACCAAGGGTATCGGTAAGGCGATCGCCGAACAGTACGCCATTCATGGCGCAAAGGTCGTGATCTCTTCACGCAAGCCTGGCCCCTGCGAGGACGTCGCCGCTGCAATCAACGCGCAGCATGGCGACGGCACGGCCATCGCCTGCCCGGCCAACATCTCTTCGAAGGACGACCTGAAGCGGCTGGTCGATGAAACGAACGCCGCATTCGGCAAGATCGACATCCTGGTCTGCAATGCAGCGTCGAACCCGTATTATGGTCCAATGTCTGGCATTACGGACGAGGCGTTCGCCAAGATCCTCTCGAACAACATCATCTCGAACAACACGCTGACGACGCTGGTCGCGCCGCAGATGGCAAGCCGGAAGGACGGCACGATCATCATCATTTCCTCGATCGGTGGCTTGCGCGCCTCGACGGTGATCGGCGCCTACTGCGTCTCCAAGGCGGCTGACGTGCAGCTCGCCCGCAACCTCGCTGCTGAACTCGGGCCGAGCGGCATTCGCGTGAACTGCATCTCACCGGGCCTCGTGAAGACCGACTTCGCCAAGGCGCTATGGGAAGATCAGGCGACAAAGGAACAGCGCGAGGAAGAGACCCCCCTCCGGCGTATTGGCGAGCCGAACGACATCGCCGGCGCTGCCGTCATGCTTGCCTCGCGCGCTGGCGCGTGGCTCACCGGCCAAAACATCGTGGTCGATGGCGGCGTAACGGCTGTCTGATCCTGCTCTCGGCGACCGGGACTGGGTTGATCGGTACTTGGTGAACAGGCCGGCGCTAGCCACATTGCGGGCTACTGCTGGGCCGCTGTAACCATCGATCATGCCCAAGCGTACTAGCCTCAGCCACCACGGAGGACATCATGGCCGACACGCATCTCTTTCCGGTTGAACGCACCGATGCCGAGTGGCGCCAGCGCCTTACGCCCGAGCAGTACGCGGTGATGCGCCACCATGGCACCGAGCGGCCGGGATCGTGCGCCCTACTTTACGAAAAGCGCGCAGGTGTCTTTGCCTGCGCCGGCTGCGACACTGCGCTATTCAATAACACCGTCAAGTTCGAAAGCGGCACCGGCTGGCCCAGCTTCACGACGCCAATCGAAGGCGCGCTTGGTGAAACGGTCGACCGCAGCCACGGCATGGTGCGCACCGAGGTTCACTGCGGCACGTGTGGCAGCCACATGGGGCACGTCTTCCCGGACGGCCCGCCGCCGACAGGTCTGCGCTACTGCATTAATGGTGTCGCGCTGAACTTTGAGCCGGCCACGTAGAGGGGCTTTCGCAGTGCTCGGGCATCTAACAGGTAGGATATGGAGAGCGGCACTTTCAGCCTGACTATCGCGGACGTGTTTGCGATCTCAGACCGCGGCGACGTCGTCACGGGGAGAGTGGCTGGCGCTCCTGTCCGTATCAATGACAGCGTCGTCATCACTGGCGGAGGCAAAGTGAAGGAGGCTGTGGTGAGTGGCGTCGCAGTCTACCGGGAAATGATCGATATGGCCGGCGTCTAAGACGCCGCCGGCCTTCTGCTCAGGGATGTGAGCGCGGACGAAGCTCAGGTCGGCTTCGTCGTCACGCACGCCCAACCTGTCGGGTAACGCTAGACCCGCCAACCGTTGCGCCGCCGTCTGAACCATGAGTGCCGGTACGCTCTTCCGGGGAGGCTGTAAGTCGGCTAGCGACGATCCGACTTCAAAAGCTCGGATATCCCATGCGCTTCGACGGTTTTCCCAACCTACCCCCGCACATCAACGCGCGGTTCAAGACATTCATGTCGGGTGACCTGCCGCCAGCTCACCTCAACATGGGCATCCGCCCGGATCTCTGGTGCAAGGAGGCCGAGGTTGGCCGCGTACTCTTCCGCTGGCCGAATGACGGGTCGCGCGACATTGGCGGCGGTCGGGTGTTCGGCGGCTGGATCGCGGGACTATCGGACAACGTAGTCTCGATGTGCATGGTGACCGCACTCGAGGAAGGCGAAGGGTTCACGACCCAGGACCTGCAGGTGAAGATCTTCCGGCCCGTCACGGGGGCGGAGATCGAGATCGAGGCGAGGCTGGTTAACCGCAGCAAGACTACCGGTTATATCGAAGCAGAATGGCGCCTGCCGAACGGCAAGGTGGCCGCCAAAGTGCTGACCTGGAAGGCGATCCGGCCGATGGAGAGCTTCCAACCGCGTGACTAGGCGCTCAGCAGATCCGACGTCGCGAAATAAACACATAATATCAATGACTTGATTTTACTAGAATTGCGTAACCTTGGCGTGCGCCGATCCCTTGACAGTCCGCACGCGCAATCTTACCTCCCACGCGCAACTGGCACTCATGCACCGAGACTGCTAGCAGCTACAGTTCAAGGGTCGCCCAAGGGGGCAGCCCGAACACAAAAACAGAGGCAAATCATGAGCTTTCGTCCGCTTCATGACCGCGTTCTCGTGAAACGCGTCAAGGAAGAAGAGAAAACCAAGGGCGGGATCATCATCCCCGACTCCGCCAAGGAAAAACCCCAGGAAGGCAAAGTTGTTGCCGTTGGCTCCGGCGTTCGTGGCGACGATGGCAAGATCACGCCGCTCGACGTCAAAACCGGCGACCGTATTCTGTTCGGCAAATGGTCGGGCACGGAAGTCACGCTCGAGGGCGAGGAGCTCATCATCATGAAGGAGAGCGACATCCTCGGCATCGTCGACAAAACGCCCGCGGCGAAGAAGTAGGCCTTTCGGCCCTTCGCCCTTCCCCAACATTCAGCCAGGAGATCCAATCCAATGGCAGCTAAACACGTACAATTCGCCGCCGACGCCCGTGAGCGCATGATGCGCGGCGTCGACGTTCTCGCCAACGCCGTTAAAGTGACGCTCGGCCCCAAAGGCCGCAACGTTATCATCGAGAAGTCCTTCGGCGCTCCGCGCACCACGAAGGATGGGGTCACAGTCGCCAAAGAGATCGAACTTGCTGACAAGTTCGAGAACATGGGTGCCCAGATGATCCGCGAAGTGGCCTCCAAGGCTAACGACGTCGCGGGCGACGGCACCACCACCGCTACCGTGCTCGCCCAGGCCATCGTCCGCGAAGGTCTGAAGCGCGTTGCCGCCGGCATGAACCCGATGGACCTCAAGCGCGGCGTCGAGAAAGCCGTTCTCGAGGTTGTCGAGAACCTGAAGAAGCAGTCCAAGAAAATCGCTTCGAACCAGGAAATCGCGCAAGTCGGTTCGATCTCGGCCAACGGCGAAACCGCCATCGGCAACATGATCGCCGAAGCCATGGCGAAAGTCGGCAACGAAGGCGTCATCACGGTTGAAGAAGCCAAGTCGCTCGAGACCGAACTCGAAGTCGTCGAAGGCATGCAGTTCGACCGCGGCTACCTGTCGGCCTACTTCGTCACCAACGCCGACAAGATGGAAGCCGTCCTCGATGACGCGCTGATCCTGCTCCACGAGAAGAAACTGGGCTCGCTCCAGCC
>CANJXY010000060.1 GCA_947478925.1 Hyphomonadaceae bacterium | reverse complement strand
GCTGCTCGTGTATTTCGGCCAGGCGGGAAGTGTCGCGCCGTTGGGGTCGCCAGCTTTCGCGAAGTTGGTCCAGTAGCTCACTGCGAACTGCGCCTGCACCTTGTCGTTGTCGTCGGTCGGATAGGGCGACGTCGGCAGCGTATCGAAGACGTATTGCCGTTCCTGTGCGTGCGGCGTGCCCTTGTATTTTGCGCGTACTGAAGGCGAGAGTACGTCGAAACGATAGAGAAAAGTCGGTTGACCGTGGTCGGCGTGAAGGCCGGCGAGATAGCGCGCGGGTTCGCCGAAGATGATGTCGCCGACAATGCGCGCGGCCATGTCGTCCTGGTCGGGATAAGTCGCAACGAGGGCGGGCAGGTCCGTAGACTTCGTGCCGATGGTACGCGTGAGCGAGCCATCGATGTCCGCGGGTTTCGAGGGGAATTCTGCACTGTTGTAGCCGACCAGATAGGGCACCTGGGCTTCCTTGCCGGCCTTGAACGTATCGACAATGCTGGCGGGGAAGATCTTGCCATCGAGGATCGGTCCGCCACCGCCAAAGGTGGACGGGTCGCCGGCCGCAATGATGGCGTCGGCGGAGATCGCACGGAGGTCAACTGGCGTCTTCGCGTCGACCTTCAGCGATTTGACGAATGTGTCGCCATCGGATTCCGCCGAAGGAAAGCCGCGTGCGTTGGGCTTGTCGAGCAAGAGTACGTTCTCGCGCCCTGCGCCGGATTGCACCGCCGCCTTGTGGAACAACCCTCGCGCGAGCGGGGTCGTCATCAACTTCTGCACCGCCATGCCCCCGGCGCTCTCGCCGAAGATGGTGACGTTGTTCGGATCGCCGCCGAAGGCACGGATATTGCGCTTCACCCATTCGAGAGAGGCGATCATGTCGAGCATACCGTAGTTGGCGACGGGTCCGCCATGGGCCTCCTGCGTCAGCAGCGGATGCGCGAACGAGCCGAAGCGGCCGAGACGGTAGTTGATCGTGACGACGACTACGCCACGTTTGGCGAGTTGCGAGCCATCATAGAGTTCGGCGCTGCCCGAACCGTTCACAAAGCCGCCGCCGTGAATCCACACCATAACCGGCCGCTTGCCGTTGCGCGCGAGATCCTGCGTGAACACATTGAGCGTGAGGCAGTCCTCGCTCGCGGGAAGCTGTCCGATCCCATTGTCCGGGTTCGGCATCTTCTGCATGCAGATGTCGCCATACCTGGTGGCGTCCCGCACTCCATCCCAGTTCGCAGTTGCGACAGGCGGTTTCCAGCGCAGCGCGCCAACCGGCGGGGCCGCGTAAGGGATGCCCTTGAACGCAAGTACGCCTTTGGTTTGCAAGGCCCGCAGCTGGCCCGTCTCGACCGTTGCGATCGTGGGATCGGAGGCGGTGGGAGCCGTTGCGGTGCAGGCGGCGGCGAGCACGGCCAGTACAAAGGCCAAGCGTTTCATCGGCATTCCTCCGGACGGCTCAGTCGGCCGATAACGCAGCCTGCCCGCGCGGAGCCGCGGAGGGCAAGCCATCCGTGGCGTCAGGGATTCCCGGATTCGCCTACGCACGGCACTATCTCTGCGGCGTTGGTGATTCGGGAGGGCAGATGGGCAAGCGCATTGAAGTGCTGGGCGAGATGTTCACCGCCGTGCCCTTTGGCGAGAC
Organism: Hyphomonadaceae bacterium; assembly: GCA_947478925.1. Taxonomy (GTDB): domain Bacteria; phylum Pseudomonadota; class Alphaproteobacteria; order Caulobacterales; family Hyphomonadaceae; genus UBA7672. The sequence continues at coordinate 16,019 of CANJXY010000060.1, read as the reverse complement.
GCGATTTTTCGGGCTGCCTTGCGTCTACCTGATGGCGCACGAGAAAGCCGGCGAAATGGTCGTTCACTACGCTGGCCAGACGCAGAAACTGGACAAGCGCTATGCGAGCCACCACCAGCTCGATGCGGCAAAGGCCCGAGGCGCCACACACGCGCTCGTGCTGGTCGTGCGCGATCTACGGGATCGTCGCGAATTCGAGACGATGCTGCGCTGGTTCTTCCGTCCGCCCCTGAACGCCGAAGACGTGCCGTCCCACATGCAAGGTTGGCGCGCGGCGATGCATTGCGGCAAGGCCGACATCGCCGAACTTGCCCGCGCCGCGCACATGAGCTGTTCGCGCGCCCTACTGCCGCCAACCGCCAATCAGCCCATGGTCGCGCGCGGCTGAAACTGATGTGAAGCGCCTGAAGCCGGACTGGCCTCCATAAAGAGGCAGGAAATTGCCGGTTCGGCTTGCCTCGGCTCACGGTTTGCAGTTTTGTGCCTTCGCATTCGCAGCAAGGGCTAAAAATGGCGGACACGGCCTCCTCCTCATTCCAGCACGACCCGGACAAGCCGTGGATTTTCCGCACCTATGCGGGGCACTCGACGGCCGAAGAGAGCAACAAGCTCTACCGGGGCAACCTTGAGAAGGGTCAGACGGGCCTGTCGATCGCTTTCGACCTACCGACGCAGACGGCGTACGATTCCGACCACGTTCTCGCGCGGGGCGAAGTGGGCAAGGTGGGCGTGCCGGTCGGCCATCTCGGCGACATGCGCGCCCTCTTCGACCAGATCAAGGTCGAGGAGATGAACACCTCGATGACGATCAACGCCCCGGCGGCATGGCTCTTGTCGCTCTATGTGGCGCTGGCGGACGAGCAGGGCTGCGACCGCAAGAAGCTACAGGGTACGACGCAGAACGACATCATCAAGGAATATCTCTCGCGCGGCACCTACGTATTTCCGCCCAAGCCATCGATGCGGCTGATCGGCGACATGGTGGCGTGGTGCTACACCGAGACGCCGAAATGGAACCCCCTCAACGTCTGCAGCTATCACCTGCAGGAGGCCGGTGCGACGCCGGAACAGGAACTCGCTTTCGCGCTCGCTACCGCCTGTGCCGTGCTCGACACGGTGAAAGCTGGCGGCCAGGTGCCCGAGAAAGACTTCACCACCGTGTTCAGTCGTATTTCGTTCTTCGTGAACGCCGGCGTCCGCTTTGTCACCGAGATGTGCAAGATGCGTGCGTTCGTGGATCTCTGGGAAGAGATCGGCCGCGAGCGTTATGGCGTCACAGACATCCGCGCGCTGATGTTCCGCTATGGTGTGCAGGTGAACTCGCTGGGCCTCACCGAACCGCAACCAGAAAACAACGTCTATCGCATTCTCATCGAGGCGCTCGCCGTCACGCTGTCGAAGCGAGCGCGGTGCCGTGCGCTGCAGCTGCCCGCATGGAACGAGGCGCTGGGCCTGCCGCGTCCGTGGGACCAGCAATGGTCGCTGCGCCTGCAGCAGATCCTCGCGTATGAGACGGACCTGCTTGAATACGAAGACCTGTTCGACGGCAGCCATGTGGTGACAAGCAAGACCGAGGCGCTGAAAGATCAGGCGCGAGATATGCTTGCGAAGCTCGATGCATCCGGCGGCACGATCGACAATATCGAGTTTATGAAGAAGGAACTGGTCGAGAGCCAGCGCGCGCGTCTCAAGGAGATTGAGGCGGGACGGCAGATCGTGGTTGGCGTGAACCGCTATCAGACCACGGAAAATTCACCGCTGTCGGGCGGCGATGGGTCGATCATGGCGACCGATCACGGTGCGGAAAGCCGACAGATCGCCAAGCTGAAAGCTTGGCGCTCGCAGCGCAATTCGAATGCGGCGACAAATGCACTGGGCGAGTTGCGCGTGGCGGCGATGAGCGGCGCGAACATCATGCCGCCGTCTATCGCAGCAGCGAAAGCAGGCGTGACCGTTGGCGAATGGGGGCAGGCGCTCCGCGAGGTGTTCGGCGAGTATCGCGGACCCACCGGCGTCTCGCTGGTGATTGCAACCGATGGCGAGGAAGAGCTTGAAGCCGTGAAGGGGGAGGTCGAGCGTGTCTCGAAAAGGCTCGGCCGCACGCTGACTTATGTGGTTGGCAAGCCGGGCCTCGACGGTCACTCCAACGGCTCGGAGCAGATCGCTGCGCGGGCGCGGGCGGCCGGCATGAATGTTATCTACGAAGGCATCCGCTTCACGCCGGAAGAGATCGTGCAGCAGGCTATCGATTCCAAGGCCCACGTCATCGGCCTGTCGATCCTGTCGGGCTCGCACCTCGACCTCGTGAAGGAAACGATCGGCATCCTGCGCGCAAAGGGGCTGGATATTCCGGTGGTTGTCGGCGGGATCATTCCCGATGCCGACGCACTGGCGCTGAAGCAGATGGGCATCCGCCGCGTCTACACGCCGAAGGATTACAAGATCACTCAGATCATGGGAGACGTCGTCAAGGTTGTCGAAGAGACGCTGACGAAAGCCGCTGAGTAGCACGTATGAAGTTGAAGGTGTTGGGGGCGGTGGCTGTCGCCACATTTGCTGCCGCGTGTGCAAGCGCGCCAAACAACAAGCTGTCAAACAGCCAGTCATCGGGCAGCAAGGCAACGGAGACACCAGAAGCAGTCGCCAAAGCCTATGGCGACGATGCGAAGGCGATGTGCGAACTCGTGCCCAGGGTCTACGCCTTCTATGCCGAACGCGCCTCACACTGGCAGGAGGCTTGCCAGCAAGCGCAGGCTGAAGCCGCGTCACTCACCACCGCCCGGCAAGGCACCACGATGCTCGAGCATTTCATCGAGGCCCTGTGGGACAATCACGTCTCGCTCGGTGTCAACACTGGGATCTCGCCCTGGCTTGTGCCGTCCGGCTCAGACATGTGGCTGGACCTGCAGGGCGGCAACGTGGTTGTGACCGGCATTCGTCATGACGGAGCGGCGGATCATGCAGGTATCCGGCCCGGCGATGTTGTCATGTCGATCGACGGCAGGATGCCCATTGAGGTCGCCCTCGCGCGCATCCGTACCGGCACGAACGAAATCGCGGCCTCGCGCATGGCGTGGGCGTTGAATGTGGCGGGGGCGGGTTATCGTGGTCGGAACCGGAAACTGGTGGTGCTGCGAGGCGGCGACCGGCTTGAGGTCGAGCTGGGCATCCCGGCGCCCGCGAAATCCGCATCGCCAATCAGTGCGCGCCTGATAGGCGATGTCGGTTACATCCGCTTCAACGACAGTTTAGGCGACGATGCGACCATCGCTGCGTTCGACAAGGCTGTTGAAGATTTGCGCGGGGCAAGAGGCTGGATCGTCGATCTGCGTGATACGCCAAGCGGCGGCTCCACGGATGTGGCTGAGCCGGTCATGGGGCGCTTCATCACCAAGGCGGCTGACTATCAGGTGACGCGCCCGCTGCATGAGCCGGCTTATGCACGGCAGATCGAACCGCGCGGCCCCTGGACACTATCGGGACCGCTGGTCGTACTATCCGGCCGGTGGACCGGAAGCATGGGCGAGGGCATATCGATCGGCTTCGATGGCCTGAAGCGCGGTACGGTTGTCGGTGGCGCGATGGCGGGTCTGTCAGGCGGTGTCGAGGTTTTCAATCTACCGGCGACGGATACTAATCTGCGTTTGCCTGCCTATGCGCTGACGCATGTCGATGGCACGCCGCGTCCTGACTGGCGGCCTAAGGAACTGGTTCAGCCGGATGCAGGCGGGACAGACGATCCGGCGCTTGAGCGTGCGCTGGAACTGGCGAGAGCGGCTTCTTAGCGCTACTTCGCGAGCAGCTTTTCCAGCGCGTCGGCGATGGCTGTCATGCCCTTGATGTTCGGGTGATAAAGCGTGTCGGCGACGGGCGCCTCGGGGCGGGGATAGCCGTTCATCCACGGGTCGGTCGAGCAGGCATCGTGGCCTTCAGACAGTTTCGACGCCTGCAGCACGTCAGCGCCGTTGTCGGCTGCGGCCTTGACGGTGATCGCGGCGAGGACGCGCGCGATTTCGCGGTCGGCGTCCGCCTCTGCCTCGCTCAGAGGCGTGGCTGCGCAGCTGCCGGTTGACGGAAGGACCGTGAGGTAGTCCACGAAGACAAGACGAGCCGAAGGTGCGCGGCGGCGGACTTCCTTTGCGATGGAATCCATCCGCGCGGAAAGCGCCGCATATCCTGCGTCATTAGGCGACGGCGGAACACCAGAGCATTTTTCGAGGGGTGCGCCTGTCTGCTCCGCAAGGCCGACGCAGGACGCCGCAGTCAGGCGACCGACATAGCTCACGTCGTTGCCGCCGATGGTGATGGTGACGAGACGTGTGTTGGCGTCGAGCGCGTCCAGCTGCGCGGGGATCGCTTCGCGTGGTCCGGTGAGGTGAGCGGTTGTCGCGCTGCTGCAGCTGACGTCGACGAGTTGTAGCCGTTTGCGGATCGCGAGCTGGTGGGCGTAGTTGCCAGTCGAACGTGCGCAGGGTGCGGGCGGTGTTTCGTAGTAAGACGGAATGCCGGGGCCGGCGGCATAGGAAGATCCCATCGCGACGTACTTGGCGCCTACCGGAATTTGGGGAGGCGTCGTGCTGCAGGCTGCCAGTGCGACAGTGACAAGGATTGCGCCAATGAGCGTCAGTTGGCTTTGCATATGTGCCCTCCCGCAGCGCACCCGAAGCCTTGCTAACACCGACGCAGGCAGTATTCCAGCGTGGCGACTTTTCCAGCGCAGTCGCACGCGCTAAGAGCGGCGCATGTCGATTGAACCCGTCGTCCTCGAGAACGCCTTCGTCCGGCTGGAGCCGCTGGAGAATCGGCATCGCGGTCCGCTGCGGGATGCGGGCAACGATCCCGACCTTTGGCGCTTCGCAAACGTGAATCTCGACAACACGAGCTTCGACGCGTGGATGGATCATCGCCTGACCGAGGCGCCGCGGGCGGGTGAGATGACCTGGGCCGTGTTCGACAAGGCGTCGGACAGTCATGTCGGCTCGACCAGCTATCTGGCCGTCATGCTGGCGCACAAGCGGCTGGAGATCGGTTGGACGTGGTACGCGAAGCGCGTCTGGGCTGGCCCGGTCAATCCCTCGTGTAAGCGCATGCTGCTGGCGCATGGCTTCGATGTGCTCGGGCTTAATCGCATGGAGCTCAAGGCGGATGCCCGCAACCAGCGATCCTGCAGGGCGATGGAGCGGTTCGGTGCGAAGTTCGAAGGCATCCACCGTTCGCATATGCTCCGGCCGGATGGGCGGCTACGCGATACAGCGTGGTTCAGCGTGATCCGCGAGGAATGGCCCGGCGTGCGCGACGGGCTGGATGAGCGGCTGGCGGGGTTTGCAACATGACGCCCGAGATCACGTTTGACGACTTCATGAAGGTCGACATCCGCGTTGGCGTCGTGGTGGCGGCAGAGCCATTTCCCGAGGCGCGCAAGCCAGCGATCAAGTTGCGCATCGATTTCGGCGGAGATATCGGCGAGAAGAAATCCTCGGCGCAGATCACGAAGCACTATTTGCCCGAAGCGCTGATAGGCAAGCGCGTGCTCGCGGTCGTGAATTTCCCGCCGCGCCAGATCGGCAAGTTCATGTCGGAAGTGCTGACGCTGGGCGTGCCGGATGAAGAAGGCGCCGTCGTGTTGGTCGCCCCGGATATGGCAACGCCCATCGGCGGTAGGCTTTTCTAGGATTTCTTGTCGACCGGCGCGGGCTTGCGCGTCGAGCAATTGGCCGCCGCTTTCTGAACCGTGCGCAGCTCACCCATCATCGATGTCCAGCGGCCAGCGCCTATGGTGCTGACCAACTCCTCCTGCACGCGCGACCAGGCCGGCGTTGCGCGGTCAAGGCGGGTGCGTCCGAGAACGGTGAGGCTGAGCACGCGCTGGCGGCGATCTGCACCACGTTTGACCGCGATCATGCCATCGTCGGCCAAGGGACGGATGGCACGCGGAATGCCCGAGGCGTCCATGCCGAGTGTGTCGGCGAGCGCGCCGACGGTCATCGGCCCCATACTGCCGAGCGTCATCATCAGGTTGAACTGGTGGCTGGTGAGGCCGAAGGGCGCGAGTGCTGGATCGTAAGCGGCGACAACGGCGCGCGACACACGCGATACGTGTCTGAGAATGCATGCGTCGGGTGATAACGCGGAGGGCGATGGACGTGAGTCCATCACGGACTCCTCGGAGCCGGCTTTGCGCGCGGCGTATTGATCCGCCATTCTGATTGTCCGTAATTGCCTTGCGGCAATCCTGATCCCGCCAAATCGGTACCGGCGCGGACCTCTTCCGTCAACGCCGCCCTGCAAGCCAGACGCCGCCGAGCACAAGTGCACAGCCAGCGAGCTGTATTTGCGTCAGTGCCTCGCCAAAGAGCGGCCAGGCGATCAGTGCGCCGGTAACGGGCTGGATCAGGAGGAGGAGACCGGCGAGGGCCGCCGGGGTTGCCCCTACGCCAGCTACGATCAGGCCCTGGCCGATAACGTGGGCCACGACGGCGAGGGCGAGGGGCCAGATGAACCAGTCGAGGCTGGGAGGGATGAGCGTCTCGCCTTTCACACCACAGGAGACTGCCATCACGATAAGCGTCGTCATGGTCGACCAGAACAGCACTTGCATGGCGTCGGTGTCGCGACGGGCGAGCTTGGCGAAGAAGAGGTAGAGGCTGACCAGCACGGCGGCGGTAAGCGCGAGGGCATCTCCGGCAAGCGCGGTGGCGCCCGTGTCCGCAGCCCCGCCCGAAAGGAGGAAAGCGCCAACGAGCGCGATGGCGAGAGCCACAAGCCAGATCCGCGCGGGGCGTTCACCGAGCGCGACCCAGGCGACAAGGCCGACCGCCGCGTTGCCCAGGTTCACGAGAAAAGTGGAGTTGGCGACCGAGGTCATCTTCAGCGAGGCGTGCCAGAAGGCGATGTCGAGCCCGAAGAACACGCCCGCGAGCAGCGCCAGCTTCGAAGGCCGACCAATGCGTCCGCCACGCGCATAGATCACGCCCGCCATCATCGGCAGGGCGAAGGTGAAGCGCCAGAAACCGGTCGCCTGCGGTTCGAACGCGGAGAGACGCAGGCCGATCGGCGCAAAACCGATAGCGATCGCGCCGCAGATCAACATGACGGGGCCGGCCCAGGTCGGGGTGGGGCGGGCCAGGGCGGCGGGGGTGTTCAAGCTGGCAGTCCGATGCGGGCGCGAATTTCCGCAGGGGATACGCCCGCTTCGCGCAAGGCCGCAAGGGTCAGCGCCTGGTCGCGCTTGGCATACCGCTTGCCGTCGGGGCCGGTGAGAAGGGCGTGGTGCGAATAGACCGGCGTCGGCAGCCCGAGCAGCTTCTGCAACAGGACATGCACGTGCGTCGAGCTTCGCAGGTCTTCGCCGCGAACGATGTGCGTAACGCCCTGCAGCGCATCATCGTGCACGACGCACAGATGATAACTCGCCGGCGTGTCCTTGCGCGCGAGGATGACGTCGCCGTGCAAATGTGGATGCGCTGCTATCCTGCGTTCCACGTTTGTTGTGAGATCGCGCTCGACGAATTCCAACCGCGAGAATTCTTCGCCTAGCAGGTCCTGTGAATACTTCATCGCGATGCGCCAGGCGAAAGATTCGCCACGTGCGATGCGCGCGTGCTCTTCGTCGCGGCTCATCGCAACAGCAGGGCCGGGATAAATGACGCCGTCGATTCCCTCTCCCGGTGCGTGCGGCGCCGACAGGGATTGCTCTGAGATTTCGCGGCGCGTGAGGAAGCAGCGGTAGAGCACGCCAAGGGCGCGGAGTTTGTCGAGCGCAGCTGCGTAGTCGTCGAAGTGATCGGACTGGCGGCGAACGGGCAGGGGACAGTCGAGGCCGAGCCAGGCTAGATCTGACAGCAGCGCAGTCTCGAACTCAGGACGGCAGCGATTGCGATCGATGTCCTCGATCCGCACAAGAAAAACGCCGCCAGCAGAGCGGGCGGCGTTGTCGGCAAGAATCGCAGAATAGGCGTGCCCCAGGTGGAGGCGTCCCGTGGGGCTCGGCGCGAAGCGCGTTGTGAAGCGCATCGTGCCGAGCCCGAGAAGGCTATTTCGAATGTTCGACCTTGAGGCCGAGGTCCTTGATGGCCTGGGCGGGTGAGCCCATGCCGGCGCTCATCACCGTGCCGACGAGCGTGCCGAACGGCATCGCCTTCGACGGCTGCACAAGGAAGCGCAGCTTTCCGCCTGTCGCGAAGAAGTCGGCGATCGGGGTCATCAGGGTCGCCAGTTCCGGGATTCCGGAAACGTCTGGACGCGCCATCATCTTCACGCCTTCGACGACCTGCGAACGGACCTGCTCGCCGGTCTGCGGCGTCTCGCTCATGCCAATCTGTGGGGCGAGATCGCCAACGAGGCCGAAGATTTTGCCGAGGCCGCCATTGTCCTTGACGTTCAGGTCTATCAGTTTGAGCGACGAGTTGGTCTGAAAGATGTTGGCGATGGCCATCTCGTCCGGCTCACCCTTTTCCGGGATGAGGTCCGACACGGCCTTGAAGCTCGGGAAGCCGCCTTCATACCTGGCTTCGAAGTCCAGCAACTCTGGACCACCCAGTCCGAACTGGAGTTTCGCATCGCCGTTCTGGGGGTTCCAGTTCCAGCCGAAATTGCTGTTGAACGTCACCTTGCTCATACCATTCTTGTCGAGCAGCGATTTCATCTGCGCGATTTCGGCCAACTGGGCGGCGTTCGCTTCAGCAGCAGCCGGATCGTCGCCCGTCGTTGCGGTGGTGGCGTACTTCGTCGCGAAATCCATCAGCGTGCCGATGTTGAGCGAGACGTTCTTGCCCGCAGTTTCCAGCTTGGTCGGAATGAACCAATAGAAGCCGGTGGCGTCGACGTTGGTTTCGGCGGCGGTGTAGAACTCCTGGCCGCCGAGTGTCATCGCCTCACTTTCGGAGTGCCATTTGCCGAGGCCCATGAGATTGGTTTCGGTGCGCGGCGGCATCACGCCCTTAACGAGATAGCCAAGGACCTTCTCGAGGCGCAGGTCCTTGAGCGTCATAAGTCCGAGCTTGTAGCTGAAGGCGATCGGGGGCGTCGTGTCGCCCGTCGGGGCCGAAAAGTTGTAATCGACGTCGCGGATGAACATGCCGTCGAGATCGCCGCCACGCATACCGCGTGCGCCCATCGTCTTGACCGTGATGTCGCCCGAGACTTTCTCGCCGGCTTCAGTCACGTCGAAGCCGATCTTGTAGTCAAAGTAAGCGGCCGTATCGACGCCGTAAGACTGCATGGCCGAGATGGCCTTCTGCAGGATAGGCATGAACTCGGCCGTCGGATCGTTCGGGTCAGCTGGAGCGGCAGGCGCCGGGACGACCTGATACGGCCTCAGCACGAGATCATCGATGATCATGCGGCCGAGCGAGATGTCCATGCGGCTGATCGTCGGAGCAGAGTACATGTCCATGCCGTTCATGCTGAACGGATCCTGTTCGGCAGGCATGCTGAACGGATCCTGTTCGGCAGGCTCGACGACAACCGGATCGGTCGGATCAGCTGGCTGGAATTTCAGCGGCGTAGCGATATCGGCCGGGGCCGGCGTCGCGGCGCCTGTGCTTGCGTTGATCGCGTCGACGAGGCCGAACACAGAGATGTTCTTGGCGTCGATACGGCGGGCAAGCTTGGCGGTTTCGGTCAGGCGTTTGCCCGACACGCGGTCTTCAAGAAGCTTGGCGTCGAAGTCCCACAGGCGGAGCTCGGCGATCTGCAGGCCGACGGTCGGCGTGTCTTTCGGCGTCAGCTTGAGGTCGGTGATCAGAGTGGAGTTAGTAGCGGCGTCGAAAGTGAGGTTGCCCCACGTCATCGCGATTTCAGCCGGGAGAAGGGCTTTGACCGCTTCGAGGTTTGCCGCCTCGGTGGTCGTGCCTTTCAGCGTCTCGGTCGCGAGCTTGGCGACCTGCGCTTCGATTGCCTTGGGATCGATATCGACGGCGGCGATTGCCCCCGATCCGCCCTGACTGCATCCGGCAAGGGCGCTTGTCCCTAATGCCAATGCAACAAAAATCCCGCCAAACGCCCGCATATCACCCTCCATCAGTCTTCGCGGGACTGATAGCGGGTGTCGTTTGCGCTGGCGAGCGGAAGATGCCGTTCGGAGGCTGGATTATTTTGCTGTCAGACTACTCAGTTCTTGCTGCCGCGCAGGGTTTCCCACGTGCGCGAGGCGTTGAGCAGCGACCGGAAATAGTCGCGGTTGGCATCGACCATCGCCTTTGGCAGTTCCGTCCCCGCGGCGGCTTCAACTTCCTCGAACTTGCCCTGGACGCCGAGCGCCAGGATCAGGTTCTGGGTGATGCGGCTGTCGGCGCCCGGCAGGCTGGCGGCCTGACGCAGCGTCTGTTCCGCCAACGCCGGCTTGCCCTCGAGGACGTAGGACAGAGCGAGATTGGACAGGATTTTGGGATTGTCCGGCGAGACGGCCAGCGCCTTGCGATAGTAATCCTGCGCCGAACCGTGCTGGTCGAGCGTGTCCATGGTGACGCCGATAACTGAGAGCAGGCGCCAGTCGGACTGGCCGTTGGCTTCGGCGCGGGCGAGCGCATAGGCAGCTTCTTCAGCCTTGCCGACGTCGAGCGAGGCCTGCGCATAAATGAGAGTAAGATCGACATCGCCCTGCTTCAGCGTGAGAGCCTGCTGTGCGACTTCGGCGGCGCGAGGCGAAGACCCGATCCCGCGCAGGACGCGGGCGTATTTTAGCGACGCTTCGTACTCGTTGGGGTTCTTGTCGTATTCCGTGGCCCAGAACTTGGCCTGGGTCAGCACATCCTGCTTATCGGCCATGGCCCGCTCTGCGGCGCTGGCCGGCATGAGCGTGACTGTCGCCTTGTCGATGACCGCGAGTTCCTGAGTGCTCGGCGCTTCGGCGGTGATGCACCCGGTGAGCAGGGCAAAAAGGCTGGCGCTGGCAATGAGACGGCTGGCAGGCTTGTGGCTGGTCGACATGGGCAATCCCCGGATATTACCGGAAGGTTGACGTGCGCCGGATCAAGGATTCGTTAAAGCGGCGCCCAGGCTTTCTGCGACCGGAACACACCATGCACCCTGCCTTTCACACCCATCCCGACGCCGGCACGCCGCTGGTTCTGGTTACGGCCAAGGGGCTGGGACCATGGACAAAAGCCCAGTCGGACCGGGTGAAACGGCTGGTCGATGCCGCCGGGTTCAGGGGCGATGCGGGCAAAGTGTTGCTGTTGCATTCGGCCGAGGGCGAACTCGAAGGCGTGCTGGTCGGGCTCGGCGAGGGAGCCGACGGGTTCGTGCTGGCGAGTGTTTCCGGCGCCCTGCCTGCGGGCGACTACTGGCTGGCAGAGATTCCCGATGGGATGAATGGCGAAACACTGGCGCTGGGCTGGGCCGATGGGGCGTACCGCTTCACCCGGTACCGTGCTGGCGAGAAGGCGCGGCGGCTGATGCTGCCGAAGTCGATCGATCAGACTGAAGTGGACCGGCAGGCCGAGGCCATCGACTGGCTGCGCGATCTCGTGAACACGCCGCCCTGCGACCTCGGTCCGGTCGAGATTGCGGCTGAAGCCAAGGCGCTGGCCGACGAGTTCGGCGCGAAAATCGAGATCACGGAGGGCGAGGCGCTGGAGCGCGGCTATCCGATGGTTCATGCGGTCGGCAAAGGCGCAGGCGCCGCCCAGAAACCGCGTTTTATCGAGATCCAGTGGGGCGATGAACGCCACCCGAAGGTTGCGCTGGTCGGCAAGGGCGTGGCGTTTGACACAGGCGGGCTCAATATCAAAACAGCCGGCATGGGGTTGATGAAAAAAGACATGGGTGGGGCGGCCCATGCGCTGGCCTTGTCCCGCATGGTCATGAGCGCGGGATTGCCGGTGCGGCTGATCTGCTGCGTGCCGGCGGTGGAAAATGCCATCAGCAGTGAGGCATTCCGACCGAGCGATATCCTGAAATCGCGCAAGGGGCTGACGGTCGAGGTAGAGGATACGGATGCGGAGGGCCGGTTGGTTCTCGGCGACGCACTGACGCGCGCGAGCGAGCACGCGCCGGAACTCATTATCGACTTCGCGACCCTGACGGGCGCTGCCCGTGTGGCGCTGGGGCCGGATCTTGCCCCTCTTTACACTGACGACGACCAACTGGCGTCCGATATTCTCGCGGGTTCCAAGGTGACAGGTGATCCGGTGTGGCGGATGCCGCTGTGGCCCGGATATGAGGCCGGCCTCAAATCGCCGATAGCTGACATGAAGAATCTCGGCGATGGGCCGATGGGAGGTTCCATCACGGCGGCCTTGTTCCTTAAGGCATTCGTGAACGCGCCGAGTTGGGCGCATTTTGATATCTGGGCGTGGCGACCCGCTAGATATGGACGTCCTGCGGGTGCGGCGGCGTGTGGATTGCGCGCAGTCTGGGCTATGTTGAAAAAACGATATGTTTGATCTCGTTTGTTCCGCTTGCAGGCGGGACAAAAACGAGCGAGTCTCTCTGCGGGGCCGGCTGATTGGAGCTGACATGGATCGCGATTCCGCGCTTGCCCTTCTCAAGGACGTTCTTGCCGAAACTGTTCGTGCGGATGGTCCTGACTTAAACGTTAGACAGTCCGCTATTCTCCTGCGTGTTGCGCTGGATCCGGGACCGCACACCGTGCGCGGCCTCGCCGAAGCGCTGCAGCTTGGAAAGCCGGCTGTAAGCCGCGCACTTGATGCGCTTGAAGGACTTGGCCTCGCGGCCCGTCTTCCCGACCAGAGCGATCGACGGAGCGTTCTGGTTCAGGTCACGGCGCGCGGCCAAGTCGTACTCGCCGGACTGGGGGACCGCGTGATTGCGTGCGAACGCTCGATCGCGAAACATGGCGCTCCGACGCTCACCCCGATGCGGCCGAGTTTTGCGGCGACGGGGAATGACTCCAACTCTCACGCGGCCTGATCCTTCATCACCTGACCGCTGGTCGACAGACCCGCGTCTCACGCCGAAATCCGCTTCCACCGAAGGGGAACGCATGCGCGTTTCCGCCGGCTCGGCCGCTCTGCGGCTGACGCCGGACGGTTCGGCCGAACAGGTGAACCAGGCGCTGTTTGGCGAACCCGTGACTGTGTTCGAGCGGGAAGGCGAGTGGGCTTATGTCCAGCTCGGTCTCGATCGCTATGTCGGATGGATGCGGCTGGCGAGTTTGATGCCTGCGGGCAGGGAGCCGACGCATCGCGTGCGGGTGTTGCGGACGTTCATCTACGAGCGCGCCGATATGAAGAGCCGTCCGACACGGGCGGCCTCGATGAATGCGCGCATGGCGCTGGGCGAAAGTTCCGGAAATTTCGTACGGGTCGAGGGCTCGGGCTGGGTGTTCGCCCGGCATGTGTCTCCGCTCGATGACACCGAGACGGATTTCGTCGCCGTCGCGCAACGATTTGTCGGCTCGCCTTATCTCTGGGGCGGGCGCGAGAGCGCGGGCATCGATTGTTCGGGGCTCGTGCAGGTGTCGCTGCAGGCGACCGGAATTTTTCCGCTGCGCGATAGCGGGATGCAGGCGGAGACGCTGGGACTGCCGATCGAACCGAACGCGGATTTTTCAAATCTCGAACGCGGCGATCTGGTCTTCTGGAAGGGCCATGTGGGGATCATGGCGTCGCCCGATCTGCTGCTACATTCGAGCGCGCGCGACATGCATTGTGAAATCGAACCGCTGATGCAGGCGGTCGATCGCATCCGCCCGATTGCGGGCGATGTGCGGAGCGTGCGTCGGTTCGGGTGAAGTGTGCGGGCGTGGTCCCTTCGGCGGTGGGCCTAGATCGCAGTGCGGGGCATCGGCAATGTGAAACTGTCGATGCAGAACGCTGAGGCGATGGATTTTGCCGATGGCACGTTCGACTTCGTGCTCGGCTCGGGCATCCTGCACCAACTCGACTAGTACAAGGCTATGACCAAGTTGCGCTGCGTGCTGAAGCCGGGTGGCGTGGTGCTGTTCACGGAATCGCCGGGGCACATCGGGCGATCGAGTGTCCTCGCAGGAAGACGCCCGAGGCGCTCACGCTGGATGAATATCCGCTGCCGGTTCCCGATTCCCTGACGTTCGACGGGACATTCGAGACCGCCGATGTGCGGCTCCATGATCTGACGGCGCTGGGCGCCGTGCTGTTCCACTGGACGCCGCCGCTGACGCCGGTGCGGGCGATCTGCGCGGCGGTGGACGCAGCGCAACAGCGAGCCTTGCCGACGCAGAAGCACAGCGCCGGGCGGGAGCCCGAGGGTCCCAGATTGTTTGTTTTCAGCTTCTTAGCAGCGGTCCGCTTGATTACCGCGAATCAGCGCACAATTCCCTGTATATTGGTCCACAGGATCAGGCGGTGGGTTGCTGGCGCGGGGTGCGTCGCGCCTGTAGCGCCGGAACCGGACCAGAGAGCCGTCAGACAGCCATGCGTTTCCCGGAGGAATTTCTCAACGAGCTGAAGTCGCGGGTGCGGCTTTCGGACGTCGTGGGGAAAAAGGTCCAGCTGAAGAGGCGCGGCAAGGACTGGGTGGGTTTGTCGCCGTTTTCGGCGGAAAAGACGCCGAGCTTTTACGTCCATGACGATCGCGGCTTCTACAAATGCTTCTCCACGCAGAAGTCGGGGGACGCGATCACGTTTCTGGTGGAGACCGAGCGGCTGACCTTCTCGGAGGCAGTCGAGAAGCTGGCGCGGGATTACGGGCTGGAACTGCCCAAGCAGTCGGCGGCGGAGCAGCAGCAATACAAGCGCCGGACGACGCTTATCGAGTGGGTAGAGAAGGCCTGCGCCTTCTTCGAGGACCAGTTGCGCAAGCCTGCAGGCGCCGAGGCGCGCGAATATTTGCAGAAACGCGGGTTTGGTCCTGAATCCTGGAAGCGCCACCGGATAGGCTTTGCGCCGGACGGCTGGCGCATGCTGCTGGACCTGCTGATCAAGGACGGCGCGACGATCGACGAGTTGATCGAGGCGGGGCTAGTGGTGCAGCCGGAAGATAGCGCGGAGGGAAAAGCGCGCCAGCCGTGGGATCGCTTCCGCAACCGGGTTATCTTTCCGATCACAGACCATGCCGATCGCGTTATCGCGTTCGGCGCGCGGACGCTCGATCCGGATGGGAAGCCGAAATATCTCAATTCGTCGGACAGCCCACTCTTCCACAAGGGGCGGACGCTCTACCGCTATATGGCGGCGCGCGAGGATATGGCGAAGATCAAGCCGGCGCCGGGCGAGGACAACCCGCTGTCGCGCGGGCTGATCGTCACCGAGGGCTATGTCGACGCAATTGCGCTGGCCGAGGCGGGCATTGGCTCGGCGGTGGCGCCGCTGGGTACGGCGCTGACCGAGGAACAGCTCGACCTTCTCTGGCGCGCAGGGCCTGAGCCGATCCTGTGCTTTGACGGGGATGCGGCGGGCATCAGGGCGGCCTGGCGGGCGTGCGACCGGGCGCTGCCGCTGATTGAGCCGGGCAAGACGCTGTTCTTCGTGCTGCTGCCGGACGGGATGGACCCGGATGACGTGGTGCGCGTGCGCGGGGCAGGCGCGATGCGGGAGATGCTGGCCGGCGCGAAGCCGCTGGTGGACCTGCTGTGGAGCCGCGAGCTAGAGGCAGAACCGCTCGATACACCCGAGCGCAAGGCTGGATTCGAGGCGCGGCTTATGGCCGCTGTGAACCTGATCAAGCATGAGGGCGTGAAAAAGGCCTACCAACAGGAGCTGCGGGACAGGCTCTACTGGCATGGGCGAGGTACGCGGGGGTCGTGGAGCAAGGGTGGTTCTGCCGCTACGGCAATCACTGCTAAGAAGGGCGTATCGCCCGGTCCAGCCGCTCTGGCGGGGCTTCGGATGGTTGTACGGGCCCTGGAGAGCCCCCAGATCATGGAGCAGGGCCGCGAGGTGCTGTTTCGGGCCGTCTTCGAGGATCCGGACGTTTCTGCGATCCGAGACGCGGCGTTTTACGTCTGTGACAACACCGAAATGCTTGACCGGCCTACGGTTGCAGCCCATTTACGTAGCCTTGGCCGCAAGCGGGCTGTCGAGCTTTTGGAAACCTTCCCGGTCGGGCAACCGATGGATCCTCGTTCGAACGAGGGC
>CANJXY010000059.1 GCA_947478925.1 Hyphomonadaceae bacterium | reverse complement strand
AGAATGGCAGCACCCGGCTGCGCTGCAATCGTTGTCGCACCACGACAGCGCCTTGAGCATCGATCCCGTGTACCTGGAAGATCGACGTCGCAATGTCCAATCCGATCGTAACACCTGTTCCATGGCTCTACTCCATCCTGGGCCGGAAGCAGAAGCTGCCGGCGGGGTGGAGAGCCGTCCACCGCATCAAAATGCGACGTTGCGAGATCTCTTTCGGCTCGCTGGACGCTAGCGCGCATCAAGGGATAATCTCACTTGTGGCCAGAAGCCGCCCATTACTGAGGTACTTTCTACTCCGATGGCACCAACAACTTCCCCCCAGCCGTTTGGCAAGGAGATCGCAGGCGGTGTCGCTGACCTGCTCGACCGCGATGGTCGCATACTGTGGGGCTACTGCTCGCACTGGATGTTGAAAAAGGGAGATCGTCTCGTTTACGAACTCCTCAAGGACGCTCGACGGGAGGTTTTTGCTACGCCGCAAAAGAACGAGTTCGCTGCCTGGCTGGCTCAGCAGAGCCCGCAGTCACTCGACGATCATGTGCGGCCCACCTGCCACGATACGATCGAGGTGATAACGCACGAGCTTCTCGCCGAGGCGGTCGCCCACAACGCTGGCGTCAACAACCCCACCCCCTATGGCGCGGCGCTTGCTGGCCAGATCGTCGATGCACTCGACCGGGGTATCACGGTGGCGCACTCGCATCGCGACTATTGCGGGATGGGATTGGGCCGCGGCGACAGCGGCTACGTCTATGGTCCCGTCTACGACGGCCAGCTGTTCGAGGAGGCTGTCTTCAAGACGCGCGAGGAACTTCGGGCGTGGCTAGCCCGGCAGAGCGATGCGACGCTCTCCGGTCGAGAATTGGCGCAGCCTTTCGAATGGGACAACCAGAGGCTCACACGCGTTCGCCTGCTAGAAGCGATCGCGACAACGGCGCCCGACTGAGTTGGTGGCGTAGATCCCGGCTCGTGGCGCGATGCGTGGACGACGGCTTCTGGCCATCGCTGTCCGAGCACCCATGTTTTTTTGACGGCGGAATCGCTCGGTGCGTTCAACTGATCGACGCAACACGTACCTTGTTTTGAGGACGCGGAGCGATTTAGCGAGACCGTTGCGTCGACCGATTGAACCCGCAATCGAACTTGCCGCTCCCCTGCCTCGCGGCGGAGGCCTTTCGTCACTCAGAAGCAGCCGTCCAAGGCGCTCTCCTTCATCCTGGAACGGAAGCAGAAGCTGCTGGTGGGGTGGAGAGCCTTCCACAGCATCAGGAGGGGTCAATCGAACCCAACGGGGCGCCGGTTGCCCAGCGCCCCGCGTGTCGCCGGCCCAGGGTTGGGGGACGGGCCGATGACAGCCGGCCAACTATCCGTACCCCGGCATTCTGTCGGTTCGACATCGAACATTTGACCTGCGCCAGAATGTTCGGGCCTCTCCAAGCTTGAATGGCGACCCGCTGCTACGGGGCTCACGCTTGCTACAACTCGAAATGTGCAGATCCGGCAGAGCTGATCCAGATGCCTCGTTCGCGGGGCGTGCCGCGTTGCGACGGGAGCACCCAAGCTCGGCTGCTCGGCATGCGCACATTCGGTCTTGCAAGAAATCCGGGGCCGGTTCCGAAAGGCAGGCAACGGCGCAACTGAAGCGAACTCTGCTTTACGTCGATCGCGCAGGATCGTTCTCAAGGAGGATTGGCTGGCCATGCGGCGTGGCATGCGCCGCACGCTGCCAAGCTTCCGTCAGCGCATCGACCTCGGTTGTCGCTGTGACATTCAAGGATACCAGAAGGTTTTCGAGCGCCACGAGCCAAGCAGCGTAATAGTTCTCGCCGCCGGGCGCTTTCACTTGCGTAGAAAGCGCTTCGGCCCACTGGTTCCAGCTGAACAGGCCGCGTTCATGCAGCGCGACCACCATCGCAAACGCTTCAGCCTGCCACGGCTCTGCGAAGACAGGGGCATCGGGCGAGGGATCAAGCCGGGACAAGATAGCTCTCCCAGGCATCGATGCTAACGGTGAGGCCGGGATCGGCCGCCTCGCCCCACAACTCCTCGCCGGTAAACACGACCGTGTAGACGTATTCCTGCGCTTCGCCCGCGCCGTGCGCGTTGGTGTCCGGAAACACAAATCCTCCGTGCACCGTCTCGATCATGCCAACACAATCGCGAGCATAACGCGGCAGACGGGTATGACCCGTCGGATTGGTCCAGCGTGTGCGGACGCGGTCGCCGGTAGCAAAACGCGGTGGGACCGCCATCGGCCGGTCGCACCGCCCGCCACGCGCCAGCGTCGTAGGGACGTTGTCAGCAGTCAGGATTCGCATAGACTCAGGCACCAGGTCGACAACACGCTGCGCGGCAAGATCAGCCGCCGTGATCAAGCCATGCCGCAACAGAAGCGCCTCAAGTGCCTTGGTCCATATCTCGTAATAACTCGACGCATAGTAATCCGCCGGATGCAGCGACTCGCGCGCGTGGCGGCTCTCGTCGATCGTCCATTTGCCCAGTGCGCCCGCGCACAGAGTGAGGCCGAGTGCACGCTTTTCCCAAGCCGCATGGAACAAAGGCTCTTCGAGTTCAGGGGCAACCAGCCCGAAGCCCATCTGGCCGCCGAGATCCTGTGGCCCGTTCATGGTTGGCCTGGAGCTCGTGCAAGGCCTGTCCCAATCATGCTGTCGCGGGTTACCAGAGCAGCAAGCGCCTCGGTGTCAAGATCATCGGTCCCGGCAGGACGCTGCGGGATGACGAGATAGCGCAACTCCGCCGTGGAATCCCATACACGAATAGATGTGTCGGCAGGCAGCCCAAGTCCGAACTCCGCCAACACGCTGCGCGGATCGATAACCGCACGCGAACGATAGGGCGGCGACTTATACCAAACCGGCGGTAGACCAAGCACCGACCACGGATAACAGGAGCACAGCGTGCACACGACGAGGTTGTGCTCGCCTTCCGTGTTGAACACCGCCCGCATATGTTCGCCCTGACGGCCCGTATACCCCAATGAAGCAATGGCAGCGGTGGCATCGGTCTTCAGCCACGCGGCGAACCCTGGATCGGTCCAGGCCGTCGCAACGACATGCGCGCCATTGCGAGGTCCGATCTTCGTCTCGTAGGTCTCGACAATGGCGTCGATAGCAGCGGGATCGACCAGCCCCTTGCCGACAAGAATGGTTTCCAGCGCCCGGACGCGCGCCGCCATCGGGTCAAGCGCGTTGTCAGGATGATCGTCGTCGTGATCGTGATGATCGTGCGCCATCCTGCGATAGTAGAGCGAAAATTCAACGCCAGACAAGGCGAGAAGCGCGAACCGCAGCCTACTCGGGCGCCAGTCAATTCGTGGGTTGAAACGCACAGGGCTGGATAGCTGCCGACAATACGCACGGCGCCCATTGCGAGTTTTGAACATCACGAATGGTGCAATTGCCCCCCCGCTCGCCGCAGCTCGGAACGTGGCAATCCGGCTGCGTCGACCGATTGAACCCGCAACCCAAATCTGCCAGTCAGAGACAACGCTGCGTTGCGGCAGGTTACGACCGATGCCGGCCACTCCTAAGGAACGTTGATCCCGCAGCCTTGCACCATGACCGCTACGCCGCGAGTCGATCAGAGGCTTGCTCCCGCAAGACAGCAGCAGGTTATCAAGGGCTTCCCCAACAGCCGCCTTTCCTTCTCTCCAGCAGTAGGTAGTCTCTTGCAGGGAACGATGTGGGACCAAAGCCAATGTATAAAGCTACGCTTACGGAATCGTACTTTCCGGCCCAGGGCGGTCCTGATCCTGCGCCCGTCACCATCGGCGACGTGTTGCGCGCCTCCGCCGCGCGCGCGCCCAATCAGCAAGCGCTGAAGGAACTCGACTATGACGGCACTGTATTGCGCACCTGGACTTACACGCAGCTGTTGACTGACTCGGAACAGCTCGCCCGCGCTCTGGCCGCACGCCATGCCGAAGGCGCCCGCGTCGCCGCATACGCTAACAACATACCCGAATGGGTGTTGCTGGAGCTTGGCTGCGCCCTCGCGGGCGTCATACTCGTCACCGTGAACCCGGCCTACCAGAAGCGGGAACTGAGATTTGTTCTCGAGCAATCGCGCTCGGAGGCGATCTACTACGTCGCCAATTTCCGGGGCAATCCGATGCAGGCCATCGCGGACGCGGTCTGTGACGAGATCCCGGCCATTCGCCACCGCATCCTGCTCACGGATCACGAAGCTCTCTATGCGGGCGCCGACCGCGGCCAGCTTCGCGCGCCAAAGCCCGAAGACCCGGTGCAGATCCAGTACACCTCAGGCACCACCGGCTTCCCGAAAGGCGCGCTGCTGCATCACAACGGCCTCGTCCGCAACGGCATCGACACGATGACCCGCGCCGGCCTCAACGCGGGCGACAGCTTCGTCCATCACATGCCACTGTTCCACACCACCGGATGCGCCGTTCTGGCGCTCGGCGGCCTCGCCACCTGCGCGACCATGCTGCTCGCGCCGATGTTCGATCCTAGCATGGTCATTCGCGTGATTGAGCGCGAGCGCACCCGCTTCATCCTCGGCGTGCCCACCATGATCGTGGCCCTGATCGAGGCGGTGGAGAAATCCGGGGCCGATGTCTCCTCTATCCGCCGCATCATGTCAGGTGGATCGATGGTGCCGCCGGAACTTTGCAGGAAAGCCCGCGCAGTCTTCGGCGCTCCGATCCAGATCGTGTACGGCCAGACCGAAACCTCCCCAGTCCTCACCCAGACCTGGTATGAGGACTCGGAGGAAGACCTCACGCAGACTATCGGCCAACCCTGCGCCCATACCGAAATCTCGATCCGCAACCCCGTTACCAATTCCGTCGTATCCATCGGTGAACAGGGCGAGATTTGCGCCCGCGGGTATCAGGTCATGCTCGGCTACAACGACAATCCGGAAGCTACCGCGAAGACCATCGACGCTGAGGGCTGGCTTCACACGGGCGATCTCGGCCGTATGGATCCGCGCGGCTATGTCAGGATCACCGGCCGCGTGAAGGAAATGATCATTCGCGGTGGTGAGAACCTCTTCCCAGCCGAGATCGAGAACACGCTTCTGGAGCATCCCGCCATCGCCGAGATCGCCGTAGTCGGGGTGCCCGACGAGAAATGGGGCGAACAGGTCGCTTGTTTCATGCGCTGCAGCGGCCACGACAAACCCACCCCGGCCGAGCTGAAGGCTTTCATCCGCGAGCGCCTTTCCGCGCAGAAGACACCAGCCTACTGGATCTGGGTCGACCAGTGGCCACTCACCGGTTCCGGGAAAATCCAGAAATTCAAACTTGGCGAGGGATTTGTTGCCGGCGAATACATTCCGATGACAGCGTAGTCCTAACAGGACGCCACCCGTAACGGCATGGGAGATAGCAATGCGTGACGGGCGTCTTCGGGGCCCGTGTTAGGCGGCGCGCCGATTGTGGCGATCCGGCAGAGTCGATCCCGACCAAACAGCCCCCGCTTTTTTCGAAGAACGGCGGCACTCGCCTGCGCGGCATGTTGTGCAGCCACGACAGCGGCTTGAGCATCGATCCCACCTTCCCAACCTCCAGCTCAGTCGTAGCCTTTGTTGCGATGCACGCGGACGACATCCTTCAAATACATCCGCCTGAAGAATGTTGGCGATGAGCTCAACCACCTGATAGCATCACTCGGATGCGCGCTCACTGACCGCATCGAGTTTGCGATTGCGAGCTCTTTCGATCGCTGAGTTTTTGGAGGAGACGCTATGACAATTACAGCAGCCGGCCCCCGCACTCGCCGAGAAAGATTCGCCGCTGCATTCGTTTTGGCCTTCGCCCTGTCGGCGTGTGCGCCATCCGTCGGGGATGCACCGCCGATTAGTCAGCCGAGCGAGGCGGCTCTGCTCGAAACCGCACGCACCATCCACCGGGATAGTTTGGTTCTGGATGCACACGCGGACATTGTCGTGCCATCAACACCAGCGAACTTTCTCGACCCTCAGGGAGTATCGAAAATCGCGCCGGCAAAACTCAAGGCTGGCGGCGTCGGCGCAGTCGTCATGTCAATTGCCGTAGGTCCGGGCCCCCGCACGCGAGCGGGAGATGCCGAGGCGCGCAGGGAAGCAAACGAAAAACTCGCGGCTGTTTTGGCTTTGGCTGCCGCGAATACTGATACAGTAGCGATCGCGAAATCGTCCGACGAGATCCTGACGATCCGCGAGAGTGGCAGGGCGGCGTTGATCCTGGGATTTCAGAATGCTCGATCTCTTGAAGGAAATGTATCGGCACTCGATACGTTCTACGAGGCCGGCGTGCGGGTTTTTGCGCTGAACCATCTCGCTCACAATGATTTCTCCGACTCCTCGCGACCGTTCCACGATCCGGTCACTGGCCTTTATGAAGGAGACGCGCACGGTGGCCTGTCTTCGCTCGGGGTGGCTGCGATTGAACGCATCAACGCGCTTGGTGGGGTGGTTGATGTTTCCCAGATGTCGAAGGCAGCAACCTTGGCGGCAATTGCCACGTCCAAGACACCAGTAATCGCAAGCCACTCAAACGTCCGCGCAATTTCGAACGCCACGCGCAATCTTTCTGACGAAGAAATCGACCGGATCGGCGCGACGGGCGGGGTCATTCACGTCGCGCCATTTACTGCCTACCTGATCAATTTTTCGACCCCCGAAAAGTTGGAAGCCATCAAGGTGGCGCGTAGCACCGCGGGGCTTCCTGCCGCCTATTCGTATCCCTACGAATTATACTGGGAGCTTTCCGATCCGGTGGCCAAGGAGACTTTCGCATCTTCGATCCGCGATGCGCTTGGACCGGCGACAATCGACATCATGATCGACCATATCGACTACATCGTGAAGCGTATCGGCATCGACCATGTCGGTATCGGCACGGATTTCAACCACGGCAGTGGAATTGACGGATATGAGGACGCGAGCGATTCGCTAGCTGTAACTGTCGGACTGCTACGGCGCGGCTACTCAGCCGATGACATCAAGAAGATATGGGGCGGCAACTTCCTGCGCGTGTTTCGTGAGGCCGAACGCGCGGCCAAATCTTCCAAAGTTCCAGAGTAGAGTTGGGGCAACGAAGGTGGCATCTGCAGGAGTGGGTCTGACCTACCCCAGACTTTTCGGGCCGCCCCAAGCTTGAATGACGACCGGCAGTTTCGGGACCCAACCTCGCGCCCTTCCGACGATGTTTTCAATGGTAGGGTCGCCGGGAATTGCCGGTCGCCCTTGCCCTATCAGTCAGGGGGACTTCGCCCAAACAGCGAGGCTCGCAGCGCGTCCTGCTTATAAGTGTCGGGCACCGGCCGGCCGAGCAAGCTGCAGAGAACGGCGACATCCTGACGGTTGATCGCGCGCGACGGATAGCTAGTCTGGAGCTGGAGCTGGAGCTGGAGCTGGAGCTGGAGCTGGAGCTGGAGCTGGAGCTTAGCACTGACACAACGAACAGTCACGCCAGCAATGATGCCTTCGCCCTTCAGGGAGCCGGCTGGATGGGCAGCCCCATCAATTGGATCAGCCCAAACCCCGCCATCCACGTCAGGGACGACGACGGGAACGTCAATCTGGCTTCCTTCCCCATCGTCGAGGACAAAGCTCCACTGCGAGGCAGCCAAAGCAGGGTCGCGCGCTAACAGTCGGTCGCTCCTGCTCTGCCGATCGGATGTAACCTCGCCCAGTAAGCTTCACTCGGTGGTCACGCTTGAACGCCGGTTTGCGAATGAAAGGAGCAACAGAACTGGTGGAAGTACGATTTCGATCCACATCAGAACGATGAATAGAAGATGAGGGGCGCCAACCACGAAATACGAGATCGCTCGTCCAATGCCTCCGAGCAGAAACAGGCAAAGCATGATGCGGAGCAAGACCACGCGCCGCGGCAACGCTTGAGCGATCCAAAGCGCTATCGCTCCATAGGCCATCCATAGAACGGAATAAAATCGCATCTCGCTGTCGATGTCCGCGCCAGTCAGCGCAATGATGGGAGATACGTCAGGCGAAACAACGTGAAGGGCGGCGACAAAAATCTGCCCTGTTACCTGAGGGCCAATCACGAAAATCAACCCACCAATTACCAATGCCGCGCCCCCAAGAAGGAAGAAGGCGATCTTCAGGATCATGAACGTCGCACTCCACCTAGACGATCAGCCGCGAGTTCACGGTTCATCCATCGGACGGCAAACAACACAAAGTCCCTAGCCTCGAACAATTCGGCATTGCAGCGGCCCACCAGCCCTGTTGTCACCGCGCCTGACTCTTTGTAGTCGAGAAATATCTGGCCGAAGTAGTCTCCATGAGGCCAAGCGGCGATGCCGTCGGTATCGTCGAGACTTTCAATCCAGACTTCACCGGTGTCTGCTCTCACATATCTTCGCCGCGCCCTGATCTTGTCGGGCACGTCCGCCAGATACTCCGCAAAGTGCGTTAGCGTCACCGTGTCGGGGTTTGCACCCAGCCGAAGAACCCGCCCGCCAAGCTCAGTGAAGCGCTCCAGTGGCGAGCCTGGTCCATGGTAGTCATGGAGCGACATCGGGTGAAGAAGACCGCGTGCGTGCTTGCCAATGGCGCCGAACCTGTCCGCCGGATGATCGGAAACCTGGACGCCGGGATAGGTCCGAAACACCTCAGCGAGGATGCCCATATCCTCGATATCGACTGGCGTTGTTTGCGCGCTGAAAGGCTCGTCTTCGTCCGCGCTGAGAACCATGAGTAGGGTGCCTTCGGCGCCAACTGCAGCCAACTGGGCATCAACGAGACATCTGGCGCCGCCATCGACAACCCCCACGCGACGCATGCTGGCATGTGTCATAACAATATCGCCGGGCCGCAAACCTAGCGCGCCAAGCTGTCGGACGAGGGTATCGAAGTTGATCGCCGTGCTCACGCCTTGGTCGATACTCCAACATCGATGGTCGAGGGAAGTCCGTCGAATGGGCTAGCCTGTCCCGTAGAATTGCACGAACCGGCCCTCGCAAACCCCGTTTTCCGGGAATCCGCGCAGACCCATCACAAACGAGCGTCCGCAACGGGACCTGATTTCACGCCCTTCCGGCATTGTGACCGATGGCGGGGTCGCGCGTGAACTGCCGATCGGTTCTACCCTGCTGATCAGGCAGGACCTCGCGCTAAAGCAGCCATTGACGCCCTGCGCTTGGTCAGAAGATGGTGGCGCGGGTCACCCGAGCATGGTGAGACGCAACATGCGAACGATACTCTGTGCCGTCACCCTGTTGGTTGCGGCGTCATGCACGCCAACACCCCATGTTTATGTCTTCCGCAATGACAATCGGCCGGAATACACCCGCACAGCTTCTGTCGCTGAACTGAAAGCTGAGGCGCCCGAAGGGGTGACGGTTATTGACGTGCGGCTAAGTGAAGATTTTGCCGCAAACCCCGTAATGATACCCGGCGCAATCCGCCGCGATCCCGAGGGCATAGCTGCTTGGGCCAGCAAGCTGCCCAAGGACAAGCCGATTGTGGTCTACTGCGTCAAAGGCAAGTGGGTCAGTCAAAAGGCTGCAACATATCTCAGCGAGCATGGCTTTAACGTGCGCAGCCTCGATGGCGGCATCAACGCATGGGATGCTCAGTAGTCTGACGGGCACGTATGAGGCCCTACTCGCCGCAACCTGGAGTGTGTCAATCCGACTGAGTCGATCCACGTGCGCCATTCGGGGACCGAGCGATGCTGCGGCCCGAACTCGCCCATGAATGGACATCCGTAAGCTTCGCTTCCGAGTTGCCCGCTGACCCGACATGGCGGAATTGCCAAGCCGACTATTGGTGAGCTTCCGGCGCCAAGATCCGCAATGCGCCTATTCCAGCCTTACAAATCCCGCCAGCGCAGATCATTAAGCCTTGCGCGTATTGCTCCAGACAACCTGCACAACACCCACCAGCACCGCGATCGCGCCGTAGATCGCCCAACTATGGTCCTCGACCATGAAGCTGCGCGCGCCGCCAGGACCCATCGGTCCATTAAAGGCGATGTTGAAGGCCTGCAAAATCCACACGCCACCCATGAAACAGAGCAGCGCGCCCAGAAGCGTGCTGATGATCCGCCCGACGATATTGAATGCCGCGCCCATAGGCTGGTCTCCCTTTTGCGCGGCCAGACTAGCCCATCCGGGGCGCGACGGAAACGTTGCTGGAACCATTCGCTCGTAAGGTGGCTAGAGACGGGCATTGACGCCGCGAAGAGATCGGGGAATGGCAGGCCCCGCTGAAAAATGTCTTTGAGGCCCCAATTTCATCCAAGCGAACCGGGCCGAGCTCGCCAAAATGCGACACTCTGCAAGCCGAGCGCGTGCCAGCGATGAATCGTAGCGGTTCGCTTGCGATACTCGTTCGTGGAGTTCCCGAACAGCTCAGCGGGGGGTAAGGCTCACTCGGCGGATTGGGATTTGACCGCAGGACCGGGAGTGAAGCGTGCATCATCGGCTCGGAGCCATACGTGACGCTGTGTTGGCGCGCGCCGCGTCCGGCCCTCTGATCATGGGAATTCTAAACGTTACGCCGGATTCGTTTTCCGACGGAGGCCTGACGGTCGCGCCTCAGGCTGCGCTGGCTCGGGCGCTGGAGATGTCTGCTGACGGCGCGGACATTGTTGATGTCGGCGGCGAGTCCACGCGGCCCGGCGCGGAGCTCGTCTCGGAAGCCGTTGAACTGGGGAGAATTGAGCGCGTCATAGCTGCAGTCTGCGAAGCCACTAATGCGCCCGTGTCCGTCGACACCTACAAGGCGGGCGTAGCACACGCGGCTGCTGGCGCTGGCGCGGTGATTGTAAACGATGTTTGGGGCATGACGCGCGACGCCGGTATGGCGTCGGTTGTCGCCGAGACTGAATGCGCGCTCGTGGTAACATACAATCGTGGCACAGCCGACGAAGCCATCAACCTCGTCGACGACATGAGGGACTTCTTTGATCGAACGCTGAAAACGGCAGCCGACGCTGGAATACCGCGCGAACACCTTATTCTTGATCCTGGCCTTGGCTTCGCAAAAACGTACGAGCAGAATTTCATAGCGCTGGGGCGTCTTGACGTTCTTCAGGACTACAAGCTGCCAATTCTTGTCGGCGTCTCCCGCAAGTCATTCATCGGGCGACTTCTAAACCGGACTGTGGATCAGCGCCTCGCCGGAACCATCGCCGCCAACCTTGCTGCGCTAAGGTCGGGCGCGACCATCCTGCGAGTGCACGACGTCGCAGCGCACCGCGACGCCATCTCCGTTCACCGCGCAATAGGAGACTGCAGATGATTGAACGCGTCTTTGTCTCCAACCTCTGCGTTTATGGCTTTCACGGCGTCGCCAAGGCAGAACAATCGCTGGGGCAGAAGTTCTACATTGATATTGATTGCAATGTTGCGCGTCCCGAACCGGCTGCGGATCGAATGGAAGATACGGTCTGCTATGGCGCCCTGTGCGATCTTGTTGCGCAGCTCTCCGCCAAAACAACCTTTAACCTAATCGAATCCTTCGCGCGCCAGGTGGCGGAAGAAATTCTGATCGGGTTTCCTCTGGTGCAGTCTGTGCGTGTCCAGGTTCGCAAGCCATCTGCGCCCGTCCGGCACGCGATCGATCATGTGGGCGTAGAAGTCCAGAGGAAGCGACATGACTGAAGTCGCGCTTGGCCTAGGCGCCAATCTTGGCGACCGATGCGGCAGCATAATCGCCGCGCTGAAGGCGCTCGCTCAGAACACCGACGTTACTGTAACGAGGGTCTCCAGCATCTACGCGACGCCACCATGGGGAATCGTCGATCAACCCGCCTTTCTAAACGCAGCAGCGCTGGTGGAAACATCCCTGTCGCCTGATGCATTGCTGAATGTCTGTCAGGACATCGAACGCGAACTTGGCCGCAGGCCACGACTACGCTGGGGGCCGCGCGAAATCGACATCGACCTTCTGAACGTCGAAGGCGTACGGATTGTGAGCGAGCGCCTCAGCCTGCCACATCCCGGGCTGTTCGAACGTCTGTTCGTTCTTGTGCCGCTCCATGAAATCTGGGGGGACCGGCTCGTCTGCGGGGCGGGACTGCAAGTCGCTATCGATCTGCTTCGGAGTATGGACGAACAGTTGGGCATCCATCTGGATGATGCGGCTACGAGCAGGATACGAGCGGCGTTCTAGTCGTTACGTAGGACGCGGGAATGAGCTTGGTCTCGTGGCCGCACTTTGCAATCTCACGCGCCCAATAGTGCCCGCTCCCGCAGGCCTCCATGACAACTACGCAGGGCTCCAAGCCCGCGAAAAAACCAGCACACGTTCGCGCCGAAGCTTCTGCTTCAAAACGGCGGCGCCAGATCCATCAACGCCATGCACCTGGAAAACAGACTTCGCCAGGTCCAGACCAATCATGCTAATCTTACCCACGGACGGCTCCTTTCAACTGCGGTTCGCAACGGCAGTTTGGCACACTTCGATGCCGCAAGGGGCCGTCCACCCCAACACCAGGATTTTCGAACCAAGCGCACCGCGGATAGCAGCTTCGGGCTCTGGGCTCGCCGGAGCAAGGATTGAGGCCATTCGGCCGAGCCGCACTACATTGGTCATTCGACGATGACGCTGCATTGCGGCGCGTTATCTGGAAGCGGACAATGCTCGTCACTATTGGGCGGGCTACATCATTCAGTATACGAGGCCACGCGTCGAGAAAGGGGAGCTATCAGACCCAGGCCGAAAGAAGCCGAGGAGGTTCCCGTCCGGATCACGCCCAAAAGCAATCTCACCGCCGTCCATTCGCGAAGGCGCCGAAACGCGAGCGCCGCCCGCATCCTGCAGTCTCTGCAGTGCCGCAGCAGGATCGGTTACGTCAAACACGATCATGTTGTGACCAAGCGCCTCCAGCGGTCGAGGCTCTACGGACGGCTTGGGTGCAGGATTGAGATATTCCCAGATTTCGAGTTCCAGATTTCCGACCTGGAACCAGGCGACATCCAGCTTCAAGTCATCGACGTTGGCGGTGATGTCCAATGTCTTGTTGACGAGATTGGACCTTCTCTCGCGAGGCGCCTTGCCCAACACAGAGGTATAGAAGGCGACAGCACGATCGATATCCAGCGAGGCGATGGCCACATGCCGCATGCGATGCTCGAACGGCAGGTTGTCGAGCAGCAGTTGCTCGATCTCGATCATCACCCCATCAGAATCACGAAGATACGCGTACCTTACCGGAACATCGGGCCGGAGTTGTACCAGGTCGCCAGTGCGGGAGAGAGGCCTGGCCCCCACAGCAACGAACCTTGGAAAGATCGGCTTGCTATCGGGGGACTGGAAACAGACGTGCGTTATTCCCGGTCCTTGCACCGGCACGATCCCCGCGCTCCGCGCTGTCGCTGCGGGTTGATCAAACTGCATTAGCCTTACCTGACCGCTGCTGCTCCGCAGCGTTCGTGTTTTCGCACTGACCTTCTTTCCGGCGATTGCATTCAGAACACCGCCTTGCAGGTCACTCCGCTCGACCTCCAGCAACCCTCCGCCTATGAAATAGGCCGCCGACCTGTCGATGTTGCTCACCGAGATGCCCGTATAGCTTATGCCTCGGACCACCGGTCCGTTATCTACCAGCGACTTCGCAACTGACCCTGAGCTTGCGCAGCCGCTTGCACCGATGGCTCCAAGTGACATGAGCACGCCCAGCGTTTCCCGCCGATTTAACAGCATTGGTCTGCCCTCCCCTCATCTTTTGGCTGGCATGAAAATGCCGCTCACGACACAGGCGCTTTGGGCGGCCTTGTCAAACGAAGTAGAAGCGTTATTAGATCCATCGTCAATAGTGCCGCGACGCCACGATCCGGGTAAGACATTTCCGATGCCAACGCCTCGCCAGCCCAAAATCCGCACGCGAATGGCTCCGGAGGAGCGGCGGGTGCAGCTGCTTGAATGCGCAGCACGCCTGATTACGTCAGAAGGACTTGAAGTCTTAAGTATGGAGCGCGTTGCTGAGGAAGCGGGCGTCTCCAAGGCGCTCGTCTACGCCTATTTCGAGAGCCGAAAGGGTCTGCTTGCATGCCTGCTTCAAGCTGATCTGATCCGGATTCAGGCAGAACAGGCGCGCGCCGCACAGGGCGCGCAGACATTTCCCGAGCTCGTGAGAGCGACCACGCACATCGCACTTGCCGAGATCGAGCGCCGCGGACCACTTCTTCGTCGGCTACTGAACGAACCCAGCCTGACAGGTGCGACTGGGCTGGTCCGCATGCGGCGGCACGACGCCAACGCCCGGTACCTGGCGAGGCGCATTCAAAGTGAATTTGACGTGTCGTATGCACACGCCCTGAAGCTCACCGAGATCGGGCTGGGGCTCACGATCGCTGCGGGTGAGCTCATCCAGCGGGGCGGAGCCCGCAGGGAGGAAATCGAGGCGACAACCTGCGCAATGATCATGGCGGCGGTGCGTGCGGGCGCCGAAACTATCCGTGCGCGCAGGTGATGCCATACAGGTCAACAGGCAGTTCAATAATCGGCTGAGGTAACACCACATGGATCTGGGTCTCAAGGGCAAGAAGGCAATTGTCACTGGAGGCACGAGGGGCATCGGACGCGCCGTTGCAGAAAGCCTCGCGCGAGAAGGCGTCGACATAGCTATCTGCGCCCGAACTGAATCTGCCGTTGTCGAGACTGTGAACGCACTGCGTGCGCTGGGCGTGCGCGCCTTCGGCACAGCTCTCGACGTTCGGGATCGGGAAGCCTTCAACAGCTGGCACGCGGCGGCTTCAGCGGAGCTTGGCGGGCTCGACATCGCCATCTCCAACGTATCAACGCGCCCCACGCTGAAGGGAGAGGAGGGTTGGCGCGAGGCCTTTGAGACAGACTTCCTGCAGCATGTCCGCTTCGCTGAAGCTTCCCTGCCCATACTGGCGAATGGCAAGGATGCATCGCTCCTGTTCGTGTCATCGATCGCGGCGACGCTGATGGTTCTGCCGCCGGGTGAGAGCGCGTACGGTACGATGAAGGCCGCGTTGATTTCCTACATGGGGCAGCTTGCGGCGAAGCATGGTTCGGCCGGCATACGGGTGAATGCGGTTTCTCCCGGCCCCATACTCTTTGCCGGCGGTGTCTGGGATCAGATCCGCCAGCACCAGCCGGACCTGTTCAACCGCGCCGCCCAGATGAGCGCGCTTGGGCGACATGGGCGCCCCGAGGAAGTGGCCGATGCCATGACCTTCCTCGCAAGCCCAAAGGCAGGTTTCATCACGGGAGCGAACCTGCGGATCGACGGCGCGATGGTGAAGACGGTGAATCACTAGACGAGCGACGGCTAAGAGCGGCGCATTTGGCCAAACACTGTTTCGGGGATGATAGTGAGACCTCTGATCAGCAGCGACCCAACTAGACTGGATCAGTCTTACTCACTGAGTCAGAAGATGTTGGGATTTTTGTTGCCAGTCTTATTGGCCGCATGTGCGCAGCAGCCTCATCCAGTCGCCATCGCAAGTTCAGGATCGCTGACGCCATCCGGAGCCGCCATATACGAACGCGCCTGCGCGACATGTCATGAAGGAGGAGCCCTCCAGGCACCTCGACGCGAGTCGCTCGCGGCGCTCAGTCAGGAACGTATTCTCGCATCGCTGACCACGGGAATTATGTCTGCTCAAGCCAGCGGCCTTTCGCCCGAGGAAAGGAAGATACTGGCTTCGTATTTGTCTGGCCCGCAGACGGCGGAAACTGTTTCAACCTCGTACTGCACAGCGTCGCCGAGCGGTATAGACGGACCGGGCGAAATTCTTGACTGGGGAATGCGTCCGGAAAACTGGCGCGCCGTCGATCGCGACCAGACATCCATCAATGCCGACAATGCTACGAACCTGAAACTGCAATGGGCTTTCGCGTTTCCGGGGTCAACGCGCGTACGCGTTCAGCCAACCATCGCAGGGAATGTTCTCTACACCGCAGATCAGTTCGGCACCGTCTACGCGATTGACGCATCAAAGGGATGCACTTTGTGGACTTTGCAGTCCGACAAGGAGATCAGGTCTCCGTTGATTGTCGGAACAAATCCAGCTGGCGCACCTGAGGCACTCTACTTCGGCGATATTGCAGGACAGGTACACGCAGTCGATCTCGCCACCCGCCGTATCGTATGGAGC
Source organism: Hyphomonadaceae bacterium (assembly GCA_947478925.1). Lineage (GTDB taxonomy): Bacteria > Pseudomonadota > Alphaproteobacteria > Caulobacterales > Hyphomonadaceae > UBA7672. The sequence continues at coordinate 1,766 of CANJXY010000059.1, read as the reverse complement.
GTTCGCCCGGACAGTCACCCTCAGGCGACCATTACCGGTGCGATGCGCCTGCATGAAGGACGCCTCTACGTTCCCATTTCGTCGCTCGAGGTGGTGGCCGCGATGAACGGGACATACTCATGCTGCAGCTTCAGGGGCGCCGTAGCGGCGATCGACATCAAGACGGGCGCCACCGTCTGGAAAACGCATACCATCGCTGAAGAACCCCTGGCTCAGGGGACAAACCGCACAGGCGTGCAGCTTTTCGGTCCTTCTGGGGCGCCCGTGTGGTCCACGCCAACGATAGATCGCAAGCGTGGCCGCCTCTATATCGGCACAGGGGAGAACTACTCGCATCCCGCCACCGGCACGAGCGATGCGATCATGGCGCTTGACCTGGGGTCAGGAAAGGTCATGTGGACGTATCAGGCGAAGGCGAACGATGTCTGGAATGCCGCCTGCCCCTCTGGCCCAAACTGCCCCGCGAACACCGGACCAGACTTTGATTTTGGGGCCGCACCGATACTCGTCGAATTGTCTGACGGACGCGCCGTCATCCTAGCGGGTCAGAAGTCGGGCCATGTCTATGGTCTCGATCCGGACAACAACGGCGCCCTCATCTGGAAGACGAAGCCGGGACGCGGCGGCATTATGGGCGGCGTACACTGGGGCATGGCCACGGATGGCAAGACACTGTTCGTGCCGATCTCCGATCTCTCGGCCTATCCGAATGACTCCCACCTGCCCGCCCAGTCAGGCATGCACGCCCTGGACGTAGCGACAGGACAAGCTGTCTGGTCCACTGTCCTGCCCAATACATGTCAGGACGCAGCGTGGCGCTGCTCTCCGGGCGTCTCGGCTGCAGCGACCCTTGCCCCCGGAGTCGTATTTGGCGGATCACTGGACGGCTCCGTGAGAGCATTCTCCGCACGAGACGGAACAATCCTCTGGACCTTCGATACCAATCGGCAATTCAAAGGAATCAACGGGATATCTGGCAGTGGCGGATCGATCGACTCAAGTGGTCCAGTCGTAGCCGGCAGGTTTGTCTATGTGACCTCGGGCTATGACAAGTTCGGTCAAAAGGGAGGCAACCTCCTTTTTGCCTTCAAGTTGGACAACTAGGCACGGGCGAGAAAGCCCGACACCGATGAGGTTCTGGTGTCTAATCCGGTTGCCGAGTTCGCCGTCTTTGGGATACGACAATTCGGCTTGGTCAATACAGTCCGGACAGTCAGAGACGCAGCGGAGTTGCGACAGGTCATCGCCCAACAGCAGTTGTGTGATCGCAGGCGGCCGGCGCCCTTGGGGACAACCAGCCCAAATGTCTTCATCAGCTGAGTTCGGGTGCCCACCAACGTGCGGCTCAGCATGCTGTCAAAGTGCTTAACCCGGCCTTCCTGGTAAAAGCCCACCTCGGCAAGCTGCGCCAAGCCATCAGCGTCGTTGGCGTCGGTCTTGTTCGACGCCATGTCGAGCGCCGCCTTGGCATGCCGCGCGTCGATGCAGATCGCCGGCAGGCCTTCCTCCTGTAAGCGTCCGGGCTGACTGACCTTCCGGACCCGGCAAAGTTAGACGTGGTGCAACAGGCCGTCGGCTTTCAGTGTCGCGATCGCCTGATGAAGCAGCAGCTCCTGGTGGAGCCGATGCCATTTGCCAGTGTGCCGATGCCACATGAGGTCGAACCTGCCAGGGCCAATCCAGTCGAGCCTCGCGAACGGCGCATCGAACTCCTCGCCCAGGTTATGCGGATAGCCGGACCGATAGCGTTGGAAGATTGTGAACGT